>JBFKDA010000168.1:0-6533 GCA_041619955.1 Acidimicrobiia bacterium | reverse complement strand
GGCGGTGGCCGCCGTGCTCGCGCTGCCGTACAACCCGGGCGCAGCCCCCGTCGGGCTCGACGGCGCGTTCGGCGCCGACGACTACCCGGCGGCGTTCCCCCTCACCGACCTGGCCGGGGGCGCCTGCTGCAGCGGGCCGGTGCCCGACCAGCCTCCGCTCGCCGACCTGGCCCCGCCGTTCGCCGACTTCCCGGACGGCTTCGACCTCGTCGAGCTGGCCTCGTACGACGGCACCCCGCTGCACGCTTTCGCCGCGCTGCGGCCGGGGGCGCCGGGCATCGTCGTGATGCACGGCTTCAACACCAACGGCAAGCACTCGATCGTGCGGTACGCCGCGTTCCTGTACGCCAACGGCTACAGCGTGATCGCCCCCGACCACCGCGACATGGGAAGGGAGTGGGCCCGGGGCGGGTCGTGGCACCCCGACGGCACCCGCCATGGCCAGAGTTTCGGCTGGAAGGAGGCGCAGGACCTGCTGACCGCCGCGGAGTGGCTGGCGGCCCGCGGCACGCGCGACATCGGTGTGCTCGGCTTCTCGGAGGGCGCCCAGAACACGATCCTCGCGCTCGGCATCGACTACGGCGGCCTGATCGACGCCGCGCTCACGTTCTCGGCTCCGGCCGACCAGCGCAGCCTCGCCGCCAGGAGCCCGGCAACCACCGCCGCCCTGCTGGCGACGGTGGTCGGCAACCCCGACATCTGCGGCTACCTCGCCGGCGTCGGCGCCCGCCCGGAGTTCGCGGCGACGCCGAACTTCATGCTGCGCCAGGACTCGGCCGTCGACACGCTCGACGGCGTCGTCGGCGGGGGAGTGCGCGCCCCCGCGCTACACCTGTACACCAACGACGACACGCTGGTGCCGCCGTGGAACGCGACCGCGCTGGCCAGCCGCACCAACGCCATGCCCGAGCAGCACACGGTGCTGCTGGCGTCGGGCAACCACGCCTACTTCGCCGACCGCTGGTGGACCCAGATGGCGGCGCTGACGTGGTTCCGGGAGTGGCTCGACCCGGACGGCGTTCGCACGACCCGGGACGCCACGGTCACCCGGACGCCCGGCGGCCCGCCGGCGGGCGACCAGCAGCTCGACCTGGGTGGCGTCACGCGCGGCGACGGCGACGCCGAGCTGCGTCGCGCCGACCTGTGCGCCCCCGGTGAGGCGACCGGGCCGACGGCCCACCTCGCCGTGTCGGGTGAGGGCGCCGACTTCACGCTCGACGGGCGGCGCTCGTACTCGGGCTGGGAGGACCACGAGATCGCATCGTGGAGCATCGATCCCGGCGACGGCGCTCCCGTCACCAGCGGCGGCGACATCCACGAGGCGTCGGTGGCGCACCGCTACGACGCACCGGGCACCTACACGGCGACGCTGACCGTCGTCGACGACACGGGGCGCCGCGACGAGGCGACGGCCACGGTCACCGCCACCCACGCCGATGAGCCGCCGGCTGGCGAGGGGCGGGTGCACGGCTCCGGGTGGTGGGATCGGGGCAGCGGCCACAAGCACGACAAGGTCGACTTCAGCTTCGACGCCAAGCATTCCACGCACCGGTTGCAGGGCATGCTGCAGGTCAAGGACAAGGACCGCGACACGAAGATCGACGCCACGACGATCACGTCGCTGTCGACCGGCGCCGGGGTCGATTGCGACGGCACGATGCTCGACGGGGCGGCCAGCTTCGCGTTCACGGCCACCGGGACGTTCGAGGTGGGCGGCGTCGAGACCGAGGGCGCCGAGTTCCTCGCCTGCGGCATCGACAACGGCAAGACCCACGAGCCGCCGGTCGACTACTTCTCCGTCGAGTGCACTGCGGGCTGCTCGTACAGCACGGGGCCGCGGGTCGCCGACAACGGCATCGACGGCGGCAACATCCACCTCCACGACCCGATCGCGCCGGACGAGGCGGCGGGCGCCTCGCCCGACGACGCCGAGCAGGGGGTGCTCACCCTCGACCCGCTGCTGCTCGACACGGTGCCGGCCGGCACCCCGCTGGTGCTGGTCGCGGTCGCCGAGTCGCCGGCCGGCCAGCTCGCCGCCACCGACGTCGCGCTGCGCTGGGAGACCACCGGAGGCGCCACCGGCACGGCGACGCTCGCCGCGGACGCCGCCGGCGTGGCGACGTTCGTCGTGATCGTGCCGCCCGGCGACGTGGCCTACACGGCGTCGGTGGGGACCCTCGACTCGAACGGCGTCCGCATCACCGGCACCCGGTAGGGCCGGTACCGGGTCGCCCGTTCAGATGCGCCGCTCGGTGGCGAGCACGGCGAGCGTCAACGAG
Organism: Acidimicrobiia bacterium; assembly: GCA_041619955.1. Classification (GTDB taxonomy): domain Bacteria; phylum Actinomycetota; class Acidimicrobiia; order Spongiisociales; family JAOTWH01; genus JBFJZV01. The sequence goes on along the minus strand of JBFKDA010000168.1, from coordinate 4,254 downwards.
TTGGCGATGCCGGTCGGGCTCAGGCCGATGTGCTCCTGGTAGCGGCGCACGGCGTTCTCGGTGGCCTTCGTGTACTTGCCCGTCGTCTGCCCGTTGAACTGGGCCGCCGTAACCTGCTTGAGCATGTCCTGCAGCCGCGCGACGTCGCCGCCTGCCGGATCGCCCGACGTGTCGTCACCGATCTTCATACCGTCCTCCTCTGGGTTCACGCCGTGCCCCAGTTGCGCCGCAACCTTGGCCCGGAACTCGTTCATGTCGAAAATCGGATCGATCTTGCGGTTGGTCCACTCCTTGTGGGCCACGATCCGGTCGGCGGTCCACCCGTGCATGCGGCAGATCGCTGCCGCGGAGCGCACGGTGGCGTCCATCTGGACCTCGGGGTACGGGTCGGACCGCGTTCCGCGGTTCTCGATCTCGATGCCGTAGTAGGTGCGGTTGCCGAAGATCGAACCGGCGGTCGTGGCGTTGCCCGGCGGCGGCAGCCCGCGCTCGGTGAGCGTCTGCACCCCCTTGTTGCCCCGCCCGGCGTGGTTGCACACGCCCTGGCTGATGAGGTGCACCCGGCCGTCCTTGCGGGGCAGCAGGTGCGCCAGCGGACCCGGCAACCCCTGCCTCCCGTTCTTGACCACCCGAAAGGTGCCGTCGCCTATCCCCACGGTGTGGTGGATCATGATGCCCAGCGGCGCGAATGTGCCGCTGCGAGTCCGAGTCCGCCAATCCGACTCCGGCCGCACGTCGACGCCCTCTTGCTGGAGCGCCTCGAGCAGGTCCATGCTTGCCCCCTTCCCCGGCCCGTCCCCAGGCCGAACGCTGACTACCTCACGACGCGTGGCTGCGGCCCAAGATACCCGCCAGGTTGATTCCCTGCCCGGCAGGTGGCGTCAGTCACACCGCGACGGCGGCGGCGACCGCGTGCGCGGCGTCCCACACGTCCACGTAGCGCGTGGACAGCGGGGCCGGGGCGAGGCGGATCGTGTCGGGCGGCCGGAAGTCGGGCAGCACCCGGTGGCGGTCGATGAGCCGCCGGCAGATTGCGGCCGCGTCGGGGTGGCGCACCGCCACGTGGCCGCCCCGGCGGGCCTCATCCCGTGGCGTCGCGAGGGTGAAGCCGGCCGGGCCCAGGATCTCGTCGAACAGGTCGATGAGCAGCCCGGTGAGGCTCAGGCTCTTGGCCCGGATGGCCGCGATCCCGGCCTGCACCGAGGTCTCGATGCCCGCCCCGGCCGCCGCCACCGCCAGCATCGGCGGGGTCCCGGTGACGAAGCGGCCGATGCCGGCCGCCGGCCGGTAGTCGTCGGCGAAGGCGAACATGTCCGCGTGGCCGAACCAGCCGTGGATCGGTTGCTGGAGCTGTGAGTGGAGGTCGGTCCTCACATACAGGAAGGCAGGCGCGCCGGGGCCGCCGTTGAGGTACTTGTACGTGCAGCCGACCGCAAGGTCGGCACCGGTCTCACCCAGCTCGACGGGAACGATCCCCGCCGCGTGGCTCAGGTCCCACAGGGTGCGCGCGCCTACGTCATGGGCGAGCGACGTGATCGCGGCCATGTCGGCGATCGCCCCGGACTTGTAGCCGACGTGGGAGAGGCTGACCAGCCCGACCCGGTCGTCGAGGGCGGCGGCGACATCGTCGGGCTGCGGCCCGAGGACGGGGTCGGCGTCGACCACCCGCAGCTCCCCGCCGGCCGCGGCTGCGACCCCGCTCAGCACGTAGCGATCGGATGGGAAGTTCGTGTCGTCGGTGACGATCACCGGGCGCTCGGGTCGCGCCGCCAGGGCCGCCGATGCCAGCTTGTAGAGGTTCACCGAGGTCTGGTCGGAGATGACGACCTCGCCGGGCTCAGCGCCGAGCAACTCGGTGCCCAGCAGATCGCCGATGCGGCCAGGTTCGCCGACCCAGTGGTCCCAGCTTCGCACCAGCCCGGTGGCCCACTCCTGCCACGCGGTTCGCTCGAGCTTCACGAGGGCCATGCGCGGCGGGCGGCCGAGCGAGTTGCCGTCCATGTAGATCACCTCGGGCTCGGGGATCGCGAACAGCTGGAGATGGTCGGCCAGCGGGTCTTCACCGTCGCGCCGCGCCGCGTCGGAGCGCTCGATCATCGGTACACGGCGTCGATGAGCGCCCGGGCCCGGGTCGTCTCGTCGAGGCGTGGGAACAGGAGCTGGTTGGGGGTGTAGGCGAAGCCGATCCCGGCGATCGGGTCCGCGAAGGCGATCGAACCGCCGAGCCCGCCGTGGCCGAAGGCCTCGTCGTTCGGTCCCATCGGTTGCAGCGTCGTCGGGCGGGCATACCCGAGGCCGTAGCGCGTCTCGACGATCAGCACCGCGTCGGGGCCGCGCTGCTGCTCGTCGGCGAAAACCTTGACGGTGCTCGGCGAGAGCAGCGTTACGCCGTCCAGCGTGCCGCCCGCCGCGAGCAGCGCGTACATGCGGGCCAGGCTGCGCGCGGTGCCGATGCCGCCACCTGCCGGGATCTCCGCCGACCGCACTGCGGGTTGGTTGAACGTCTCGGCTGCGGTCCCCACGCCTTGCGGCCCGACGAAGTGGGCGCGACCGGTCCAGGTGCTGGGGTTGAACAAGGCGAGGTACGCCGCAACGGCCGGGTCCTCAGCGGGCGGCGCGTCGACGAGGTCGGCAACCCGGTCCTGCAGGCCGGCGGGCATGCCGATCCAGAAATCGAGGCCGAGCGGGGCGGCGACCTCCTCGGCGAACACGGTGCCGAGGGTTCGCCCGGTCACCCGCCGGACGACCTCGCCGAGGATCCATCCGAACGTCAGCGCGTGGTAGCCGTGCCGGACGCCCGGCTCCCACAGCGGCGCAGCACCGGCGATGCCCTCGACGATCAGGGCGTTCTCGCCCCAGGGGTTCTCGAGCGCCAGCAGGTCCTCGTAGCCGTCGAAGGTGATCACGCCGGAGCGGTGCGTGAGCACGTCGCGCAGCGTGATCGCCCGCTTCTCGGCGGTGCCGAACTCGGGCCAGTAGTCGGCAACGGCGGTGTCGAGGTCGAGCACGCCGCGGTCGGTGAGCAGCTGCACCGTCAGCGTCGTGGGGCCCTTGGTGGTGGAGAACACCGACACCGCGGTGTCCCGCTCCCACGGCCGGCCGGACCGGGCCTCGCCGGCCCACAGGTCGACCACCGGCCGGCCGCCGGCGTACACGGCCACGGCCGCGCCCCGATCGCCACGGTCGGCGAGGTTGCGGGCGAACTCATCCCGGACCGCGCCGTACCCCTCGTCGGCGAAGCCGGAGACCACCGGGCTCAGTACAGCTCGTACTCGCCGGCGATGAGGCGGTCGCGGACCCCGTCCCAGTCGGCGAGGCAGTCGGCCACGGTGGCGGCGACCTGGCGCTCGTCGACCTCGCCGACCAGCTCGACGTGGGTGGCCTGGGGCTCGGTGACCGGGGCGCCGATCGAGCTGAGCATGCGCACCGTGACCTCGCTCGCGGCGGTCTCGGCGAGCAACCGCTGGGCCACGTCCGAGGCGACGGCGTGGTAGGTCTTGCCCACGTGGGCGGCCGGGTTCTTGCCGGCGGCCGCCTCGAGGCTCATCGGGCGGTACGGCGTGATGAGCCCGCCGAAGCGGTTGCCCCGCCCGACCTGGCCGTCGTCGCCGGCCTCGGCCGAGCTGCCGGAGACGGTGAGGTAAGGGCTGTCCTCCGCATCGGCGCCGTTGACGTTGACCTGTACGGCGTGGCCGAGGTAGTTGCGGGCGACGTCCTCGGCGGCGTCGCGCACCGCGCCGATCGCCTCGTCGTACTGGGCGCGGTTGTCGACCCGGTCCGCCCTGATCGGCGCCGCCACCGTCAGCCGGGCGCCGCTCGGGTTGCGGGCGCCCATCACCTTGATATCCCGCCCGACGGGGATGACCGCCCGGAAGTCGGCGCTGTTGAGGTGGTGCTCGGTGCGATAGACCGCAGTCTCCAGCGGGGAGCGGGGCAGCGATACGGCGGCGAACGACGTGTCGTTGGACAGCGGCACTGCGTCCCGGTTGACGACGGCGAGGTCGGATGCCGACTGGCCGAGCCAGATCTCGAGGTTGTAGGCGTCGGGGCCGGCCTCGGGCAGGATCTCCGCGAGGTCCGACTCGGCCTCCTTGACCAGCGACTCCACGTCGGGCTGCCAGCCGTTGCTGAAGTCGGCCTTGCCGGCGATGATGACGCGGAATGGCTTGTTGATCGTGCCGCCTCCGAACGCCAGGTCGGCGGTTCCGGCGGCGAGCAGCGCCTTGTCGACGTTGAAGTGCTGCACGGCTCCCG
>JBFKDA010000167.1:0-6552 GCA_041619955.1 Acidimicrobiia bacterium | reverse complement strand
GACAGGGACGCGGTGTTGTCGCCGTTGTCGACGAACGTGACCCAGCCCGGAAGGCCCACTGCGGTGAGGGTGAGGGGGTCGCCGTCGGGGTCGGTGGCGGTGACCAGCAGCGACCAGGGGTCGTTCTCGGCGACGGATTGGTTGCCGGTCGGGGCCACTACCGGTGGGCGGTTGGTGTTGGTGACGGTGAGGTCGAAGGCGTCGTCGCCGGTCAGGGCGCCGTCGTCGGCGGTGACGGTGACCGTGGACAGGCCGGCGTCGGTGTAGCCGGGGGTGCCCGACAGCGAGGCGGTGCCGTCGCCGTTGTCGACGAACGTGACCCAGGCGGGCAGGCCCACCGCCGACAACACGAGGGGGTCGCCGTCGCCGTCGGTGGCGGTGACCACCAGCGACCACGGGTCGCCCTCGGCGACCGTCTGGTTGCCGGTCGGGGTCACCACCGGTGGATCGGGGGTCGAGTTGACCGTCACCGTCACCGTGGCGCTGTCGAACGCGATTCCGTCCGTGACCGTGTAGTCGAAGGTGTCGACACCGTTGAAGTCGTCCTCCGGCGTGTACCGCACGGTCCCATCCCCGAGATCGACGACGGTCCCGTTTGCCGGCTGCGTGAACGAGTCCAGCGTGAGCGGGTCCAGGTCGGCGTCCGTGTCGTTGGCCAGCGGGGCGACCACCACCGGCGTGTCCTCCCCGGTGCCCGTCGCGTCCGGGTTCGCCACCGGTGGCGCGTTGCCTGTGCCCCCGGAGCAGGCCAGCGCTCGGTAGTTGCCGGAGTTGTCGATCGTGCGCGAAGACCCGGTCGCAGCCGTGGTGAGGTCGACCGTGAACAGCGTGCCGTCGCCGCTCAGGCCCCACGCCTGGCCTCCGTCGTCGAAGGCCAGGGCGGTGGTGTCAACCGGCAGCGGGCCCACGTTGCTGGCGGAGCCGGCGCCAAGGTCGACCGTCACCAGGTTGGCTCCCGCCGTCCGTCGTACCACCCCGTAGGCGTTGCCGGTCACCGGTGAGATCGCGAGCTCGGTGAGATTGTCGGTGACGATGAACGGCGGCCCCAGCGAGATCGCCCGGTAGGTCTCTCCCGGTCCCATGCCGTCGGGCACTGCCGCCCCGGTCCCCAGATCGACGCGGATCGCCAGCTCCGGTTCGGAGCCGGTCACGATGGCGTAGAGGTAGCCGGTCGCCGCATCGAACGACAAGCCCCCCGCCGAGTTGAACGCGCGGACGCCCAGGAGACCCGACCCGGACCCGAGCGTGGCACCGAGCGGGGACCACGCGGCGGTGGCCGCGTCGACCACTCCCACCTGGTCGTAGTCGACTGCGTACAGCGTCCCCGATCCCGGCTGCCGGTCTGCAGCTTCGATGCTCAACGTGCCGATCGAGCCGATGTCCACCTCGTTCGTCGCCGGGTCGAGGTCGGCGAGATCGACACTGCTCAGGTCGTCGAAGAAGCCGGCGCGGCTGATGGCGTGGCAGGCCCCGCCCATGGCTGTCGCCCCCACCGTGGGCAGCAGTGCCAGCAACAGGCCGACCGCCGCCAGCACGCGCCACGATCGGCGTGCCCCCCTGAGCGGCGTGGCGATCACGCCGTGACAGCGCCGGCCGGCTCTCGAGCGGCGCCGGTTGCGAGTGGCTGGCGGGCGGGGAAGTCGACGACGAAGTGCGTCCACGCGCCGTCCCGCTCGTAGTGCAGTGACGCGTCCATCGACTCGACCAACGATCGGGCGATTGCCAGGCCGAGGCCGACGCTGCCCACCAGCAGCGACTCGTGTCCGCTGTGCACGAATCTCTCGAACAGTCGTCCCCGCACCTCCGGGGCCACACCGTCGCCGTCGTCGGACACCGTGCACACGTAGCGGTCGCCGATCTGGCCGCCGGTCACCCGGACGGTCGGCCCGCCGTGCTTGACGGCGTTGGAGACGAGGTTTCGGATCACCTGATGGAACCGCACCCGGTCGGCCCACAGCTCCCCGGTGGCGCAGTCGACGTCCACCGCCGCGCCCGCCCGGCGTAGCGGGGCGACCACGGCTTCGACCTCCTCGTAGGCGGCGAGAGCGGACGGGTGGAATGTCAGCGCTCCGGCGTCGATGCGGGCGGCGGTCAACAGGTCCTCGACCATCCGGGACAGCTCGCTCGACTCCGTGTTGATGAGCGAGATCAGCTCCATTGCCCCGTCGGGATCGACCAGCCCCGACTCCACCAGCACCTCCGAGAAGCCATAGATGCTCGTGAGCGGCGTGCGGATCTCGTGAGAGATCGAGGCGATGAACTCGTCCTTTGCCTGGTGCAGCTCGCGCTCGGCCCGCAGCAGCGCAGCTGCTTGCTCGCGATCCCGCCGGACCTGGCGGCGGGCGATGCTGCGGTAGACGGCGAGCGCACCGATCGGGATGGCCAGCGTCACCAGCAGCCGGGTGATGGCCGCGATCCGGCCGGCGGCGTCCTCGCTGGACGTGATCCTCGCGGTCGCCCGCTCCTGCTCCGCCTCCAGCAGCGCCCGGGCCGCCGCGTACGCGTCCTCGAACTCGCCGGCGTTGAGATCCGCGGCGCCGACGAGGTCGCCTTGGTCGATGAGTGCCAGCACGCGCCGGCCCGTGGTGGCCAGCGCGTCGAGCTCGCCACCTGTGTCCTGGCCGACGCCTGCGGCCAGCCAGTCGCCGAGCGTTCGGAGCGCAGCGGACGCCTCGGCGCGCGCGGCGTCTGCGTGGGTCGAGTCGGCCGTGCCGAGCTGCTCGTCGACGGCGAACACGAGGGCCTGCGCGTTGGCGGCCCGGGCGATGGCGGCGGCGCCGAGCGACGCATTCGCCCAGTGCAGCGCCCGTGCGTTCTGCGCGACCTGCCGTGCCCCGAACGCGTTGGTGAACACCAGCGCGACCGCGAGCAGCACGACAGCAGCGATGGCTCCGACCCCGACCGACGCGACTCGCTTGTCCCTGCGGCGTCGACCGGCGCCGTCTTCCGTGACGACGTCTTTCATGGTGACGCGGCTATCGGTTGGCCGCGCTGAGCAGTTGAGTGATTACCGGGCGTTGCAGGGATTCCCCGGCGGGCTACTCCTCCAGCAGGCGGCGCAGCGTGGGTCGGCGCACGTCCGGGAGGCTCATGCGCGGCGCCGCGGTCCGGCGGGCCCGCCCGCTGGTGCCCGAAGCCCGCGCCTCCGCCTCGCCGAGCAGGCGGCGCAGGCGGCGGACCTGGCGCTGGAGCCGGTCGTTCTCCTCCCGGAGTGCCATCACCCGGCGGACGCCCTCGAGGTTCATGCCCTGCGACGTGAGATCCTGGATCATCGCGAGCCGTTCGAGGTCTCGCTGCGAATAGCGGCGCGTGCCGCCCGGGGTGCGGTACGGCTCGATGAGCCCCTTGCGCTCGTAGATGCGCAGCGTCTGCGGGTGGACGCCGGTCAGCTCGGCTGCCACCGAGATGACGAACACGGCGTCCTGGGGTCGGTCGGTCATCGCCTCACACTCCCAGGCGGGCCCGGGGGCTGGCCCGCAGTCGTTCCTGTTCCCGAAGCTTCTCCAGCAGCTCGCGCTCGCCGTCGGCGAGCTGGTCGGGCACGACCACCTCCACCGTCGCCAGCAGGTCGCCGCGCTCGTCGGTGCCGGGGAGCGGGAACCCCTGGTGGCGGACCCGGAAGGTCTGCCCGCTCGACGTGCCCGGCGGGATCCGCACGGTGACCTTCCCGTCGAGCGTCGGCACGTCGACCTTGGCGCCGAGCGCCGCCTCGCTGTAGGTCACCGGCACCTCGATCCGCAGGTCGGTGCCTTCGCGCTTGAACAGCGGGTGCTCCGCCACGTGCACCCGCACGTACAGGTCGCCGGGCGGCCCGCCGTTGGCGCCTGCGGCGCCCTTGCCGCGCACCCGGATGCGGGCCTTGTCGGCCACGCCGGCCGGGATGCGAACCCGGCTGGTGTCGCCGTTGCGGCGCACGGTCTTCGTCACGCCGCTCAGCGCCTCGTGGAACGTGAGGTTGAGGTGCGTCTCGACGTCGGGGCCGCGACTCGGGCCGCGGCGGACGCGCCCACCGAGGATGTCACCCAGCCCGCCGAAGAAGCCGCTGGTGCCGCCACCTTCGCCGAACAGGTCGGACAGGTCCTCGATCCGTATGTGCGTCGTGCCGCCCGGCCCGCCGACGAACGGCCCCATCTCGCGGGTCTCGTCGTACTGGCGGCGGGTCTCCTGGTCGCCGAGCACAGAGTGCGCCTCGTTGATCTCCTTGAAGCGCTCCTCCGCGGCCGTGTCGCCGGGGTTGTTGTCGGGGTGGAATTCCTGCGCCAGCTTGCGGTACGCCTTGCGGATGTCGCGCTCGGTCGCGTCCTTGGGCACGCCGAGGACGGCGTAGTAGTCGCGCTCCAGCCACTCCCTACGCATGGTCGACGGCTACCAAGGCGGGGCGGATGACCCGCCCCCGCAGCCGGTAGCCCCTCCGCAGCTCGTCGGCCACGACGAGGTGGCCGTCCCCGTCGGCCGGGCTGGCGACCGCCTCGTGCACCTCTGGGTCGAACGGCTCGCCGGCGGCGTCGATGATCTCCAGGCCCTCCTTCTGGAGGACGTCGAGCAGCTGGTGGTACGTGCTCCGCATCCCGACGACCAGCTTCTCCTCGGTGGGCGTCTGCGGCTCGTGGGTGAACGCCGCGTCGAAGCTGTCGAGCACCGGCAGCAGGCTCTCAACCACCCGCTGGGCGGCGCGGCCCACGACCTCGCTGCGCTCGCGGACCATCCGCTTGCGGTAGTTGTCGAACTCGGCGGCCACCCGGCGCAGGTCGCCGAGGTGCTCGGCGGCGTCGCGCCGGCTCCGGGCGACCTCTTGGAGCAGCGCTTGACGCGCCTCGCCGGGATCGGCCGGCAGGTCGATGCCGAGGTCGGCAGGCTCGAGCGTGGCGAGGTCGGCGGGCGGTGGGCCGCCCTCGGTCTCATCCTCCACCACCTCGGCCTCGATGACGTCGCCGAGGAGCTCGCCGTCGAGCTCCTCGCCGGTCTCCGTCACGATCGGCACGTCGTGGGGCTCGGTCATGACTCGTCCTGCGCGTCGCCCTCGTCCACGATCTCGGCCTCGACGACGTCGTCGTCGCCGGCGGCGGCCGCCGGGCCCTCACCGCCGGCCGGGCCCTCACCGCCGGACGCAGCCGCAGCCTCGGCCGCCTGCTGGTAGATGCGGGTGCCGACCTCCTGGGAGGCGGCGAGCACCGCTTCCCGGGCGGCCTTGATGGCGTCGACGTTGCCGTCCTCGTCGGCGAGCTGCTTGCGCAGGTCCGTCAGGGCGGCCTCGATCCGCTCGCGCTCGTCGTCGTTGACCTGGTCGGCGTGCTCCTTCAGCAGCTTCTCGGTCTGATACGCGACGTTGTCGGCCTGGTTGCGCTCCTCGGCCAGCTCGCGGCGCTCCCGGTCCTCGTTGGCGTGCGACTCGGCGTCCTTGATCATCTCGTTGATCTCGTCCTTGCCGAGCGCCGTGCCGCCGGTGATCGTCATCGCCTGGCTCTTGCCGGTGCCCAGATCCTTGGCCGACACCGACACGATGCCGTTGGCGTCGATATCGAAGGTGACCTCGATCTGCGGGATGCCTCGCGGTGCCGGCGGGATGTCGGTGAGGTTGAACCGGCCCAGCGACTTGTTGTAGGCCGCCATCTCGCGCTCACCCTGGAGCACGTGGACCTCCACCTCGGGCTGGTTGTCGGCCGCGGTCGTGAAGATCTCGCTGCGGCGGGTGGGGATCGTCGTGTTGCGCTCGATCATCTTCGTGAAGACGCCGCCCTTGGTCTCGATGCCAAGTGTGAGCGGGGTCACGTCGAGGAGCAGGATGTCCTTGACGTCGCCCTTCAGCACGCCGGCCTGCAGCGCGGCGCCCAGCGCCACCACCTCGTCGGGGTTGACGCCCTTGTGGGGCTCCTTCTCCGTGAGGTCCTTGACGAACTCCTGGACGGCGGGCATCCGGGTCGAGCCGCCGACCATGATGACGTGGTCGATGTCGTCGATCGACATGCCGGCGTCCTTGATCGCCTGCTCGAAGGGTCCCTTGGTGGCCTCGACGAGGTCCTCGGTCATCTTCTGGAACTCGGAGCGGGTGAGCTTCTGCTGGAGGTGCAACGGGCCTTCGGCGGTCGCGGTGATGAACGGCAGGTTGATCTCGGTCTCCTGCAGCGACGACAGCTCGATCTTCGCCTTCTCGGCCGCCTCCTTGAGGCGCTGCAGCGCCATCGCGTCCTTGGACAGGTCCACGCCCTGGGAGTTCTTGAACTCGGTGACGAGCCAGTCGATCACCCGCTGATCCCAGTCGTCGCCGCCGAGCTGGGTGTTGCCGGCGGTGGCCTTGACCTCGAACACGCCCTCGCCGATCTCGAGCAGCGAGACGTCGAACGTGCCGCCGCCGAGGTCGTAGACCAGCAGAGTCTGGTCCTTGCCGCGCCCGAAGCCGTAGCTGATTGCCGCCGCGCTCGGCTCCGGGAGCAGCCGCAACACCTTGAGTCCCGCCTGCTCACCCGCCTTCCGGGTATCGGCGCGCTGCGCGTCATTGAAATAGGCAGGCACCGTGATCACCGCCTCGCGGATCTCCTGCCCGAGCACGCGGCT
>JBFKDA010000166.1:0-6572 GCA_041619955.1 Acidimicrobiia bacterium | reverse complement strand
TGCGCAACGTGCGTTGCCGGTCCTACCGGGATTTGACCTTGTTGAAATCCTCGACCAGCAGCTCGCGGCGAGCCAGCTCGTCCGGCGACATCGCATAGATATCCGGGAAGTGGTCCCAACCCCTCGGGCCCCGCATCCACGAAGCGCGACGGATGTTGACCATGCGCAGCTCCGGGCTCTCGAGCAGCGCCTCGACCTCGCCCGGCGGCGGCAAGCCGCCCAGCACCCACACGAACGCCAGTCGCGGGTGCCCGGCGAGCGGCGCCAGCGACGGCGGCCTCCGCATGTCGAGCTGCACCAGCCGGAGGTCCGGAAGGCTGGCGAGCGGCGCCAGGTCGTCGATCCCGTCGCAGCGCTCCAGGACGAGGGCCTGCAGGCCGGGTGCGGCCGCCACGCCGTCGAGCGTCGCCAGCCGCGGGCAGCTCGCCAGCTCGAGGACCTCGACCCAGGCAGGGAGCCCGGCCGGCGAGGCGAGGACGGGCGCCTGCCACAGCGACGCGTACGCCAGCCGCGGCCAGCGGTCCAGCCACGACAGGTCCTCACCGCGGTACCGGCCGATCCGAACGTGCCGCAGGCACGGGTGCGGCACCATGAGCGACTCGAACTGGCCCGGCTCGACCTCGGCGGCGTGCAGCCACTCCAGCGCCGGGAGCGCCGCCAGGTCGAGGTCGCCCCGCCACGCGTCCACCGAGAGGCTCCGCAGCCGCGGCACGTCGCGCAGCCCGGTCAGGTCTGCCGTCGCGGAGACGACGTGGAGGAACTCCACCGCCGAGCCGGCCAGCATCGCGAGGAGGCCCTGATGCAGCTCCAATGCATGCGCTCCCGCATCGACCGCCTGCCGGATCGCCTCCGGCGCGGCGTCGCGGGGCACCACCACCATGCCGCCGGCGGCGGCGATGGCCTCCGCCTCGGAGGCGCCGCCGGGCCACTCCCGCACTGGCCAGGCGCTCATCGGGCGAACTCGAGGTAGAGCACCCCGAACTCGGCGACGAACTGCGCCGGCTCCCCCGCCTCGTCGAACCCCACCCAGGTCGGTTTGAAGCCGTCGCCGAAGCCGGTGGACACGACGAAGAACTCCAGCTCGTCACCGAGCGATTGCAGTGCGCCGACGTGGTCGTAGGCGGTCAGCCGGTCGAAGGCCGCGTCGACCGCTGCCCAGTACGCCGGCTCGTCGCCGTCGAACGTCTCCAGCAGCAGCTCTACCGCCTCCGCCGACGCGATACCGGCGGTCCCGCCGTCCACCCCGAAGCCGTAGACCTCGTCAGGGCCGACGTCGCCCGGGTCGACCGCGAACGTCAACGCCGGTTCCCAGCGCACCGGCGTAGTGGGGCCGTGCACGGTGACGAACGCCACCCGCTCGTTGCTGCCGTCGGTGTCGCGGCGCGCCCGCGCCACCGTCGCCGTCACCGGATAGCTGCCGGGCGGCAGCGCGTGCCGCACCACCGCGTCGTCGGCCGTGAGGAAGGTGCCGTCGCTCAGCACGACGCGGCCGGTGGGCAGGGTCAGCTCGCCCAGCGCCAGCTCGGCCACCAGCTCCCATGGGTCGCCGTCGCCGGGCACCGGCATGACGCTCGCCGCCGGCGGCGGGGCCGCCGCCGCGCGGGGATATGGCACGGTCGGCGTCGTGGGGAGCTGGAGGTCGACCAGCTCCAGGTCGGCGTCGAACGTGGCGACCAGGGCCTCCTCGAACTCCGCGGTGATCATCCGCAGCCGGGTGTGATCCCCGACCACCGCCAGTTCGGGGTCGGGCGAGGCGTGGCGGTTCAGCTCGACCTGCCGCCAGCCGTCTTCGGCGCGCTCCAGCATCCAGGCGCGCAGCTCGGCGTGCTCGATCAGCCGGTCGAACACCTCCCCGTCGCTCGCGGTGTCGCCGCCGGTGGCCGGGACCATCACCAGGTCGCCGAGCGGGATCCGGGCCCGCAGCAGGTTGCCGGCGAACACCTCCACGGTCTGGTCCGGGGAGTACCAGTCGGAGAACGGCGGCTGGCCGTCGGCCGCGAACAGCACGTCGACCTGCACGGCCAGGTTCGCAGAGCCGACCACGTCGACGATCGTGTCGCGCTGCAGTGCCAGGCTGTAGACCTCTACGACCTCGTCACCCGGCGCCAACGTGACCGGAGGGTCGCGCCGCACGCAGTCGCCGCCCTCGGGCAGGGGCAGCCGCCCGTCGCGCGGGGCCAAGCCGGACGGCCCATGCTGGCGGCGCTGGCTGCGCAGCACCCACTCTTTGGCGGCGGCAATGGTGCCCGACTGCGGGCGACCCTCGGGCGGGAGGACCGTGCGGGCCAGGCGGGCCACCGCCAGCCGCCCACACTGGCTCGGCACCAGCTCGATCGGGTCCGGGCCGCCGTTCGTCACCACGGTGTCGACGACCAGGAACCGGGACCCGGCGAAGTACGCGGCGTCGACCTCCAGCTCGACGCCCCGGTCGGCGCCGGCCGCCGCGGCGACGGCGGTCGGGTCGTCGCCGGACGAGCAGCCCGCAGCCAGCATCACCAGGACAAGGCCGCACAACCGTCGCACCAGGCGACCCTACCGCCGGCCCCTCGGCGGCCCAGGACGGCCGAGGGGCCGGAGTGTCCTCAGCCCAGCCCGAAGTGGCCGGCCACCGGCAGCCAGGCCGCCTCGCCGAACACGAACTGGGAGTCCGCGACGCCTTGGGAGAGCGTGTGGCGGAAGTAGAAGGTCGTGTTGGCGGGCCGGAACACCGCCGGGGTGTCGGCGCCGTCGACGTTGCCCCAGTCGCCCGAGGCGAACCGATCGCCGGGATCCCCGAAGAAGATCTCGCCGTCGGCGACGCCGGTGTCGAGCGTGTTCCTCCAGTAGAAGAACCCGGTCGACTCGCGATGCAGGCCGATCTCGTTGATCCCGTCGTCGTCCCAGTCGCCCACCACGGGCTTGTCGCCGGGGTTGCCGAACAGGAAGCTGAAGTCGGCCGCCCCGAGGCCACCCTCGTTCTCGCCCAGCCGGTTCATGATGTAGAACCGCTGCTCCGACGGGCGGTAGATCGACAGCGTGTCGCAGCCGTCGCCGTTGAAGTCGCCTGCCAGCGGGACGTCGGACGGGTTCCCGAAGAAGAACCTGACGTCGGCGATGCCCTGGCTGTTCGAGTTGCGCAGGTAGGCGAAGGCGTCGGACTGCCGGAACAGCCCCGGCGTGTCGACACCGTCGCAGTTCCAGTCGCCCATGAACGGCACGTCGCCCGGGTTGCCGTAGAAGAACGACGTCACCTGGCCGGCCGAGTCGCGCAGGTGCCACTGGCCGGAGGAGCTGTCGACCAGGCCCACGGTGGGCGCCTCCAGCGTCACCCCCAGCACCTGGCGGACGGTCACGAGGGCCTGGTCGCAGTCGGTGCCGCCGTCGTCGTCGGTCACGCAGACCTCGGCCGTGTAGGCACCCGGCGTGGCATAGACGTGGGACAGGGTGAAGGCCTTGCCGGTCAACGTCAGTGTCTCGGCCCCGCCGCCGTCGCCGTAGTCGACGGTCGCCGTCCAGGTGTCGGCGCCGGGATCGGTGAACGACCCGGCCCTGGTGAAGGGCTGGCCGGCGTCGACGGTGGCGTCGGGGCCGGCGCTCACCGTCGGCGCCACGTTTTTGACGGTCACCAGGACCTGGTCGCAGTCGCCCCCTCCCTCGTCGTCGCTGACGCACACCTCCACGGTGTGGACGCTGCCGTCGAGGTAGGTGTGCGACAGGGTGAAGGTCTTGCCGGTCAGCGCCAAGGTCTCGACCCCGCCGCCGTCGCCGTAGTGGACGCCCGCGGTCCAGCTGTCCGCGCCGGGATCGGTGAACGACCCGGCCTGGGTGAAGGTGCCGCCCTCGTCGATGGTCGCGTCGGGCCCGGCGCTCACCGTCGGCGCCACGTTGTTCACCGTGACCAGGACTTGGTCGCAGTCGGTGCCGCCGTCGTCGTCGCTGACACACACCTCCACGGTGTGGTCGCTGCCGTCGGCGTAGGTGTGCGACATGCTGAACGTCTTGCCGGTCGGCGCCAACGTCTCGACCCCGCCGCCGTCGCCGTAGTCGACGGTCGCCGTCCACGTGTCGGCGCCCGGGTCGGTGAACGACCCCGCCTGGGTGAACGTGCCGCCCTCGTCGATGATGGCGTCGGGGCCGGCGCTGACCGCCGGCGCCACGTTGTTCACGGTCACCACCACCTGGTCGCAGCCTTCCGCCGTGGCCAAGCCGTTGCCGCGCAGGCACACCTCGACGACGTGGTCGCTGTCGTCGCTATAGGCGTGGGAGAGCGCGAACTCGTGGTCGACGAGCGTCAGCGCCTTGATGCCGGGGTCGGCGGGGTCGCCGTAGTCGACCGACGCCGACCACCAGTCGGAGAACCCGGGATCGAAGAAGGAGCCTGCGCCGATGAACGTGGCGCCCTCGTCGATCGTGGCGCCGGAGCCGGCGTCCACGATCGGGGCGGGCCGGGCGGCGGTGAAGTCGCCGTCGGCGTCCTCGATGCCGGCGTCGGTCAGCGTCCGTTCGGTCAGGTCGAAACTGCCCGTCGTGTCCACGGACCATGACCCGCCGGTGGCAACCACCTCGGGCCCGAAGAAGCCGACGTCGAAGTCGAAGAACCCCATGCGGACCGTTGCCCCTGCGGGTGCCGTCCCGGCGGCGACGTCGGTGGCGACGTCGAAGCTGTCGTAGGTCACCGCCACCGCCTCCAGGTCCTTGAACGCGGCCGTACCGGCGTCGGTCACGACCACGTGGTTGCCGGGCACCAGGTCGTGCCCGAGCTGGCCCGCCATGACGCGGAACACGCCGAGCGGGCTGGTGAGATGGACCGTGCTCGATACCAGCGTTCCACCCACGGTGTCGAAGACCTCGACGATCACCGACGAGCGCGGATTGAAGTTCCACCCCGACATCACGTCGTGAGAGATCACCGCGCGGAAGATCGGATCGCCCTCGAGCACCAGGTACTCGGCGAGGGTCTCGTCGAGGTCGTCGTCGCGCACGACCGCCCAGGCCTGCGTGTCCGCGGTGACGTCGAACCCGGCCTCGGCGAGGAGGTCGACCGACCAGTTGCCTGCGCCGTTGGCGGTGGCCTCGACCCCGAAGTCCGAGACATCGTCGTGCCCGGAGAGCCGCACCGTCGCCCCAGGCGGAGCGGTGCCGGCGGCCACATCGGTGGCCGGGTCGAGCGTGTGGAACGTCAGGTCGACCAGCTCGAGCTGCTTCTCCGACCCCGTCACCACGACGTACATGCCGGCCGCCAGGTACTGCTCGTGGGTGAACCAGTCGAGATGGAAACCGCCATGTCGGTCGGTGGGGATCGGGTCGGAGACGAACAGCGACGCTCCGCCCGGCGAGGCGAAGATCTCCACGACCACCTCGCCGTCCGGCGTGAACTCGGCGCCGCTGATGATCCCGGTCGTGAGGCTGGCCCAGAACCAGGGGACGAACGGGCCGGCCACGGTGGCGTCGCCGTCGTCGTCGAAGACCTGGGCCTCGACGTCGGTGTCGTAGGAGAGGTCGAACCCGAACTCGAGGAACGTGTTCAGCGACCAGTTGCCCGCGGCGTCGGCGGTGAGCTCAACACCGAACTCGTCAGCCTCGCCGCGCCAGCCGTGCACTGCGACCGTGGCGCCGGGCGGGGCGGTGCCGCCAACGACGTTGCCCGCCGGGTCGAAGGTGTCGAAGGTGAGATCGGCCAGCTCGAGCTGCTTCTCCGAGCCGGTCACCACGACGTACATGCCGGGCACGAGGTCGAGGCCGTGATCATGGGAATCGAGCCACCAGTGGCCCTCGCCATCCGTGTCGCGGCTCGTGGTGAACAGCGGAATCGCCGCGCCGACCGCCTCGTAGACGTCGATCGTGACCTGGGCGTCGGGGGAGAAATCCCCGCCCTCGAGCCAGTCATCGGTCAGGCTGACCCGGAACTGCGGGTTGGGGACGCGCCAATCGACCAGGGTGCAGTCGCCGTCGCCGTCGCACTGCTCGGCTGAGCCGCCGGTGCCGGGCACGATGTCGTAGATATCGGCCTCCTCGGGCAGGTCGCCCGGAAACGAGAAGTCGGCCTCCCAGGTCCCGGCGCCGCCGGCCGTCTCCTGGCGCCAGGCCCCGAACTCGTCGTGGATGCCCACCTGCACGTCGCTGCCCGGCGCAGCGGTGCCGGTCACCTCGTCGGTGGCCGGATCGACGCCGATGACCACCAACCCGGTGACGGTGTGGGCCTTGGTGGTGGCGCCGTCGCTGAGTTCCACCAGGAAGCCGGCCGCCAATGCGAAGCCGTCCGCCTCGAACGGGTCGAACCACACGAACGTCTGGCTCGGGTCCCACTCGGCGGGCCCGGGGGTGCGGGTGTCGGTGTAGTCCGCCCCCGGCCCGGTGGCTGGATCGTCGATGGTCAGCGTGACCGGGACGCCGTCGTCCCAGTCGTAGCCGTGCACCTCGTGATGGACGGTGAACACGCTGAAGCGCGGATGGGCCACCCGCCAGTCGATCCAGGTGCAGTCCTGTTCGGCGTCGCACTCCGACACGTAGCCCTCGGTGCCCGGCTCCAGGTCGAACGTGCCGCCATGATCGCCGGGATCGTCGAAGTCGGTCGACCACGCACCCGACCCGTC
>JBFKDA010000165.1:0-6608 GCA_041619955.1 Acidimicrobiia bacterium | reverse complement strand
GCCGTCGTCGTCCGGGCGGAAGAAGTCGACCACCGACATCACCGTGCGGTCGGCGGCGAGGCCGAGGTCGAGTGGGTTGGCGGTGCTCCGGCACAGGACCGGCTCCAGCGGGTCGGGCGCCTCCAGCGCGTAGCTCTCCTGGAGGGTCGTCGTCCCGCCGGCGATCGCCTGCAGCTCGGCGAAGGCGGCGATCATCGTCTGGCGGCGGGCCTTGGCCTCGCGGTCGCCGCCCGAGTCGAGGAACCACCGGTTGAGATCGCGGATGTCGCGCTGGTAGTCCGCGGCGTGCCGCCACGCGAACCGGTTGGGGTAGGGGACGGCGTCGCCCTCCCACACCGGGTAGAGGTTGTAGGAGCTGTGGGTGTGCAGGTCCAGCAGCCCGGGGAACACCCACTCGTCCGGGCCCAGCTCGACGTAGGTGGTGTCGTCGCTGCGGGGCGGGCGGCTGCGGCCGATCGAGGCGATGGTCCCGTCCCGCACCAGTAGGTAGCGGTCGGCGGCGCTGCCGTCGGGCTGGACGAGCTTGCCCCGCAGCAGCAGGTCGCGGGGCTGGGCTTCGGGGATCACGCTTCGATCGGGATGGCGGCCTCGCCGATGCGGTCCCAGTCGTCGTCGATCAGCACCACGTCGTGGCCCTCCCGGTGCAGCAGCGAGCATGCGATGCTGGCCCGGTAGCCGCTGCGGCAGTGGACCCACAGCTGTTCACCGCCGGGCAGCTCGCCGTGGCGGTCGGGGACCTCGTGGATCGGGACGTGCAGCGCCCCGGCGACGTGGGCCTCCTCGTACTCCTCGTCGCGGCGCACGTCGAGCACGGCGGCGCCGTCGGCGGCGGCCAGCTCCTCCCAGCGGACTACCGGGTAGCCGCCGCCGTCGCCGGCCGGCCGCGCCTGCCCGGCGGGACGGTCGATGCCGATGCGGGTGAGCATGCGCTGCGCCTCGGCGACGTCGTCCGGGTCGCCGAGCAGTGTGACCGGCGTCCCCCACGGGATGAGCCAGCCGAGGTACGTGGCAAACGAGTCGCCCAGCTCGATGCCGAGCGTCCCCGGCGTGTGCCCGGCGGCGTACGCTCGGCGGTCGCGCAGGTCCACCACCCACTCCCCGGCGGCGATGCGCCGGGCGAGGTCGCCGGCGTCGGGCGCGGGCTGCAGGTCGGCGGCGTCGGGGCCCTGGCGGTTGCGGGGGCCCATGTGCGCGTAGTAGCGGGGGTAGGCGCCGAGCCCGGCGACGAGGTGGTCGACGAAGGCCTGCTCGTCGTCGAAGCGCATCACCACGTTGCCGAGCCGCTCGGCGGCGATCGTGTCGGCCGGCACCGCCGGGTGCTCGCCGCCGTCCTCGGTGGGCGCCGACGAGGCGCAGAAGCTGCCGAAGCCGTGGGTCGGGTAGACCCCGGTCTGCGGCGGCAGGTCCAGCAGCTTGCGGGCCGAGCGGTACTGGTGGGCGGTGAGCTGGCGGGTCAGCTCCTGCGAGATCAGGTCGGTGCGGCCCACGTTGCCGTACAGCAGCGACCCGCCGGTGAACAGCGCCCCCGGGTCGTCGGCGCCGGCGGTGATCCGGTAGGCGAGGTGGGTGGGGGTGTGCCCGGGCGTGGCGATGACCTCGACCCGGAGGTGGCCGAGGTCGATGGCGTCGCCGTCGGCGACCGGCCGGCGGGCGAACTCGACCTCGTCGGCGGCGGCCACGCAGTAGTCGGCGCCGGTGCGGCGGGCGAGGGCCAGCCCGCCGGTGACGTAGTCGTTGTGGATGTGGGTCTCCACGACCAGCGCCACGTCCTTGCCGTCGAGGTGGGGCTCGAGCCGGTCGAGGTCGCGCTGCGGGTCGACGACGACGGCGACGTTGCCGGCGGAGGCGACGTAGCTGCGGTCGCCGAGGGACGGAGTGTCGATGGTGGCGACGCGGAGCGGCATGGTGCGCGGATGCTACCCAAGCCGGCCCGATGCGGGGGTTACGTGTGAAGAACGTGGCGGGCCCTGTGGCCCCCACGCCGTATGGTGGTTGACGAACAGCCGACGGATGGACGATGACTGGCGTGGACGGCGACGACGGCGCAAGCCTGGAGCAGACCGAACTCCTCGCACGGCTGCCGGCTGCCATCTACCGCACCACTCCCGACGGGCGCATCCTGTTCGCCAACCACGCGCTGGCCCGCCTCTTCGGGTTCGACTCGGTCGACGAGCTGCTCGCCGTCCCGGCCGGCGACCTCTACGCCGATCCCGCCGACCGGGAACGGCTGGTCGAGGGAATGCTCCACGACGCGATCCCCGCCTCCGTGGAAGTTCCGATGCGGAGGCGGGACGGCTCCGAGCTCTGGGCCCGCATGACCCCGGTTGCGATCCGCAGTCCGAAAGGAGAGCTGCAGTACCTCGAGGGCGTCATCGAGGACGTCACCGAGCGGCGCCGCACCGAGGAGGCGCTGCGGGCATCCGAGGAGCTGCTGCGGCGAGCCTTCGCGGACGCCCCGCAAGGTCTGGCGATCCTGGGTCCCGACCTGCGGCTGATCCAGGCCAACCGGTCCTTCGCCCGGATGCTCGGCCGGTCGATCGAGGAGATCCTCGGCACGGAGGCCCTCGCCTTTCTCCATCCCGACGAGCTGGCGGACGCCGAAAGCCGGGCCGCGGCGATCCTCGCCGACGACGTCGACACCTATCAGGTGCAGCGCCGGATGCTCCACGCGGACGGCCACGCCGTGCCCGTCCTCATCGCCGGTGCCGTGGTGCGCGGGACCGGCGGGGAGCTGCTCGCGGTGGTGTCGCAGCTCTTCGACATCAGCGACCGGGTGCGGGCGGAGGAGCGGCTCGCCGAATCGGAAGAGCGCTTCCGGGCGGCGTTCGACAACGCGCCGGTCGGCATGGTCGTCATCGGCGCCGACCTCCGGGTGCAGCGCATCAACCCCGCGCTGCAGGAGATGCTGGGGATCGACCCGGCTGCGGCGATCGGCGCGCACGTCTTCGAGCTGGTCCCCGACGCCCAAGTGGAAGACGCCGCTCGCCGCCTCGAACGGATCGCCACGGGCGAGATCGACTCGTACCGCACCGAGCGCCGGGCACTGCATGGCGACGGGCGGGAGCTCGAGGTGATCGTGGAGACCGCCGGCTTCCGCGACGCCGCCGGCCGGCTGGCCGGCTACGTCAGCCAGACGATCGACGTGACCGACCTCAAGGCTGCCGAGCGGGCGCTCGCCGATTCGGAGGACCTGTTCCGCAGCATCTTCGACGGCTCGCCCATCCCGATCTCGCTGCGCGCCCCGGACATGACGTTCGAGCGGGCCAACCCGGCCATGCTGCGGCTGATGCGGATGTCGGCGGCCGAGATGGCCGAGTTCGACCTGGCGACTGCCCTCACCGCCAGCGGGCTGCGGCGGCTCCGGGAGACCTTCGACGCGCTGGCCGCAGGCGAGCTGGGCCCGCCGCCGATGGAGCTGCGGATCACCCGGCCCGATGGCTCGGCGTTCTGGGCGCTCGTGTCGATGACCTCGATTCGCGACCGCACCGGCGCCCCCCGCGGGGTGCTCAGCCACCTCGTCGAGATCACCGAGCGCAAGCTCGCCGAGGAGCGGCTCATGGAACTCGTTCGCTCGAAGGACGAGCTGATCGCTTCGGTCAGCCACGAGCTACGCACGCCGCTCACCACGGTCGTCGGCCTCGCCCAGGAGCTCCGTGACCGGGCGGCGTCGTTCTCGACGCAGGAGCATCAGGAGCTGATCGGCCTCGTGGCCGGGCAGGCGGAGGAGATGGCCGACCTCATCGACGACCTGCTGGTGGCGGCCCACGACGTGGCCGGTGTCCTCGAAGTCCAGGCCCGGCCGGTCGACCTCGCCGCCGAGGTGCAGGCGGTGGTGCGGTCGACGCCGCACCCGGTGGAGGCGGTCGTCGCGGGCCAGGCCGATCGGAAGTGCTGGGCCGACCCGTTCCGGCTCCGCCAGATCCTCCGCAACCTCGTGTCCAACGCAGTGAAGTACGGGTCGCCGCCGATCACGCTGGAGGTCGGAGCTGCCGGTGCGCCGTGCTCGGTGCTGGTACGCGACGGCGGCCCGGGCCTGCCACCTGCCGAGTGGGAGGCGATCTTCCGGCGCTACTACCGGGCGCATCGGGCGGGTCGGACGCCGGGGGGCGTTGGGCTGGGCCTCAGCCTGAGCCGCGACCTTGCCCGGGCGATGGGCGGCGACCTCACCTACCGCGTCGAGGACGGTGCCAGCGTCTTCGAGCTGACGCTGCCGCCGTCGGTGCCGCCGAGCTGACCGGGCGACCGCCGGTTACGACCGGCCCAGCTCCTCCCACCGGTCGCCGGTGGCGACATCGATGACCGTCCAGGCCATACCGAGCGCCCCGTCCCGGATGGCCCGCTCGCCGTCCGGCGTGATCGTGTGCGCGGCGAACTCCTTCTGGTGGTTTACCGCCTCGCCGGCGTGGATGTCGAGCATCGGGTGGATGCTCGGCACGACCTGGCTGACGTTGCCCATGTCGGTCGAGCCGGCGGCCCCCACCGGCAGCGACGAGCCTGGTGCCAGCGCCCTGCCCAGCTCGTGGGAGTTGGCGGCGTAGAGGTCGGCGAGCACCGGGTCGGTCTGCAGCGCGTCGTAGGTATGGCCCATCGGCTTCATCTCCCACCGGCAGCCGGTGGCCTGAGCGGCCGCCTCGAAGCACGCGGCGACCTTGGCCTGCAGCTCGGCGAGACGCTGGTTGGTGTCGGCCCGCACGTACCACGACATCGCGGTGTGGGCGGGGATGACGTTGGGGGCGTCGCCGCCGTGGGTGATGACCCCGTGCACCTTGTCGGTGGGGTACATCGCCTGGCGCAGCATCGAGACGTTGGTGTATGCCTGCACCGCGGCGTCGAGGGCGTTGACGCCGAGCTGCGGCGCGAAGGCCGCGTGGCTCTCCTTGCCGAAGAAGTCGACGTCGAGATGGGCGACCGCCAGGACGGGCGGGTCGATCACGTCGCGGGGGGCGGGGTGCACCATCATCGCCGCGGAGGCGTGGGCGAAGGCGCCGGCGTTGATGAGGTCGACCTTGCCGCCGTACGCCTCTTCGGCAGGCGTGCCGAGCACGGTGACCATGCAGCCGAGCTCGCCGGCGAGGCCGGCCAGCGCGGCGCCGGCTCCCGCCGCGGCGGCGGCGATGATGTTGTGGCCGCAGGCGTGGCCGACCTCCGGCAATGCGTCGTACTCGGCGCAGATGATCACTTCCGGCCCGCTGCCGGTACGAGCGACGAACGCGGTGTCGAGCCCGTATGCCGGGTACTCGACCTCGAAGCCGCGCTCCCGCAGGAACCCGGCGACCCGCGCCGACGACTCGTGCTCCTGGTACGCGGTCTCGGGATGCTCGTACATCCAGCGGCTGATGTCGCGCAGCTCGCCCTCGACGGCCGCGAAGGCCTCGGCGGCGCGGTGCTTCAGGTCCATGGATCCTCGGTGGGTCGGTGGAAGGTGCCGGCGCGGAATCTAGCGAGCGCGCCTCATTCGCACGCGTTCGGTGGCTCCGGGCCCAGGTCGAGGGACTTGGTCAGCCACGAGAACCCGGCCGCCACCGCCGCCGGGCAGTACTCGGCCGGGTTGCCGGCGTACTCGACGCCGAACACCGCCATGCCGGCGTCGACGAACGGCGCGAGCAGGTCGCACTCGTCGAACTCGAAGCACTGCTCGTTGAGCGCCCAGTCGAAGTCGTCGACCAGGACCTCCACCTGGTCGAGGTCGTTCTTGAGGCCCACCGACAGGCCTCGGGCGTGCGCCTCGCCGGCCAGCCAGCGGTTGTATGCGAGCTGGTCGTCGGCGTCGATCGGGAGGTCGGTGTCGTTGGCGTACCCGTCGACGTTGTCGGGCTCGACGCCGTCGCAGCCCTTCTCGGCCGCCAGGTCGAGGCGGGCCTCCATGATCGGTCCCAGCACGTCGAGGCGGCGCACGTCCACCCAGCGCTCGTCGGGCCAGTCCTCCAGCGGTTTGCCGACCACGCCGGGCCGGAAGTCGCCGGAGTCGGGCCGGCCGGGCTCGACCGTGCCGGCGCTGAAGTAGCACACGACCACCCGCCCGTCGGCGTGCAGCTCGTCGATGACCTCCGCCGGAGTGTCGAACAGGTCGACGTCGTACATGTCGACGTCATGCGACGTGTCGACCGGCCCGGTGAGCTGCCATTGCCACGTCGTGCCCGGCTCGGGCTCCCACACACCGCCGCCGCAGCCAGCCGACAACACCGCCATCACCACAACCATCAGCACGACCGGCGAGAGTGCAGGCCTCACACGACGAACGCTACGCCGTAGGATCGGCGCAATGAGCTTCGAAGTGGAACTCACCGAGCGGGCTGTCCGGGTCGTCGCCAGGCGCGGCGGCACCGTCGCCGTCGACTTCATCCCGCCGATCAGCTGAGGGGGCCGCCCCGACGTGTCGGTCGACACGTACCTGAAAGGCAAGCGGATCGACGGCAACTACAGCCGGCACCGCGCGGGCGAGGTGGAGGTGCTGGTCGCCAACACCCTCACCCGCTGGGGCACCCGGCTGACCCTCGACGCTCCCTGGTTCATCCTCGGCCGCCGGCTCAAGCCCCAGGTCGAGCATGAGCACCACCCCACCTGAACGCACTGACCGGCGGCCCGTGCGGCCGCCCTCCGACGGAAGG
>JBFKDA010000164.1:0-6726 GCA_041619955.1 Acidimicrobiia bacterium | reverse complement strand
TGAGCCGGCGCTTCTACTGCATCGTCAACCCGGCCAGCGGGAGCGCAGGCGGTCGTGAATCGCTGCGAGAGGCGAAGGCGCTCGCCGGTCTCGACGTCACCTGGCTGGAGACCACCGCCGACGATCCCGGGCCCGGCCAGGCGCGGAAGGCCTTGGACGGCGGGGCCGACACCATCGTCGCCATGGGCGGTGACGGCACGATCCGGGCGGTGCTCGAGGCGACCGCCGGGTCCGGGGTGCCGATTGCGGTGGTGCCGGCCGGCACCGGCAACCTGCTGGCCGGCAACCTCCGGATTCCCGCCGACGCCCACGAGGCGCTGGAGACGGCCGTCAACGGGCGCGACCGCAAGCTCGACGTCGGCTACGTGAACGACGAGGCCTTCGTGGTGATGGCCGGCACGGGGGTCGACGCCGCGATGATCCGCGACGCCGACCCCGCCGTGAAGCGCTGGCTGGGCAAGCTCGCCTACGTGCGGAGCGCGCTGGTCCACCTGCGCGACGCCCAGTTCCCGGCGACCGTCGAGGTCGACGGCGAGGAGGTCTTCAGTGGTCGCGCGTCCACGGTGCTGGTGGCGAACATGGGCAAGGTGCTCGCTGGCATCGACCTCTTCCCGGACGGCTCGCCCGACGACGGCCGGCTGGACGTGGCCGTGGTGCGGTCGGAGGGCTGGTGGCACTGGGTGCTGCTGGCGGTGCGCGTGCTACTACGGCGCGGCCCCGACAACCGCCGGCTCCACGTGTTCTCGGGCCGCGAAGTGGTGGTGCGCCTCGCCCGGCCCCGGCCGTACCAGGTCGACGGCGAGGAGCGCCCCGCAGCCGGCGAGCTGCGCTGCCGCATCGAGCCCGGTGGGCTCGTCGTTCGCGTGCCCGCCTAGCGGCCGCGGCCGAGCCCGGCCCACACCGCGGATCGACGACTCCGACTTCTGAGTCTTGACATAGTTAGCCGATCGGCTTACTATTAGCCACATGGCTAAGCAAACTGCCGAGCAGATCACGACCAAGGCGGGCGGCCGGCTCGATGCCGTGTTCGCCGCGCTGGCGGACCCGACCCGGCGGGCGATCGTGGAACAGCTCAGCCGGGGGGAGGCCACGGTCGGCACCGTGGCCGCTCCCCACGACATGGCGCTGCCCTCGATCTCCAAGCACGTCAAGGTGCTGGAGCGGGCCGGCCTCGTGCGCAGGCGGGTCGAGGGCCGCGAGCACTGGCTGCACCTGGCTCCCGAGCGCTTCGCCACCGCGGTCGAGTGGTTCGCTCACTACCAGGCCTTCTGGTCGGGCAGCGTCGACCGGCTGGCACAGCTCGTCAGCGAGCTGCAGGAAGAGAGGAACGAGACATGACCGCAGCAGACCTCATCGTGACGATCGACCGGGTGCTCCCGGCGGCGCCCGAGGCCGTGTTCCGGGCGCTCACCGACCCCCACCTGTTCGGGCGGTGGATGGGCCCGGAGGGCTCCGACGTCGTCGTCGACGAGCTGAACCTCACCCTCGGCGGGCGGCTGGCGTTCCGGGTGACGCTGCCCGGCGGCGGGCCGGAAGTCGGCCTGTACGGGTTCTACGAGGAGATCGAGCCGCCGCGGCGGCTCGTCCACACCTGGGCGCAGGAGGGCGACGACGCGGTGTCGACGGTGGTCTTCGACCTTGAGCCGCACGGCGCCGGCACCCACCTGCGGCTGCGCCACCACGGTCTCGCCACGCCCGAGGACGTGGCGCAGAACGACGGCGGCTGGCATCACCAACTCGACCGTCTCGCCGCGCTGGTCGGCTGAGCAATCGGACACTCACGAAGGGATAGGCACATGGGAAGCATGGACGGCAAGGTCGCGCTGGTCACCGGCGCCGGGCAGGGCATCGGGCAGGGGATCGCGTACGCGCTGGCGGCGGAGGGCGCCGCCGTGGCGGTCGCCGGGCGCACGAGCGCCAAGGTCGAGGCGACCGCCGCCGAGATCGTCAGGCGGGGCGGCACCGCGCTCGCCGTCGAGTGCGACGTCACCGACGCGGCGCAGATCGAGGCGGCCATCGACCGTACGGTCGCCCAGCTCGGCAGCCTCGACGTGTTGGTCAACAACGCACAGGAGTTCAACTTCGGCACGGTCTGCGACATCCCGATGGAGCTGGTCGAGGCCGGCTGGCGGTCGGGCCCACTGGCGACGCTGCTGTTCATGCGGGGCGCCCACGAGCACCTCGCCGGTGCGGGGGTGGTGGTCAACGTCTCGTCGGCGGCCGCCAGCGAGGCCGACGTGGCCGGCATCGGGCTGTACGGGGCGGCCAAGAGCGCCATCGAGAGCATCAGCAGGGCGGCGGCGGTCGAGTGGGCGCCCGACGGGATCCGGGTGAACACGATCGTGCCGTTCGCCCGCACCCCGGCGGTGCAGGCCGTCCTCGACCAGGTGCCGGACCTCGAGGGCCGACTGCTGGAGAAGGTCCCGCTGGGCCGCATCGGCGACCCCGAGGCCGACATCGGCCCGGCCGTCGCCTTCCTGTGCAGCCCGGCCGCCGGCTACATCACCGGCACCACGCTGACCATCGACGGGGGCAGCGTCCGCGTGCGCTGAGCCGCAGCCCCGAAAGCCTCAAGTGCCCTCATGGAGCGCCGAAAACGACTCTTGGTAGTCGACCCGACTGCGGAGACGTTCCATGACTTCCAAGAGGTTCCTGATCGGATGGCTGGCCGCCCTGGCCCTGGTGGCCGCCGCGTGCGGCGGTGGCGGCGAGGCCGCCGATCCGCTGGCCTCGGCCGGGGTGCCGGTCGTGCCGGAGTCGGCGACCGAGCGGGACCCGACGGTGGACGAGGAGGCCGACGACGCGGTCGTCGAGGAGGAGCTGACCGCGGAGGCGACCGTTGCCGAGGTCGCACCCGAGACCTTCACCTACGAGAGCGACGAGGTGCGGGCGGCGTCGATGGTGCTCCAGCCGAGCGACCTCGACCACGTGCTGCCGGGCCTCGAGTTCGAGGGGACGTCGACCGGCCCGATCTCCCACTTCGCCGAGCTGCGCCGGGCCTGGTTCGAGGGCCTGCACGAGGGGAGCGCGCTTTTGGAGAGCGGCCGCCTGGCCGGCTACGAGGCGATGCTGGTTGCGCCGTGGGACCTGGAGGTCCCGCACGAGATCGGCACCGGCACCGCCCTCATGGCCGAGCCGCCGCACCCCAGCGTCTACGGCACCCAGACCCGGGTGACGCTGTACCCGCAGGACGAGAGTGCTGCCGGGCGCGTCGTCGAGGCGTGGACCGGATGGCGGCTCTTGGAGGAGCTGTCGCCCGACACCGTCACGGTGACCGACCAGGCCGGACTGCCCGGGGCGGCGTTCACCGCCACCGTCGACCTCGGCGAGGGGACGGCGCGGCTCACGCACGTGGCGTTCTCCCGGAAGGGCGCGGTGGGCGAGGCGGTGGTGTGGGGCGGCGACGGCCCCGAGGTTGCGGTCGACGTCGCCCGCGCGCTGGCCGTGCGCATCTACCGGGTGCAGAACGGCCTGGTGCCGGCCCGGGACCCGTACCCGGAAGTGGCGGGCTTCCAGCTTCCGCACGAGCACCTCGAGCGGTTCGAGGCCAGCTCCGACGTCATCCTGTCGGACGGCGGTGAGGTGACCGCGCGGCTCCGCAGCGAGGGCATCTACGGCGGCGAGGACAACTGGAGCTGCCAACTCACTTTCTACGAGAACGGCACCGAGACGCTGGTCAACGAGATCGTGGTGGAGGAGGACTCGGCCTACGTCCTCGACGTCGCCACCGGGACCACCGGCCAGTACCCGCTGCTGAGCTTCGAGGCGGTCGCCGCCACCGAGTTCTGCCCGGCGATGCCGGACACGTGGCGGACGCTGATCGTATTCGACCGGGACGTGCTGATCGAGGAGCAGGCCGCCACCGCGGCCGGGGCCGGCACCAGCTACCGGGCCGAGGAGGAGTGGCAGTTCGGCGCCGCCTTCCGGCTGCGGTTCGCCGAGGGGACGTCGCTGCGGCGGTTCGTCGCATACGTCGCCGAGGACGGCTGGCTGACGGCGATGCACACGCTGTCGGACGTGACGGCTTCCGCCGCCCGGGAGTTCTACGGGGTGAGCGTGGCCGGCTCGACGCTCGAGGTGCAGGAGTCGCTGCGGGTGTTCAACCCGGACGGCGAGGACGTGGTCGTGCCCGAGCCGTTCGCCGGCGCCGGCATCATGGCCGAGTTCGAGGTGGGCGCTGGCGCCTTCGACTTCTAGGCCGGCTCACCCGGCGGGGTGGGCTCGGCCCGCCACCC
This sequence comes from Acidimicrobiia bacterium, assembly GCA_041619955.1. Lineage (GTDB taxonomy): Bacteria > Actinomycetota > Acidimicrobiia > Spongiisociales > JAOTWH01 > JBFJZV01. Next base: position 2,491 of record JBFKDA010000164.1, on the reverse strand, counting down.
AGCCGGCCGCGACGACGCCGGCCAGGAGGACGAGCGGGGCGACCCGGGTACCGCCCGGCACGAAGAACGCGGCGACCCCCGGCAGCGCCCCCGCCAGCACGAACGCAACGGTGCGGGCGGTGTGGGGCCGGTCGGCCAGCGCGACGCCGGCAATCGCACCGATCACGGCGAGGGCGATGGCGGCGACGCCGACCGTGAGCTGCGCCTCGCCGTCGATCGCGACGAGGTTCACGATCCCGAGGGCGATGCCTGGCACGGCGCCGGCGAGCGCGCCGAGGGCTGCCCGGCGAACAGCGGTGGTCATGGTTCCTGGCTCCTTTTGGTGTGTTGTACGCCTGCCCGGGGGTCGGCGTCAATGGGGGAAGATCAGCTCGCCGCCGGTGAAGAACAGGACGATCAGTCCCCACACCAGGGCGACGACCACGCCGAGCGACCGGTCGCGATCTTTGACGATCGCGAGGGTCGCGGCGGTTCCCCCGCCGAGGCCGGCGAGGGCGGCCGCAAGGAAGGGCACCGTGAGCCACAGGTTGCTGAAGAACGTGTCGCCGCCGCGCTGGCCTGCGGCGACGAGGGCGAAGAAGACGCCGAGGGCGCCGAGCGATGCGGCGAGCAGGCGCACGGCGTAACGGCTGTGCGTCGACCGGGGCGGCGTCCGCCGGTCGATGGTCGGGGCGCGCATCGCGGCCTCCTCTGCTGCTGTCATCGTCCTCCGGATCCGGGTGGCCCGGTAGGGGAGAAAGGCCGATCAGGACGTGGGGCGCCGGCTGGCGGCGAGCCGGTCGAGGAACACCTGCACGATCGGGCTGGGCTCCGCCGGCTGCCAATCCCTGTAGGCGGTCTTGCGGTCGACCGGCCACTCGATGTCGAGGTCGCGGCGGGTGCCCGGCTCGGTGGCGCCGGCCAGGAGGTCGACCGCCGCCTCGGCGACCTGGCGCTGCATGGCCCGGTCGCCGGGCACCCCGAAGGGGTGGCCGAAGGGGAACTGCACGCCGACGATGCGCGACAACAGGAACCGATCTGCGACGTCGGGCATCATCGTGACGGTGACGGTGGGGATCCCGGCCCCTTCGATGAGACGTGCCAGCACGGGCACGTTACGGCAGCAGTCCGGTCAGGCGGGGGCGAGGACCACCGCGTCGGCGTGGTCCTCCCGCAGGTGCTGCACGACCTCAGGCGCGTAGGTGGTGCGCCATTCGTGGAGGGCGCGGTCCTGGTAGCCCATGAACGAGTAGTGGTGGTCGGCGACGGCGCCGATCACGCCGTCTCGTTCGAGCTCGGTGAACGTGGCGAGCGGCAGCGCCACGTCGGGGTCGTCCACCAGGTCGCGGGTGTTGATGTGCAGGTGGGCGGCGGCGAGGTCGCCGGCCCGGGCCGTCTTCGGGATGACACGGTAGGTGGGGTCGCCCCAGTGCGGGTCGCGGCGCTCCCGCTCCAGGTCGAAGGGCTCATGGGTGTCGGCGAGGTAGAGCCCGGCGGAGGTGAGCAGCGCGATCGTCGCGTCGGCGATCGGCGTGTCGAGCGGTGCCCAGACCGGCTCGGTCGGCGGGTCGAGAACCGAGTCGTATTCGGCGTGGAAGCTGCGGGGCAGGTAGGTGAAGCTGTCGACGGGCATCAGGCAGGGTCCTCCGGGTCGTAGCGGTTGGCGAGGAGCCATTGGAAGACCTCATGGCGGAGGAAGCTGAACTTGCGCCCGCCGGGCTTGCGGTGCGCGGGCAGGACGCCGTCGCGAGCGTACGCCCGGACGATCTGCTCGTTGGTGTTCAGCAGCTCGGCGAGCTGGCGGGAGTCCATGACCGGCGGCACGTCGGGGTACCACTGGTCGTAGTCGATCTCCTTGGTCATGCGTCGGTCGGTTCCTTGCCGCCGGGTCCGACGTCGTCGAGGGTGGCGAGGACCTCCTCGCGGAAGAAGCGGAACTGCTGGCCCCAGCGCACCGCCGGCAGCTCGCCGCGGTGCACCTTGTCGCGGACGTCGCCGATCGTGCACTGCATCAGCTCGGCGACCTGGCCGGTGGTCAGGATCGGCGGGTAGGCCTTGCGGATCTCCTCGAGGGCTTGGGCCCGGAGGTCGCGTTCGACGTCGTCGTTCATGGGCCTTGCAGCCTATCCCGGCGCGGCGGTCGGCGGTGGCTACGCTCTCGGCCCGTGGCCAGCGAGAAGGTTCGGCTCCGCATCGGCAGCCTGGCCCGGGCGGTGCTCGTCACCGGCCAGGCGTATCAGGAGCCGAAGGACGCGCTCAACGAATTCGTGTCGAACGCGGCGGACGAGTACGCCGAGGCGGAGCGGCGCGGCGAGCGCATCCGGATCGTGCTGCGGCGCAAGGGCCGCTACCCCACCGTGGCGATCGACGACGACGGGCGGGGGATGACCCCGGACCGGCTGCGGGAGGTCGCCCGCAACCTGTTCAAGTCGGTCAAGCTCGACGACGACCGCACCCTGGGCGAGAAGGCGATCGGCCTGCTGGCGTTCCAGCAGCTCGGCGCCCGGTGCGA
>JBFKDA010000163.1:0-6792 GCA_041619955.1 Acidimicrobiia bacterium | reverse complement strand
CGACGGCAACGCCGTCATCTACACCGCGGCCGGCCGGCCGATCTGGGCGAGCAACACGATGCGGCACTTCCGCAAGCTGCCGTTCGGCACCGACCGCCACTTCCGCTTCCGCAACGCCTTCACCAACCGCATCGCCACGATTCCCGGGGTCGGCAACGTGGAGACGCGGGGCCGCTGCGGCGGGATGGCGTTCGCCGCGATGGACTACTACCTGTCGGGCGTGCCGGTGCCGCAATGGCGGTCCGGGCTGTTCGCGCCCGACGAGGTGCCGCCGGACGGCCACTGGCTGGCGGACTACCTCTACATGCGCCTGATGAACAGCTTCGCGGTGCCGTCGTCTGCGAAGTACGTCCACTGGACGCTGGCGTCGGACCACTCGACGTGGTTCGGCGGCAAGGGCGTCAGTCGCTGGACGAAGGAGGACGAGTTCCCGAAGCTGCGGGCGATGATCGACGCCGGCCAGCCGGCCTGCCTCGGGCTCATCGACGCGACCAACCTCCTCGACATCGGCAACGAGAACCATCAGGTGGTGGCGTACGGGTACGAGTGGCACCCGAAGGCCGGCACGATGACCGTGTTCATCTACGACAACAACAACAACGGGCAGGAGCACACGCTGCGGACGCACCCCGGCAACCGCCACTGGGACGCGTCGAACACCGACCCGTGGCGGGGCTGGTTCGTCATCGACTACACCCGGCTCAACCCGCCGGTGTTCACGCGCAACCCGGCGCCCGACGGCGCGATCGTCAAGTACGGCCAGGTCATCAAGCTCAGCCACGTGTGGAGCGGCAGGACGCTGCACTCCCACGCCCTCAACTACGGGCATGCCGGTGGCTCGGGCCAGCAGCAGGTGACGTGCTTCGACGGGTCCGACGACAACGACCTGTGGCGCGTCAAGGGAGCGCACGGCACGCCCGACAACCACAAGGTGGGGCAGGACGTCCGCAACGGCGACATCATCCGGCTCGAGCACGTGCTCACCCGGCGCAACCTCCACAGCCATGCCGGCATCGTCTCGCCGGTCACCCGCCAGCAGGAGGTCACCTGCTTCGGCGACAACGGCAACGGCGACGGCAACGACGACTGGCGGGTGGAGCTCGACGGCAGCGGCTACTGGTCGTCGGCCAACCGGCTGCGGTTGATCCACGTGCCGTCGAATGCGGCGTTGCACTCGCACCTGGGCTTCAAGCACAGCCAGTGGACGGCCGGCCAGCAGGAGGTCACCGGCTTCGGCCCTCGCGATGCCAACGACTGGTGGTGGCTGCTCGAGGTCCGCTGAGGCTGCCGGGGGCCGGCCTGCGGGTCGGCTCCGGCGCGCCGCGCGCAATTCGGCCGTCGGGTCGCCAGGCGGGCCGGCACGCGCCGGCCGCGGGCGTTGCGAGCGGCTGCTCGTCCCGCCACAAAGTACGGAACTCGCGCACCGTAAGGGGCAACTATCGCGCATAGGTCCACGACGCGAAAGGAGCGCGCGTTGGCTACGTCATCTGTCAGGTTGAGATGGGTGGTGTTGGTTGGACTGTTGAGCCTCGTTGCGGCACTGCTCGTGCTTGCGCAGGCTCCTGCGGCGGAAGCGACGGTAACGGTTGGGTGCGGCACCATCGAGCACGGGGGCAACACCGTGTCCGACCACGCCTGGGCGTATTGGGGCTCGGTGAACGACCCCGATTGCGAAGTGCGGGCGGCCGCGAAGTGCGGGACCACACCGACGAGCAGCAACGGCCAGTGGTACTACGGCAGTTACAAGAAATTCGGCTCCACCTCGACCCGCTACTGCCCGGGCGAGAAGCCGGAACTGCAGACCTGGGGCTTCGGCTGGCGGTACTGATCCGGCAACACGGCTGACGGTGGGGTCGCCTCCCGGCGACCCCACCCCGCCGAGGAGAGCATCGATGCGATCTATCACTCGGTGCGTCGTGACGGCGGCGATGCTCGTGCTGGCTGCCGGCTGCGCATCGTCGGACGACTCCGCCACCGACCACGCCGACCTGGTGGAGCTGTTCCTGCCGTGGAGCGACCCGGCGGTCAGCGACCGCCTGTCGCAGGAGTATCATGACCGCGGCGAGGAGGTCGTTGCCACGTGCATGGCCGAGGCCGGCTTCGAATACATCCCCGTCCCGCTCGAGGCCGTGGCGTTCGGTCCGGGCATCGGCATCTCTCGTGAGGAGAACGCGAGGCGCTTCGGCTTCGGACGCTCGACTTCGGACCTCCAGCTCGCCGCCGGCAACGCGACCACGAGCACCCAGCGCGACCCGAACGAGGCGTACGTCGACGGGCTGACCGACGAGCGCTCGCGCGCCTATTCCGACCAGATCGACATCTGCCAGGCCGAGCTGCGCGCGACTTCGCCGCCGTTCCCCGACGCGTACCGCGCCGGCGTGAGCAGCCTCGCCGATCAGGTGCGGGCCGATCCCGCGGTCGCCGAGGCCGAACGCGCGTGGGTCGACTGCGTCGCCGAGGCGGCCGGCCCCGGCCTGCCCGACTTCTCGACGCTCGACGACCTGGTCGTGTGGTTCGACCAGGAGCTCGAGCGCGTCAAGGAGAACCCAGAGCAACTCGCGCGACTCCAGGACCTCGAGCGTGCCGCGGCCGTCGCCAACCTGTCGTGCGAGCCGGCGCTGGTGTCGGCGATGCGCGAGGTGGCCGAGACGATGGAGTCCGACTTCATCGCCGCCAACCGGGATCTCCTCGACCGGCACCTCGAGTACCTCGATGGCTAGCCGCTGGCGAGGCGTGGCCGGGCTGGCCGCCGCCACGGGGATCGTGCTGTTCGTGGGGTTCATGGCCGGCACGCTCACCTCGCCACGCGAGCTCGACGCCTCGCTGGCACCTCCCGACCCCACCCCGGTGACGGTGGAGGTCGCCCACCAGGTGGTGCAGGCGACCCTCGTCACCAGGGGCGTCGTCAAGTACGACGACGAGGCCGACATCTCCCTCGCCGCGCTGCCGGGGCTGCCCGGCGCGGCCCCCCGCGCCACGTGGCTGCCCGAGGAAGGCGCGCTGATCGCCGCGGGCGACCGGATCGCCGAGATCGCGTTCCGGCCGATCCTCGCCCTGCCGGGTGAGGTCCCGCTGGTCCGCGATCTGACGTCCGGCACCAGGGGCCCCGATGTCGTCCAGCTGCAACAGGTCCTCGCGAGCCTGAACCTCCTCGACCCGAGCGGGATCGACGGCCGCTTCGGGACCTCCACCGCACGGGCGCTGACCGCGCTCTACGAGGCCGCCGGTTACGACCCGCCCCGCGCCGGGGGCGCCGTGTTCGCGGCGTATGCCGAGCTGGCGATGCTGCCCAAGCTGCCTCGCGAGGTGCGCAGCGTCGCCCTGGCAACCGGCGACACCGCCGTCGCCGGCGAGCCGCTGCTGCACATCTCGGCGCAGACGGCGCAGCTCGTCGCCGCCCTGCCGAGCTTCGAGGCGGCCGAGCTCGTCGGGGGCGAGCCGGTCACGATCGTCGACGACGGCACCGGCGCCACGGTCACGGGGCGCGTGGTGTCGGCGGGCACCGTGGTCGACGCCGAGGTCGGCGGCGTCCCGGTGCTCGTCGCCTTCGACGGCAGGCTCGACACCGGCCGCGACTACCGGGTGGTCATCGAGCTCCGCAGCACCGGCGACGCCGTGCTGGCGGTCCCCGAGACCGCGCTCTACCTCGGCGCCGACGGCGGGTCCTACGTGATCCGGCTGGACGGGACCGCCCAGGAGCGGGTCCCGGTCAGCGTGGGCATCACCGGCATCGACGGGATGGTCGAGGTCACGCCCGGGCCCGGAGCCGACCTGCAGCCCGGGCAGCGCGTCGTGGTCGGGGATGCCGGATGACGCTGGTCGCCGAGCACGTCAGCGTCACCTATCCGGGCCCGCCGCCGGTGCCCGCCGTCCAGGACGTGTCCTGTGAGGTCGCGATCGGGGAGTTCGTGGCGATCGTCGGGCCGTCTGGGTCCGGCAAGAGCTCGCTGCTCCACGCGCTTGGCGCGCTGCTGACCCCCACCGCCGGCCGAGTGATCGTGGACGGCACGGACGTCGCGAGCCTCGGTGGACGGGCGCGTGACGCGCTGCGGGCGCGCGGCATCGGCTTCGTCTTCCAGCAGTCCCACATGATCGAGCACCGGTCGGTGGTCGACAACGTCGCGCTCGGCGCCCTGTACCTCGGGGACAGCGTCAGCTCGCGCCGCCGCGAGGCCCGCCAGGCGCTCGGTTGGGTGGGCATCGCGCATCTCGCCGACGCCCTACCGAAGCGGCTGTCGGGGGGCGAGCGCCAGCGGGCGGGTATCGCGCGGGCCCTCATGGGGCGACCCAGGATGCTGCTTTGCGACGAGCCGACCGGCAACCTGGACTCGGCCGCCACCGCCGCGATCATCGAGCTGCTCGACCGCTTGCGCACCGAGCACGAGCTGCTGGTGGTCGTCGTCACCCACGACCCGGCGGTCGAGGTCGCCGCCGACCGGTCGATCGAGATCCGCGACGGGCGGCTGGCGCCGTGACGGGCCGCCGCCGCCGCACGCCGAGGTCGCGGGTGGCACCCGTGAGCATGCTCGTTGAGGTCGCCGGCGGGTTGCGAGGCCGGGCGCTGCGCTCGGCCCTCACCGGCCTCGGGATCGCAATCGGCGTGGCCGCGCTGGTCGCATCCATCGGGGTGTCCCAGTCGGCCGGCGGGCGCATCGTCACCAGGTTCCACGACACCCAGGCGACGTCGCTCGTGGCGACGAACGGCGAGGGCGCTCCCCTCATCCAGCCGGCGGCCGTCGAGGCGGCCCGCAGCCTCGCCGGCATCGAGTCGACGTCGTGGGTGTCGGTGCACGGCGGCGGCGTCGTAACCCGGTCCCGCGCGCCTGCGGGCAGCGCTTCGGCCGTGGTGCAGTCGTTGACGGTGCTCGGCGCGCGCCCCGACCTGCCGATCACCACCGGCGCCCACCTCGCGTCCGGCCGCTTCTTCGACGCCGGCCACGAGGCCCGCGGGGCGCGGGTCGCGGTGATCGGGTCCGGCGCCGCCAACCGGCTCGGCATCGGGTACGTCGACGGCCGCGCCAGCATCGACCTGGACGGCAGCCCGTTCCTGGTCATCGGCGTCGTCGACGAGGTCGAGTTCTTCGACCAGGCGCTCAACTCGGTGGTGGTCCCGCACACGACGGCCGCCGCAGTGCTGGGCCCGCCCGAGTCGACGACTGCGCTGGTAGCCACCGCAATCGGCAGCACCTACGTCGTGGCGGGCCAGCTCCCGTACGCACTCAGCCCCACCGGCCCGGACCAGCTCCAAGTGTCGGTGCCGCCGCCGCCGCCCGACGTGGCGGCCGCGGTAGGCAGCGACCTCGACGCGCTCTCGCTCACGCTGGCGGGCCTGGGCGCACTGGTCGCCGCGATCAGCGTCGCCGCGATCATGACCGTGAACGTCATGGAACGGATCCCCGAGATCGGGCTGCGCCGGGCGCTGGGAGCGTCGCGGTTCTCGATCGCGGTGCAGTTCCTCGGCGAGAGCACCTTCCTGGGCGTCGCGGGCGGTCTCGTCGGCGCCGCGCTGGGGCTGGCGTTCATCGTCGGGGCGGCCGAGCTCCGGGCGTGGACGCCCATCCTCTCCCCCGAGGTCCCGTACCTCGCGCTGGCGCTCGGCGCCGGCATCGGCACGCTGTCGGGGGCGTACCCGGCGATGCGCGCCTCCCGCATCGCCCCCGCCGCCAGCCTCGCCGCGTGAGGGACCCGCCGGCCCGGCGCCACCACTATCCGACGACCAGCGTGCCCTCCATCGCTTCGTGCCCGACGATGTCGCAGAAGTAGCGATACGACCCCGGCGCCAGGTCGAGCGGGATCCGCACCTGCGTGCTGGCGGGCAGCTCGACGGCCGGAAGCTGGCCCTCGATCACGAACGTGTGCCGGGCGCGGTCGGCGTTGCGGACCACCAGGGCGCCCGACGCGGCGTCCATCGAGATCTCCTCCGGGTACTCGAAGTCCTCGGCCACGAACTGCGTGTCGCCCGGCTGCGCGGCGTCGTCCTCGACCCCGGCGGCGGCCACCAGGCTGCCGGCCGCCGCCACCACGAGCACCGCGAGCGTCGCCGCCCACACCTTGAGCCCGGCTGCGGGTCGCCGCCGGGCGGCCAGCACCGCCAGACCTACGGTGACGATCCCCGCCAGCACGACCACCGCAGTGGTGATGAAGGGCCCGGGCGACTCCGGGTGGGTCAGATCGCCGATCGCGAACACCAGGTTGATGCCGACGAACAGCGCCACCAGGCCGGCGATCACCCACCGCAGCCGGCGCGACGGCGTGCGGGCCGCCCACACGCCGAGCCCCACGAACGCGGCGAGGAACAGCAGGGCGTCGACGAAGACCTCCCCGAGCACCGCCATCAGCGCGAGCGCCCCGGCCACGATCGTGAACAGCCCCGCCGCGACGCCGTCGCCGTACGGCGCCGGCGGTTCCGGGACGGTCCCCTGCTTGCTCCGCTGCTGCTGAACCTCTGTGACCATCCTGCCTGCCTCCCTCGCTCCGGCTTCGCTGCACGATCTGTGCAACGTATGCGCACGGTACAAAACTTGCACGAGTCGTGCAACTGATTTATGCTCCGTGCATGGCAACCCTCCGTGAACGTCAGGTGGCCCTCGCCCGGGAGTCGATCGTCGACGCGTGCGCCGAGCTGGTGACCGAGCGGCGCCACCTCGACTTCGCGATGAAGGAGGTGGCGGATCGCGCCGGGGTGTCGCTGCGCACCGTGTACAACCACTTCCCCACCCGCGAGGACCTGCTCGACGCGCTCGGTCAGGCGTTCAACGACGAGATGGCCGCCCGCGGCGGCCCGAAGGCCAT
>JBFKDA010000162.1:0-6849 GCA_041619955.1 Acidimicrobiia bacterium | reverse complement strand
TGTCGCGACGTGGGCCGCGACCCGGCCGAGGTGGGCCGGACGGCGGCGCTCTACGTGCAGTGCCGGGGCGGGGCGGGGCGCCGGCACGGCAGCCCGGGCCGGCCGACGTCGGCGCCGGTCCGGGGGTCGGCCGAGGAGGTGGCCGGGGTGCTCCGGGCGCTGGCCGCGGCCGGCGTCGGCCACTGCCAGCTCGTGCTCGACCCGATCACCGCCGCGTCGGTGGAGGAGATGGGCGAGGTGCTGGCGGCGCTCGACGCATGAGCCGGGTCGCGTCGGCGCGACTCACACGACGAACCGCCGTGCCAGCGCTGCAGCTGAGCGTCCGGGCGGTTACTCCTCGTGCTCTGGCAGCGGCACCGCGTGCACCAGCACGATCTTCCACCCGACTCCCTCGCGGCGGAAGGCCACCGTCATCGGGGCCACGACATGCTGGTGCTCGCCGGCCACCGAGTAGGTCTGGTCAGCCATGAGCGTGACCAGGCCGGCGTCCCCCCAGGTCGTCGTGTGGAACCCGCTCACCGACGTCTTGATGTCGGTGACGGCCATCTCCTTCAGCTTCCCGAAGTAGTCGGAGAGCGCCGACTTGCCGCGGAGCCATCCCCGAGATATCTCGTCGACCCCCTGGACGTCTTCGGCCATCAGCGCGGCGATGGCGTCCTGGTCGAGGTTGTCGAAGTGCTCGAGCAGCTTGCGGACGGCGCCCTCGAGCTCCGTGGCGGTGGTTCCCAAGGCATACCTCCCCGTACGGGCCGGCGCGGTGCCGGCGGCGATGGTGTGGGTCGCCGAGAGGCAGTGTGCGCAATGAGGTTCGTGGCGTGATCGCGGCGGCGACCCGGAGGGAATTCTACGCTCGTGGTGGCCGCCGCGTCACGTGATTTCGACGGAGAACTCCCGCCCGTCCGCGGCTCCCAGGAATGCGAACGTCACCGCCTGGCCGGCGCCGGTGGGAAGGTCCACGTAGGCCGCGCCCACGGCCGTGCCGGTGGCCGCGGTCTCGCCCGACTCGCCGCCGCTCCGCCAGCGGAGGGCGAACGGCTCGGGCGCCAGGACCCGCAGCGGCCGGCCCCGCACCACCCGCGCGACGTGGCGGTTGGGCTTCCACACCTCGAGCGGATGGCAGCCCGCTCGCCCCAGATAGCGGTCGGCCACCTCGGGGACGGTGTCGAAGATCGCGCCGTCGTGGCGCGACCGCAGCAGCTTGACGTACTCGGCGTGTGCCCACATCAGCGGCATGGCCGCTCCGGTCGGCCGGCCTCGCCACAGGAGGAGGTCGGGGCGATCTGCCTCGTCCCACACCTGCTCGGGCAGGAGGCCCACCCCGTGCGCGAACCCCTCGATGGCCCGCACGTAGGGCGTGACGTCCCGGCCGGCCGCCAGCTCGTAGTGGGCGCGCTCGCCGGTCAGCAGCGGCCAGGCCCGCCCCACCCCGTGGCCCAGGTACGGCCCGCCGTCGGCCGCCTGTCCGTACCCGTCGTGGTTGTAGCGGTGCCAGGCCGGGCCGTAGGGGGTGTCGACCCTCAGCACCCGGTCGACCACGGCCAGCGAGTCCTCGATCAGCGGGTCGCCCGCCGGGCGAATCCCGTGGCGGACCAGCTCCAGGAAACCGGCGTCGACGATCTCCGACGCCGGCCACTCGTAGCGGGTGCCGGGCGGCCGGTTGGCGAGGACGATGGTGGCGTCGTCGGGATCGCGCGGCGGTACGGGGTCGTTCGGGTCGGCGGGAAGGATCCGCACGTAGTGGCGGGGTACGTCGGGGTGTAGGGTCCCGCGCTCCGTGACGGTCCACTCCTCGACGTGGCATTCGAGGAAGTCGGCATAGGCCAGCAGGAAGTCGGCCGTGCCGGGGTCACCCCGGTCGCGCGCCATCAGTGCGGCGCACACCAGCGCGGCGATGTTGCTCGCCAGCGTCGACGGCGAGTAGCCGCCGTTCTCCTCCCAGCGCTCCTGCGGCGTCACCGGGCCGTGACGCACGAGGTAGCCGGCGGCCCGCCGCACCATCGGGTAGGGGTCGAACTCGCCCAGCCCGCCGTCGCGGTACAGGCGCCACGCCAGGATGATCGGCATCGCCACCTCGTCGAGCTGGATGCCGGTCCAGTGGGGCTCGCCGGTGATCCAGAAGTTCTGGTGGAATCCGCCGTCGGGATTCTGGGTGGCGGCGAGGTAGATGAGCGAGCGGAGCGGCATCTCGCGCTCGCCGGTCGCCATGAGCCCGGTGACGCTGTTGACCATGTCCCGGGTCCACACCAGGTGGTAGCCGCCGATCTCGTCGTCGCTGCGGTGCTCGCCCCACGGAATGCTGAGCGAGGCGATCATCGCTCCCTGGTACCGCTTGTCTTCGTGGGCGAGCAGCAGCGCCTGGCTGCGGCGGTACAGCTCACCGCCGTCGTGGGACTGGTCGGCCAGCTCCACGAGGTGCTCGCAGCTCGCCTCCCAGCCCGACATGAAGCGGTCCTGGAGCGCGTCGCGGTGAACGCCGAGCGTCTGGAACGCCGACGCCACGACGCCGTGGTGGCAGTCCGAGAACGCCAGCGCGACGCCGAAGTCGCCGTCGTCCAGGTCGAGCTCGCCGGTGAAGGCGATGTTGCCAGGCCCGGCGGAGGTGTATTCGTGGCCCATCTGCATGTCGGCGGCGAGGTCGGTCCAGCCATCGTTGATGCCCACGTAGCCCACCGAGGTGCGCCGGAAGCCGGCGTCGCTGCCGATCGCGAGGTAGGTGCCGTTCCGCTCGCCGATGAACAGGGTCCGCTCGCCGACGTCGTGGATCCGGCCGTTGTTGTCCCAGCCGCCCACGTCGAGGTGCGGGGCGGCGAGCACGAACAGCCGCAGCGACCCGGTCAGCTTCGGATCCGGCTCGAACCGGCAACGCAGCATCACCACCGGCTGGTCGGGGTCGCCGAAGACCTCCTTGGTGATGCGGTAGCGGCCGTCGGGGTCGGTGGAGACGATCCGGAAGCCCAGCGCGTGCTCCGACAGCGGCTCGATCTCGTGGCCGAGGTGGCGGCGCTCGTCGTGGAAGAACGTCTCGCCGTCGGTCACCAGGAACTGGAGGTCGCGAAGCTGGGGCCGGTCGATGGTGGGGTAGTAGACCTCGTTGAGGATCCCCAGCGACAGCGTGTACCAGACCTGGCTGGCCACCGTCGCGGCGGTGCCGACGGCGTCCTTCGCGGCTCTCGTCCACCGGGGCTCGATGCCGGGGCCGCCGGGTGCGGGGTTGTCGGCGCGGGCAGGCATCCGGGCAGCATAAAGGCGGCTGGGTTGGGCATCGGGCGCAGAACCAGGCGGTGGGCCGGCGCGTTGCCGGCTCACCGCCACCATCGGACGCTCTCCCCCTCACCGCCCCCGGTCAGCGCCCGTCGGACTCGGTCACGTCTCCTCTTCTCCCAGCGGTTCCGATCCGGTCGAGAGGTACATCTCCTGCTTGCCGCCGCGCGTCCGGTAGCGCAGGTAGACCGGCTTCTCGTAGCGGAGCATGTCCGCGATGTACACCGCGTCGCCGGCCGGGACCACGAGCTGCTGGCCGAGGCCGCCCGCCGAACTGCCATCCGGGTTGAGGAGGCCCAGGTTGATGTGGACCTCCCTGTCCGGGTAGTCGTAGTTCAGGCTGTATGCCCGAATCGGGTACTTGCCGTCCCGAGGCATGACTCACCACCCCCTGTCGCTTGACCCTGCACCCATCCACTTTGGCGCCGTGCGGGCCGGTTCTCCAGGGGCCATCGGCCCTTCCGGGGCGTCGAGCGTCGTCGCCCCTTGCCGCCGCCTACCATTCGGAGCAGCGAGGGCGGCGCCATCCGCCGACTCCCCTCTGACGAGCTCCAGCGAGGTGGTCATGGCCAAGAGCGTCGGCATCCTGACGGCGGGCGGGGACTCACCGGGCCTCAACGCGGCGATCCGGGCGATCGGCAAGGCCGCCGCCCGCACCCACGGGATGAGCGCGATCGGGTTCCTCGACGGGTTCCGCGGGCTCATGCAGAACCGCACGATCCGGCTGGACTCCGAGACGCTGTCCGGCATCCTCACCAAGGGCGGCACGATCCTCGGGACCAGCCGGGACAAGCCGCACAAGATGGAGCTCGGCGGCACCGTCCACGACATGACGGACGTCATGGTGGAGAACTTCCACAAGCACCACCTGGACGCGCTGGTGTGCATGGGCGGCGGCGGCACGCAGAAGAACGCGCTGAAGCTGGTCGAGAAGGGGATGCCGATCGTCACCCTGCCGAAGACGATCGACAACGACGTCTGGGGCACCGACCGCACCTTCGGATTCGACACCGCGCTCGAGATCGCCACCGAGGCCATCGACCGGCTGCACTCGACCGCCCACAGCCACCACCGCATCATCGTGGTCGAGGTCATGGGCCACAACGCCGGGTGGCTGGCGCTCGGCGCCGGCGTGGCGGGCGGGGCCGACGTGGTGCTGGTGCCCGAGCTTCCCTACTCGATCGAGCGGGTCGCGGAGGCGGTGTCGGCGCGCCGCAAGGCCGGCAACCGGTTCTCGATCGTCGCCGTCTCAGAGGGCGCACTCACCGGCGCCGACGCCGCCCGTATCGAGGAGCTCCGGCGGGTGCGCGAGGAGTCGGACGACAAGGAAGAGCGGCAGCGGGCCAAGAAGCAGCTCGCCGCCCTCCGCGCCGAGCAGGCCGACAGCACCGTGCACCTCGCCCGCCAGCTCGAGGAGCTGACCCGCCTGGAGTCACGCGTCACGATCCTCGGCCACATCCAGCGCGGCGGCACGCCGTCGCCGGCCGACCGGGTGCTCGCCACCCAGCTCGGCGCCGCCGCGGCGCGCTGCGTCGCCGAGGGCGAGTTCGGGGTGATGGTGGCCGCTCGCGGCGACCAGGCGGTCACGGTGCCCATCGAGGAGGTGGCCGGCAACCGCAAGGTCGTGCCCCTCGACCACCCGTGGTTCGCCACGGCCCGCGACCTCGGGATGGGCCTCGGCGACTGAGCCGGCTCGTGCCCGTCTGAGGCGCGCCGGCCGCCTTCAGCCGCAGAGCGAGTCCAGGTCGGCGAGCACGGTCGCCCGGTCGTCCTCCCCGTGCACCTGGGCGGCGGCCGCCCGTCCCAGCGCCAAGTGCGCGTCGCGGTCGGCGGCATCGACGGCGGCGTGCGCCGCCCGGGCGATCGCCTCGTGCGCGTAGGCGATGTAGAAGGGCGGCAGGTCGTGTTCTGACGCCCAGTGCAGGCTCATCTCGCCGTAGCGCCTCGCCAGCGCCGGCTCGCCCAGGACGGCGAGCACCCGCGCCACCTGCCAGTCGGAGATCGCGAAGTTCTTCGGCTCGCCCACCTGCCGCCAGTGGTGCCACGAGGCCAGGGCCGCCCCGAGCATCGCCGCGTCGTCGTCGGAGCTGCGCTCGGCCCGGTCGAGGTAGTCCCACGTCGCGTTGAACAGGTCCGTCGCGAGCCGCCGGTGATCCACGTCGGTCATGGCCGGGCACCCTACCCCTCGCCGGCCACGGCGACCGGTGGGCGCCCAGCCGATCGGCGACGACCGGCGCGGCCAGGTGTCGCGATCGACGATCAGCGAGCTGCCCGGCCCCCCGCCACATGCCCGGAGGCCGAGCCGCATCGACACTGAGCGTGGCGGTCGGCTAGCGTCACGCTGCGTGGGTGGACCAACCACTCACCGACCAGGGAAGGGGTCTTACACGTGCGGAGACACATGAACTCGAGGCGGGCCGTCGTGCTCGTCGCGGTGCTGACCGCGCTGGCGCTGGCGTTTGCCGTGCCGGCCAGCGCCGGGAAGGGCGACAACAGGGGGAAGGGTGCGGAGAACTCGCGCAAGGTCGAGCTGCGCATCCTCGCCATCAACGACTTCCACGGCAACATCGACACGTCGTCCGGCGCGTTCGGAGGCACCGGCGGTGCCGACTTCCTCGCCACCAACGTGGCGGCGGCCAAAGCGGGTGCCGACAACTCGATCTTCGTGTCGGCCGGCGACCTCATCGGGGCGTCGCCGCTGATCTCGGCGTTGTTCCACGACGAGCCGACGATCGAGGCGATGAACCTGATGGGCCTCGCGATCAACGCGGTGGGCAACCACGAGTTCGACGAGGGCCCGGCCGAGCTGCTGCGCATGCAGAACGGCGGCAGCCACCCGGTCGACGGTGACCTGGACGGCGACGGGTTCGCCGGGGCGGACTTCGAGTTCCTGGCGGCCAACGTCGTGGTCGACGAGACCGGCGACACGATCTTCCCGCCGTTCACGGTCCGCAACTACCAGGGCGTGAAGGTGGCGTTCATCGGCATGACCCTGGAGGGCACGCCGACGATCGTCACGCCCGCCGGCGTCGAGGGCCTGACGTTCCTCGACGAGGCCGAGACGGTCAACGCGCTGGTGCCCCAGCTCCAGCAGAACAACATCGAGTCGATCGTCGTGCTGCTGCACGAGGGCGGCCAGTCGGACGGCGGGCAGAACGACTGCGGCACCGAGCTGACCGGGCCGATCGCCGAGATCGTCCCGCTGCTCGACGATGCGGTCGATCTGGTCGTGGCCGGCCATACCAACGACGAGTTCGTGTGCGAGATCGACGGCAAGTGGGTGACGATGGCCGACAACCGCGGCCGGCTGTTCACCCAGATCGACGTCGAGCTGAACCGGGTGACGAAGGACATGACGGTGAAGAGCATCGTCAACCTGCCGAACCTGCGCTCGGCGACGCCCGATCCCGACGTGCGGGCGCTCATCGACAAGTACGACGCGCTGTCGGCGCCGCTGGCCAACGCGGTCATCGGCACGATCACCGCCGACATCCTGCGCGCCACCAACGCCGCCGGCGAGTCGGCGCTCGGCGACGTCATCGCCGACGCCCAGCTCGACGCCACCGACGATCCCGGCTTCGGCGACGC
>JBFKDA010000161.1:0-6887 GCA_041619955.1 Acidimicrobiia bacterium | reverse complement strand
CGGTCGAGGTACGCGGACGCCAGCTCGGGGAGCACCAGGTCGCCCTTGTGGTACGGGTTGTGGAAGGGGTTGACGTCCACGGCCAGGCCGAACGCATGCTGCGACCAGTTCTCCGACCCCACCGCCGGCCGGCACACGAACGAGGTGGTGTCGTTGCCGTCGCCGGTGGGGTGGGCGTCGATCTCCTCGGCGGTGATCACCCGCATCTGCTCGATGGGGTAGCGGGCGGCGTGGAGCCGGCGGAACACCTCGACCACCTCGTCGGCGACGCCGGCGTTGACGATCATCTCCCCGGTGTGGAACTCGCCGTCGAAGCCGTAGTGCGACATCGTGAGGTACGCGAGGTCGGCGGCGGCGACCGGGCACTCGGGGCTCCAGCTCGACCGGGCCAGGACGTCGGCGGGCACGGGGCCTGCGGTGAACTCGAACTCGTCGCCCGCCGGGGCCGGCAGCAGGTCGATGGTCTCCATGCGGCGGTCGGCCAGCTCGGGCGGGGTGGGCTGGGCGACGCCGTGGTCGTCAGGCCGCAGCGGCAGCAGGCGGGTGCCCAGCCACTCCGGCCTCGCGAACGGCGACTCCTGCTGTGAGGTCGATGCCGGCGCCGCGAGCGAGGTCTCCGGCACCGACGGCGGCAGCGTCGCGGCCGGCAACCCGGCTGACGTGCTCGTCGCCGCCGGAGGCGGCTCCGGCGGCGTGGACGACGAGGACTCCGACCCTCCGGCGCAGGCACCGAGAGTCACGCTCATCGCCAACACGCACACGGCCAGCCGCATCTCGGGGCGAATGTAGGCCCGCCGCCCGTCTACCGGGGGAATCCGCCGCCGTTGCTCCCGGGTGCAGACTGCGCAGCCAACGGCGACCGACAGCCGGAGCGGCCCGGCGGCTCCGGGTACAGTGTCCTCCATCCCAGGAGGTCGCATGGGCAAAGCGGAGGAGAAGGCGCTTCCCGAGGGGGCCGACGAGCCCACCGTGTCGGGTACGCCCGCCGGTCCGGAGAACTACAACAAGAAGGGCCGGCTCAAGAAGCCGTACTACGAGGCCGAGCTGGCCCGCCTCCAGGAGGAGCTGGTGAAGCTCCAGCACTGGGTGGCGGAGCAGGGCCTGAAGGTGCTGATCATCTTCGAGGGCCGCGGCTCGGCCGGCAAGGGCGGCGTGATCAAGCGCATCACCGAGCGCACCAGCCCTCGCATCGTGCGGGTGGTGGCGCTGCCCAAGCCCACCGAGCGGGAGCAGACCCAGTGGTACTTCCAGCGGTACGTCGCCCACCTGCCGGCCGCCGGGGAGATCGTGATGTTCGACCGCAGTTGGTACAACCGGTCCAACGTCGAGTGGGTGATGGGCTTCTGCACCGAGGAGGAGCACCGCGAGTTCCTCCGCAGCGCCCCCGAGCTGGAACGGATGCTGGTGCGGTCCGGCATCAAGGTGCTGAAGTACTGGTTCTCGGTGAGCTGGGAAGAACAGCGGCGCCGCTTCCAGTCCCGCAACGAGGAGCCGCTCAAGCGCTGGAAGCTCAGCGACATGGACCTGGCCGAGCACCAGCTGTTCGTCAAGTACTCCCAGGCCAAGGACACGACGTTCCAGTACACGGACATCAAGCAGGCGCCGTGGTACGTGGTGCCGTCGGACGACAAGCGCACGGCCCGGCTCAACTGCATCGCCCACATCCTCGACCAGTTCGACTACAGCGACGTCGTGCCCGACCCCGTGGACCTGCCGGAGCGGGAGGACATCCACTACATCCGCCCGCCGATCGGCGAGCAGACGTTCGTCGACATCAAGTACTGAGCAGGTCGCCCGGCTACGGGTAGTCCACCGCCGGGGCATCGTCCGCCACCCCGGCGCCGATCGGGTGTGCGGCGCAGTGACGGCGGTACCCGTCCCCCTCCGGCGCGAGCCGCTCCCATTCGACCTGCGTCAGGTTGCGCCCGGCGAGCCGGCATGCGCTCGCCACGGCTTCGTCGACGTCGATCGGCCAGACGAGCACTGCGCCGTCCACTCCGCCCGACGCGACCGGTCCGCCGGGTCCCTGGAACGCGACCGTCCACACGCGCCCGACGTGGCCGCGCAGCTCGGCGAACGGCTCGCCGCCGTCCCAGACGATGATCGTCCCAGCCTGACCGGCGGAGCCAAGCAGCGCTCCACCGGGAGCGAAGCGGGTGGCGCGGAGGATGTCGCTGTGCCTCGCCAGCCGCTCGACCACATTCCAGCCCCCGGTCTCCCACATCACGACGTCGGTGTCGTTGCCGCCCGCCGCCAGGCGGGCGCTGTCGCCGCGAAACGACACCTCCCATACGGGGTTCTGCAGATCGGCCAGCTCCACCTCGACCGCGCCGGCCTGGACGTCCCAGACCACCACGACGCCGTCGTCGCGACCCCACGCCAGCCAGCGGCCGTCGGGGCTGAACGCCACCGTGCGGGCGGCAACGCCGTCGGCGAGAGCCTCCGAGTTGCCGGTGGCGAGGTCCCAGAGCACCACCCGCCCCCGGTCGTCAGCGGTCGCCAGCGCGTCGCCGGACGGACCGAACGCGATCCCCCACACGGTGCCGGTGTGGACGTCGGGTAGCTCGGCCGCCAGCTCGCCGCTGCCGGCATCCCAGACCGCCAGCCCGTCGAAGCTGCCGCCGGCGGCGAGCCGGTTGCCATCCGCGTCGTAGGCCAGCGCCTGAACCGCTCCGGGCATCGAATCGGCGAACCTGGGCTGACCGGTCACCAGGTCCCACACGATCATGCGCCCGTCCTCACCGGCCGACGCGAGCTCGACGCCGCCGGGGCGGAACGCCACGTCCCGGACGGACGTCTCGTGCCCGCGCAACGCCCTGCGCTCCAAAGGCGAGCGTGCGTTCCAGAGGACCGCCGCCCCGTCGGTGCCACCCGATGCGATGAGGCCGTCGAGCCCAAAAGCCACCGCCCGCACCCCGCCCGCGTGGCCGCGCAGTGCGACGGCCGCGCTGGTCCCGGCAAGGTCCCACAGCAATACCTGGCCATCGTCCCCGGAGCTGACGGCCGCGTCGCCGTCCGGGCTGACTGCGATCGACCAGACCCGAGACGTGTGGCCTCGCAGCTCTGCGGTCTCCTCGCCGCCGGCCGTGTCCCACACTCGCACCACGAAGTCGTCCGCGCCCGTCACGACCCGGCCGTCCGGGGTGAACGCCACGGCCCGCACGCCTTCGTCGTGCCGCAGCTCCGTGGCCGGGGCACCGGGGCTCGCCTGCAGGTCCCACACGAGCACGGTCCCGTCCCTGTCGGCTGCGGCGGCGTATCGACCATCGCCGCTCACTGCGACGCCGTCGACGGTTTCGTCGGACGATGCCAAGTTTCGGCGCGCCCCGGGGGCCACCGCCCACAGCCCGACCCCCGCTGCGCCCCCCGCGACGAGCTGCGAGCCGTCGTCCGTCCACGCCACCGCCACCACTGGGCCGTCCTCGTTGAGCACCACCGGGTCGGGGAGGACGTCGCCGTCCACTTCTGCGAGGTCCCACACCAGCGCCGCGCCGCCGTCGTCACCCGCAGCGAGAAAACGGCCATCGGGAGTGAGCGCCGCGCCGTTGAGCGCGCCACCGCCGGACCAGGTCGCTTGCGGGACGCCGGACGCGACGTCCCATACGACGACGTCGCCGTCCCGGCCGGTCGTGACGGCGCGGGTCCCATCGGCGCTCACGGCCACGCCGCGCACCTCAGCGGCGTGGTGGACGAGGTAGCTCGCCGCTCTCGACTCTCGGACCACCGTCAGCAGTGCACTTCGCGCCTCCAGGGTGTCGGCCAACCGCAGCCCTTCGAGAGCCACCAAGGCAGCCAGGTCAGGCCGGGTGCCGACGGTCGCCACCGCCGCCGATGCCTGGGCGCGCGATCGGGCCAGCCGGGCCTGGCGGTCGGCCTCCACCTTGAGCGACACCGTGTACAGCAATCCTGCGGTGAGCGCCACGACGAGGAGAACCAGCACCCCGATGGTCCGCTTCACCTTCGGGCTCAACACCAATCCGCGGCGCCTCTGCCACGCCTGGTGGGAGGCCTGGACCGGCGCGATGAGCCGGTCGTGGGTGAGCTCGAACCATATCGATCCATGCCGCTCCTCGGGTCGCACGACGTGGGCGTCCACCAGCGCGGCCACCGCCGCGGCGGGCAGGCCGGCGCTCCCTCCGTCGTCGCTCCGGTACGCCAGGCCGCGGGTGCCGGCCGGGGTGATCAGGTGCTCGGAGATCCAAGTCCGCACCTGCTCCTCGGTGACGCCCGGCACGGCGGTGGCGCGTCCCACCGCCGCGTCGTAGAAGTCACCCAGAGCTTCGTCGACGCGTCCGTGCCGGGCGACGTGTTCCTCGGTGATGCGGCTGACCGGCTCGGCGAGGCCGTTGAGGGTCTCCCACAGCGACTCGCAGACCACCTGGAGCTGCACGGGCTCGACGAACTCCCCCTGCTCGGCCACGAGGCCTTCGCCGCGCCGGAACCGCACGGTCATGAGGTCGTGGAGGAGCCGGTCGGCAGCGTCCCCAGTGAACTCGCGACCCGTGCCGGCGGCCGGACCGACGATCGCGGCTCTGGCCGCATCTTCGCGCAGCAGTTCGATCCGCACGTTGCGGCGCGGCACGTGCCAGTACGGGGCGAGCAGGTCCTCGAGGTGGGCTAGGTAGTCCTCCCGCGCCGCAAGGATCAGCCGGGCGCCGGGGTCGGCCGCGAGGGCGTCCTGGAGCTGGCGCATGAACTCGGCCCGGTCAGCCGACCGGACCGGCTCGGCGGTGAACAGCTCCTCGAACTGGTCGATGACGAGCAGCCGGGGCCGCAC
Source organism: Acidimicrobiia bacterium (assembly GCA_041619955.1). Classification (GTDB taxonomy): domain Bacteria; phylum Actinomycetota; class Acidimicrobiia; order Spongiisociales; family JAOTWH01; genus JBFJZV01. Next base: position 2,110 of record JBFKDA010000161.1, on the reverse strand, counting down.
CCGGCCGTCCCCGCTCTCCTCGCGGCGACCCGCGAGCGCGTCGGCGATCTCCAGCCCCTCGAGCTCCGCTGCCGGCCGGGCTGTCCAAGCCGACACGACATTGAGGATCGCGAGGTTGGCGCCGGGCTCCACCCCGGCGAGCCAGCCGCCCACCCTGGCGACCGGCAGCACATCGAAGCCTTTGCCCACCAACCGCGGGATGACCCCGGCCTCGAGCAGCGACGTCTTGCCTGCGCCCGATGCCGCGTGAAGCACCACCACCTTGCTGGCGACGACCAGCCCGGCAACCTCTCGCGTCTCCGTGCGGCGCCCGAAGAACTTGCCGGCGTCCCGGGCCTCGAACGGTCGTGGGCCTTTGTACGGGCTGGGGGGCCGGATCACACGTCGCGCTCTGCGGCGGCCCAGCGATCCCGCAACTCGCCAACGAAGGCGCGCAGATCCCCCCAGTAGACGATCACGCGGCGCTTCTGGAAGTAGTAATCGCTCAGGTAATCCATGGCGGCCGCGTCCTCGTAGGGAAGCTGCACCGTGACGCTCAGGTCGCGCAAGCTGCCCTCGATGCCGCGCATCAGCCCACGCAGGATCACCCGGAAGGTGAAGTCCTGGAGGCCGTAGCCGAGGAAGAGGAGCGAGCCCTCGCCGAGCGACTCGAGGATGCGCGTGGGGACCACGGCCTTGTTGAGCGACAGGTTGACGAGGAACTCCAGATAGTCCTCCTCGGTCAGCACCAGGGAGTGGCGAACCGGGAGGATGCCGTGCAGGTGGTAGACGATGGGGTGATCCGCGTCGGGTTCGAAGTCCGGATCATCGAGCCGGGAGGGCCAGTCACGTTCCGACAACGTGGCGTTCCACCGGCAGAGCTCCATGCTCGGCTCCTTGCCGGCGCGTTGCAGCGCCTCGTACATGAAGCCGTCGTAGTTCGTCGTGAGGTACACCGGAATTGGGAGGGACGCCAGCACGGCGTGTGGATCGTCCGGCGCCGGTGTGTACGGCGTCCTCGTGAACGAGGTGATCAGTTCGTCTTTCGGGAACATGCTGGACCCGGTCTTCACGGCGATGAAGTCGGCGACCTTGGCCAGATCGGCCCGGTCGGCCAGCGGGTAGCCGTACGCGTCGGCCCACTCGGCGGAGAGGTCCTTGGCGAGCGGCAGTGGGGGATGGGAGGCCGCCGCGCCCAGGAAGGGCGTGCAGTGCCCGCTCCTGATGCTGCGGAGCAGCTGGGTCCAATGTGGGTCGTCAAACTTCCGCGCCACGCCGGATCTCCCGCCTGAAGATGTCCCATTCTGGCAGGGAGGTGGGGACCGAGCGGGTCTACCGCCGGCCCGCCGGGCGGCTCACTCCCACCAGGCCGCCGCCTATGCGCTTCTTGACGATGTCGACCACGGCGAACGACGCCACGGTGAGCGCGGCGATCAGCAGCCACTCCTCCACGCCGATGGCGGTGGTGTCGAAGAGGGTCTGGCCGAGCGGGGTGTAGATCACCAGCAGGTGCAGAGCCAGCGAGCCCAACGCCCCCCACAGCAGGGTGGGGTTGCCCCGGAAGCCGTGCCGCCACCCGCTGCCCTCGGCGGCGTGCACGTTGAAGGCGTGGGCGAGCTGGACGAGCACCAGGGTGGTGAACACGGTCGACTGCACCTCGATCCACGGGTCACCGAACACGTAGTGGCCGACGATCAGCGCGGCGAGCGCGGCGGCGCCGAGGATCGAGCCGAACGCCACCAGTGAGAGCTGGCGCTGGGCGCTCAGCACGTTGCGGTCCTCGTCGGGCGGGCCGTCCATCGCCCCGGCCGGCGGCGGGTCGAGCCCCAGCGCCAGCGCCGGCAAGCCGTCGGTGACCAGGTTGATCCACAGCAGCTGCACCGCCAGCAGTGGCTCGCCCAGCGCCCCGAACACGATGAACCCGATGAACATCAGGAACACCTCGGACACGTTGGCCGACAGCAGGAAGTACACGACCTTCTTGAGGTTGGCGAAGATGCCCCGCCCCTCCCGCACGGCCGACACGATGGTCGCGAAGTTGTCGTCGGCCAGGACCATGCCGGCCGCCTCCTTGGCCACGTCGGTGCCGCTCCCCATCGCCACGCCGATGTCGGCCGCCCGCAACGCCGGG
>JBFKDA010000160.1:0-6899 GCA_041619955.1 Acidimicrobiia bacterium | reverse complement strand
GCGGGCGTGGACCTCGTCGACGAGGCGCTGCACGTCGGCGATCGTGCCGTAGCGGGGGAGCACCTGGTAGAAGTCCGACACGTCGTAGCCGCCGTCCTTGAGCGGGCTCTGGAAGAACGGCAGGATCCACAGGCAGTCGACGCCGAGCCACTGGAGGTAGTCGAGCTTCTGGGTGAGCCCCGTGAAGTCGCCGCAGCCGTCGCCGTCGGCGTCGAAGAACGCATAGACCGGCACCTCGTAGAACACCGCGGTCTGGTACCAGGGAGGCATCGGGCGGCAGGCTACTTCGGCGGGCCGGTGGCGGCCGCGGCCACCGGCTCGTCGACCGGCTCCTCCACCGAGCCGCGCAGGGACAGCGTCGCCACGCCGGCCAGCACCACCACCACGCCGATCGCCTGCAGCACGCCGAGCGTCTCGTCGAAGATCAGTCGCGCCCACAGCAGCGTGGCCACCGGCTGCACCAGCAGCAGCACCGACGTCTCCAGCGCCGGCAGCCGGGGCAGCGCCTGGGCGATGAGGAGCCACCCGAACGTCTGCGCCACCAGCGCCAGCAGCAGCAGCCAGCCGTGCGCCGGCCACTCCGGCACCAGCGAGAAGTCGCTGTCGAACAGGCCGGCCACCAACGACCCGACCACCGCTCCCGCGGTGGCGTCGAGCAGCGGCCCGGCGGTCGGCGCGAGGTACGCGCGGTTCGAGGCCCGGAAGATCAGCAGGTACGCGGCGTAGGCGAGCCCGGCGCCCACCCCGAACAGCACCCCGGCAAGCGGGTCCTCGCCGTACGCGTCGTCGCGCCCGAGCCCCGACAGCAGCGCCACCCCCACCAGGACCCCGGGCACCGCCCACCGGGCCAGCGCAGTGGGGCGCTCCCGCCACCAGATCCACGCCGCCAGTCCCACGAACAGCACCTGGGTGTTGGCCAACACGGTTCCCAGCCCGGCGCCGATCAGCTCGATGGAGCGGTGCCACAGCGTCAGGTCGACCGACAGGAACAGTCCCGACCCGAAGGCGAGCGCGTGGATCGAGAGCGGCCGCCGGTCGAGGTGGCGCCGGGCCAGCCAGATCATCCCGAGGAACGGCAGGGCGTAGAGGGTGCGGAAGAACGAGGTGGTCGCCGGGGCGACGGCGGCCGCTCTGGCGAGGATCGCCGCGAACGAGATCCCCAGCACGCCGGCCACGGCGGCAAGGCGCACGACGAGCGGGCGGGACGGCATCAGCTCAGGCTAGGTGTGGCTCACACGAGCTGGTCGAAGAGGCGCTTGGCGTGGTCGGCCGCCCGGTCGTAGCCGCGTTGCCAGGCCGCCCGGTGGTGCGGTGGCGGCGCCGACGGCTGCATCGGCGGGTTGTCGGCGAGCCTGCCGAGGGCGGCGACGTAGGCTGCTCGTTCGCCGTCGTGGTAGGCAGCGTCGGCGGGCTCGGCCGATCCGCCGGCCTCCCGGGCGGCGGTCGCCGCGGCGTGCTCCAGCTCGTGCCGGAGCCGCCGACTGCGCCGCCTCACGCCGAACAGCCGGCTGCCGAGCGACCGGTCCCACGTCACGTCCCGAGCATACGCGGCGGCCCCGCGATCGGTCCTCTGGGCTGTTCTCCCATGGCGGGCGGCATCCGCAGCCGTTAGGGTCGTCGGCGGAGGGAGGACTCGTGAACCTGATCGGCAACTTCGCGCGGGCGATCTTCCGCGCTATCGCGGCGGTGGTCAAGGCCGTCGTGGGGCTGCTGGTGCGCCTCGCTCGCCTGGTGCTGAACCTCACCGGCCGGGCGATCGGGATCGTCGTCGCGCTGATCCTGATCACGGCCGGCATCCTGCTGAGCCTCACCGGGATCGGGGCGATCCTCGGGATCCCCCTCGGCATCATCGGCTCGTTCATCCTGGTGAAGGCCATCCTCCCCTGAGCGGGCGGATCGGCCCGCGAGTTGGATCGTGCAGTGTGGGCGCCCGGGGTCGATCTTCAGTTCCAGGCGGCGGCCTGCTCGGGTGTGCAGGGCGCGTCGGAGAGATCGGCCGTGTAGAGGTCGGGTAGGACCACCCCGTCGAGCACCACGTTGAACTCGACGGTGGAGGCGTCTCGGGCGAAGCCGGACAGAACCTGCCCGTCGGGTACGGCGTGGACCTGCTCACTGTTGGTGATGGAGGGGTCCCCGGTTGGCGAGACGATCATCCACACGGGCGTGAGACCGCGGTCCGCCAGGTAGGTGGGCAGGTCTTCGGCGCGGAGCGGTTCGCCGAGAGCGCAATGGAGACCGGCGAGTGCTTCCCCCGGCTGGAAGACCGAAGTCGCCAGCCCGTAGGGTTCGCCGTCCCGGGCTGCCACGTGGAGCTCGATCGTCAGGTGCTCGGTGAACAGATTTGGGTCGATCTTGAGGTTGAAGACCTCAGGGGTGCCGTCCGCTCCGAAGCTGAGGCCTGCGGGGATGTAGTCCCCTCCGCCGGGTGCGAACACTTCGACCTGCCCGACCAGCGATGGCGAGGAGGGGACCGTCGTGATCTCGACGTCGATCCCGAATTCACGCAGCTCGGCGGCGAGCGCGGCACCGTCGCGGAACTGAGGCAGGGCGTCGATCTCGATGAGCCCGTTGGGAAGCTGCCGGACGGCGAACGCGCGGTTGCCATCCGTGAACACGCCTTGTGCAAGGACGAGGGCCGCGGTGACGACGGCGACCGCGGTGGCGAGCCTGAGCCCGCCTCTCGGGGCGCGTCGAAGAGAAGGTCCTGTGGCGCCGGTTGATGCGGCAACGGGTTGGAGAGTCTCGACGGGCATGGTGGTGATCTCTTGCAACAGGGCCTGCTTGGCGTCGCTGTTCGACCAGGAAGCCGCAAGGCGGTCACCGTCGACCGGATCGATGCGAGCGAGGTCGTCGATCGGGCTCGGGTGGCGCATCACGCTTCCTCCACGTCGGGAAGGGCGGCTGCCCCTCTGCTCGATCCATGTCCGGCACCGGCCACCCGTTTCACACCCAACGCCTCCAGTCGTCGAGTGAGCCGCTTGCGAGCCCGATGCAAGCGAACTCGCACAGCCGGGGCGCTGCACCCGAGCATCGCGGCGATGTCGTCCCGGCTGAGACCATCCCACGCCACCAACGTCAGCAACTCACGATCTCCATCTGAGAGCTGGGCGAGCGCCTCGGCAACGAGGGCAAGGTCGGGCTCGTCGTCGGCCGCGACGGCTTCGCTGAGCTCCGCCTGCAGTCGATCGTGGAGCCGGCGGCGGCGCTCCAGCCCGCGCCGTTGGTTGGAGCACACCCTGCGCGCCACGCCGTACAGCCAGGGACGAGCGCCCTCGCCCTCCGGGACCTCGTCGAGTCGCCGCCACGCAACCGTGAACGTCTCCGCGACGACATCCGCAGCATCGTGCACATCGCGCGTGCGGCGCGCTGCGTAGGCCAGGATCAATCCGGAGTACGCCTGGTAGATCTCATCGAAACGGGTCAGACGGTCGGTCAACATCCCTCACAATGGTCGCACCACGAAGACCTGGCGTCGAAGGGCATGACCGCGCCCTCACAGCATCCATGTCCGACCACGTCACCGCCGTTACAGCCAACCGCGCCCACCGAACGGCGTGAGCTAGATGGTCCTTGCAGCCTCGAGGAAGTCGTGCTCCACGCGTCGCATCACCCGGCTCGACCAGCGGCGCGACAGCGCGGCGAGCAACGAGGCGAGAACCATCGCCCCGGTCCGGTCCCGTCCGCGCCACCCGGGCCGCCCGATCCGGCGGGCACACCACCGGTAATGACGGTCGGTGTGGAGGAGCATGAGCACGGCGGAGGCGCGGGCCAGGCTGAACCGCTCGGTGGTGAGCTGCTCTGCCAGCCGGGTGTAGGCGGAGACATGGGGGAGCGCGTGGGCCATGAGGTGGCGGCGCGCCTCGCGGACGGGTCCGGCGGCATCGGTGCTTCCGAGGTGAGGGAGCAACGGGGGGTGGTAGCCGATGCCGCGCTCCAGGTCGCGCTCGACGTCCCGGGTGATGTTGGCGAGCTGGATCAGCTCGCTCGCGGCGAGGGCGTCGCACCGCTGTTCGGCGGTGAGGTCCGCTTCCAGCACCAGCTGCAGCGCGAACAGCACGGGTTCGCCGATGACGTGATGGCAGTAGCGCGTCAGCTGCTCGGTGTCGATCAGCACTCCACCCTGCTCAGCAAAGCGTCGCGACGACCAAACCATCCCACCGGACATCGCATCCACCAGCTCGACGACACGTCCCCGGTCGGCGATCGGCAGCTCGACGAACACCCGGTCCACCAACTCGCAGCGTTCCACGAGGAGGAGGTCCACCCTGCCACGATCGTCTCCGGCCGTCATCGTCGTCAGCGGCGGCGGTGGCTCCATCGTCGTCATGCGGACCGCGAACGCCTCGAGGGCGGCCTCACGATCGGCGGGGTCGCCCAGGTCCTCGTAGGTGTCGAGCATCCGGCAGTAGAGATAGGCCACCGCGGCGGTCCGGGCCTGAGCCGCAGGGAGCAGCAGGATGCTGGTGGCGAACGTGCGGGCGGCGTAGGGGAGGATCGCCCATACGAAATCCATCGGGTCGTCGATCGCAGCCAGACGGTCGAGGTCGGGCCGGTTCCGATCGACGCGGGCACCACGCACCAGCAGCCGGACACGCTGGAACACGAACGGCACCCTCATGCGACGATGGCACCGGCGGCGTGGAGGACGCCGAAGATCGAGCTTCGCCGGCTCACGACGCGGCTAGCCGAGGCCGCTCGGGGCAGAGCGCGTGGTCGCCGCGGGCGAGTCCTTCGTCGATCCAGCGGGTGCGATCGTTGCCACGGCGCGCGTCCATGTCTCGATTATCGCACCGGGCGGTTTCGGAGATGGGCCGCCACCGGCGAGGAACGCACCAGCGACCGGAGCTGAACGGTTGGTGCCCGGCACCATTTCGCCGGAGCTCATGGACCGGCCCGGCGGCGGGGCCGCCGGATGCGACTGACCCCCTCGGTGGCGACCCGCATCGCCTCGTCCTCACTCAGTTCGGCGCCGCCCGCCGAGACATCGAGAGCAGCCCCGCGTCACGGGTGTAGTGCTCCGGCGCTGACTGGCGCGACATCCCGAGACTGACCGGGTGCTGACCGTAGGGGCCCCCGACGCCGTTTTGTGAACTTTCCAACTTCGCCCACGGGAGGGCCAGGCTCATCACGACGAGCAGGCCCGCCGCCGCTGCCATCCACGGGCCGCTGCCCGAGGGGTTTCCCTTTGACTGGGTGGTCGCTCCAAGGTCATTTTCACGCACGGAGTCTCGGGCCACATCGACGTTGAGCACGTTGGCAACGTGATCGCCGGGGGATCGAGGATCCGCTGTTCGTCACCAACAAGCAGCTCGAGCAGCAGGTCGCCACGATCGAGCAGCCGGCCTCGAGCTCTGTCTCCGGCTGGAGGATCCCCAGGACGCCGGGGCGTCCTTCGCCTACGCCCGGCCCTGATGAGGCTGAGCGTCCCGCGCGTGGCCCCGGGGGCGGGCATACTCGACGGAATGTCCGCCTGGAACCGGGTTCTGACCATCGGAGCAGCAGTCGGAGGGGGGTTTCTCGCCCTGCTCGGCTACCTGGGACTGGTCGCCGGCGCCGCGGGCGAGCTGTCGGGCGTGATCGACCCGGCGGTGGAGTTGGCGATGAGCGTGCTGTATCTCGCCATCGGCGCCTGGCTCCTCTACCGGTACGTGCGGATGCGCTCGTCGAGAGCCTGGGTGAACACATTGATCGTCATGAGCGTCATCCTGGCCTTCGGCACCGGAACCTTCACCTACCAGAACGTCGCCGGGGACTGGGACGATCGCAACTGGCCGCTGGTCACCATCCTGGGGTTCGCCGCTGCGTTCGGTTTGTTCGCCGCGGCGCGGCACGACGCCAGGCAGAATCCGTGAGCCCGACGGCTCCGCACCGTGGCCATGGGCGAGTGGTGCTGATCAGGGGCGGAACTCGTGGCTCGCGTCGATGACGCAGAAGCGGTTGTCCTCGGGGTCAGCGAGGATCCGTGGAGGAACCTGACCGTCCGAGCGTCTGGCCTCGAGGGACACGTTCGGGCCATCGCCGTCGGGTGGTGCGAGCAGCACGAAGTCATGGCGGTCGATTCGCCATTCGTAGTGGACCGCGTCGTGGCGCTGCGTGAGAAGCTCGCCGAGCGAGGCCTGGACGCCGGCGCCGCCACCATCCACTCCACCTCAGCCAACAACAAGACCACGTGCCGGGGAACTCCTCCGACCTCACCCTCGACCCCAGCGGCGACTACCAGCCCACCGGCCGGCCCCCAGGACCACCTAAAGGCAGATCACTACGGACCCGCAAGAAGAAACCCCCTACCCTGCCCCCGAACCGTCCACGATGACGCGACACATCTGTCCACGATGCCCCGCGACATCACAAGGTGCCCTCGGCAGGATTCGAACCTGCGACACCCGGTTTAGGAAGTGGCTGCGAGGGTTCCGACGAACAAGGCGAATCGCCGGAAACCCAATAGCGACGGGCGATTTCGCCTTCAGCGGTTCCCGTCAGTTCCCGTCGTTTTTCGTCCTCTGACGGACAAAATACGGACAAGACCGGGTGTGGCGGCGGTGTCCTCGTGCAGGGACGCACCTGCCCGCTCGCTCGTGGCACAATGACTACGAGCTGCAAGGAGTCCGATGGCCCAGCGCCACACACGGGACGCGGTCCCGCCCGAGCCGACGATGACGATCGAGGAGCTGGCGCGCCGTCACGGGGTCGAGCCCCTCGCCTCCGTCGACGCCCTTGTTCCGACCGAGCCGCTCTTCGATGACGAGGAACACGACGCGTTCCTGAGGTGGCTCGAGGAGCTGCGCCACTCCGAGGTCGCCTGAGCCGCGGCTCGCCGAGGTGCTAAACACGTCTGACAAGATCGTCGGCGCCTGGGAGCGGGAGGGCATCATCCCCGCCCACCGTCGACCGGGCGGCCG
>JBFKDA010000159.1:0-6900 GCA_041619955.1 Acidimicrobiia bacterium | reverse complement strand
CTACCAGCGCGTCCCAGACGCGGGGGAGGAACCAGCGGTTGCGCTGCTCGTGGCCGAGGCGGAGGATCGTCGAGCGGCACCACGGGTCCTTGTAGCAGCGGGCAGTAGCCAGTGCGTCGTAGACGTCGACCGCGGCCACGACCTGGGCGAGGAGGGGCACTCGGGCGCCCGACAGGCCGAACGGGTAGCCGCTCCCGTCGATGCGCTCGTGGTGGAGCAGCACGCCTTCGACGACCTCGTCGGGATATCCGGCGTCGGCCACCACGACGGCTCCCAGCTCCGGGTGCATCTCGACGATGCGCCGCTCCTCGGTGGTCAGCGGCCGCGGGAGGACCGTCGGGTCGAACGGCAGCGCCGCCTTGCCGATGTCGTGGAGCAGCCCGGCCTCGAACGCGAGCGAGGGGAACCGGTAGCCGAGCCGCACCGCCACCTGCTCGGCGAGCCTGGCGACGCGGTCGCCGTGACCGGCCTCGCCGGCCGCCGGCTCGACCGCAGCAGCCAGCCGCCGCCCGGCGAACCGGACGCGGTGGCGAGTGTGCAGCTCGGCCGGTTGGGAGATCTCGGGCGCAATCGGGCGTGGCGTCGGCCGCCGGCCCGCCATGGTCGTCGTTCTGCTTGCGGTGTGCATCGCATCCTCCGGTATCGGCGCGTCCCCTCGCCTCCAGTGGAGCCAGAGTCCCGGTCTGCCTTCCGATGAGTCCATCCGTTCTTTGCCGACCGCCGCGGCTCGGTTCCGGGTTTTTCCTCCATTACTCGAAATATCTGGGAACTGTTTCCGGGCGAGCGGCAAACCAATGCACGAGAGTCGAGGCAGGAGAGAGGACGAGATGACACTGGGAGCGCTGAAGAGCAGGGAGATCAGGCGTCGGATCGTGGGCGTGGCGGCTGCGGCCGCGATGTCGCTCGGGCTGGCGGTCGGGCCGGCGGGAGCGATCGAGTTGGCGGTCAGTGACAAGCCCACCACCGGGGCCAACGACCACTGCGTGGTCACGGTCGTGGATACGAAGTCGGATGGCGAACTGGTCACCTCCGATCCGATGTGCTTCCGGACGTTCTCGCAGTCGGTGGCGTTCTCGACCGGCGGAGCCGTGCAGCTGCCAGCCGGGACGCAAGGGACGATGCTCAACGACGGCGGGTTCAACACGCTGATGGGCTCGTACACCCTGGCGATGCACTTCGACGGGTACTACGGCACCGGCGCTTCGATCACGATCGTCGGCGGCGGCTGCGGCGGCTACTGGAACACCTCGTCATGGTGGGACAACCGCATCTCGTCCACCTACAACGTGTGCCAGAAGACCAGGCACTACTCGAACCCCGGCCTCAGCGGCAGCTATGCCACGCTGAGCGGCGGCCTGATGACCCACAACCTGCCCTGGTACATGAACAACAACGCCGAGTCGATCCGTTACATCATCGCCTGATGGCGTTCCCGAGCGGCTTGGTAGGATCCTCCATCCCCACCACGGGATGGGGGATCCACGCGCAAAGGCCAGTCTTGTTGGATACCTCATCCGCTCGCCGCGCCACCGATGCCGAGGTGATCGCCGCTTCGATGGAGCGGCCGGAGCTCTTCGAGGAGATCTTCGGCCGCCACTTCAACGTGATCTATCGCCACGTCGCCCGCCGGGTGGGTCCCGACTCCGCCGGCGACATCGCGTCGGACGTCTTCGAGCGGGCCTTCGCGACCCGGCACCGCTACAAGACGGCGTTCACCAGCGCTCGCCCCTGGCTGTTCGGGATCACCGCCAACCTGCTCCGCCAGCACTACCGCAAGCACCGCCGGGCGACGATGGCGCACTGGAAGGCGACGTCGCGGGAGAGCTGGAAGTCGGCCGACGACACCGAGGCTGCCGATCGCCGGGTCGACGCCGAGGCGATGTCGACGAGCCTCTCCAATGCGATGGCCAAGCTCCGCAAGGAGGAGCGCGAGGTCCTGCTGCTCTACGCCTGGTCCGATCAGAGCTACCCGGAGATTGCGGCTTCCCTGGGCATCCCCATAGGTACCGTGAGGTCCCGGCTGGCGCGTGCCCGGGCCCGGCTCCGAGAACTGATGGGTGACGATTGGCGAAGAGAACAACAGGGGACTCGGAACGATCTGGACGGCCCGAAAGGGATGGGGTGACCGAGCTGGAGTTGCTGCGCCGGGTGGGCGCACACGCAGAGCCGTCACCAGAACAGGTCGAGGCCGCAGCGGCGACGGCGCTCACGCGGTTGCGCGCCGCGATCGCCGACGAGGTGGGCTCGGCAGCCGCCGGCTCCCAGCAGCCTGGCCCCGTGCGGCGCTGGTGGGACACGCTCGGCGCCAGCCCGCTCGCGCTGGCAGGGGCTGCGGCGTTCACGATCGCTGTGGTGGCAGCGGTCAGCCTCACCCTCACGACGCTCCGGCCCCGGCCTGCCACCGCGGGGCTCGACCAGCTCGCGGCTGCGGCAGAGTCGGCGGACGAGCCGGCGCCGTCCGCGGGAGAGTTCGTGTACACCCGCTCCGAGGTGAGCTCGGTGGTCCAGGAGGTCGTCGGGGGCGAGGTGATCAGCTTCCTGCGTCCGCAGACGGTCGAGCGGTGGCTCAATGCCGACGGCCAGCTCAGGATCCGCCGCTCCTCGGGGGCACCGCGGTTCTTCTCCGCTGACGCCGAGGCCGCGTTCCAGGCCGCCGGGCTCGACGCCGCATACGCAGCCGGCACGGTGGACGACAACGTCTTCGAGCCCGCCCAGGTGCCGGAGACCCGGCTCGCCGACTGGTCGACCAACCCGGCCGAGCTGCGCGAGCAGATGGTGGCCGACATCGCCCCCGGTGCCACCGCCGGGCTGCCGCGTCCGGCGAGGATGCTCGAGCTGGGCACGTCGCTGCTGCAGGCGACCGGTGCCTCCGCCGAGCTGCGGGCCGCCGTGCTCCGCGTGCTCGCCGACGAGGCCGGTATCCAGAGCGCCACCGCCGCGGACGGTTCGGTCGTGACGGTCTCCGTGGCGTACGAGCGCGACGGCCGCGGGTTCACCCACGAGGTGCTGTTCGAGGCCGACACCTCCCACATCGTGCAGGAGTCGGTCGTGGCCACCGACGACCTGCCTGGCGGCATACCGGCCGGCACCGTGATGCGAAGCCGCGTCAACGAGCCCAGCGTGCGCGTCCCCAGCATCGAAGCACCTCCCACGACCGACTAGCGACTAGTAGGTTCCCCCGGATCGACGGGAGGACTGGAATGCAGATCGAGGGTGCGGCGGCACTCGTCACCGGCGGCGCGTCCGGCCTGGGGCTGGGCACCGCCCGTGCACTGACGGAACGGGGCGCCCGCGTCGCCATCCTGGACCTCGACGGTTCCCGCGGCGCCGAGCTCGCCGGCGAGATCGGCGCCACGTTCGTGGCCGCCGACGTGCGCGACCCCGCGCAGGTCGAGCAGGCGGTCGCGCACGCTGCCGAGGCGCTCGGCGGCATCAGCATCAACGTCAACGCGGCCGGGGTCGGCCCGGCGCACCGCGTCGTCACCCGCGACGGCACGCTGTTCCCGCTCGACCTTTTCCGGCTCGTGGTGGACATCAACCTCGTGGGGCTGTTCGACGTACTCCGGCAGGCCGCGGCGGTGATGGCCGCCAACGAGCCCAACGAGGAGGGGGAGCGCGGGGTGGTGATCAACGTGGCGTCGATCGCGGCGTTCGAGGGGCAGGTGGGTCAGGCGGCCTACTCGGCATCGAAAGGTGCGGTGGCGGCGATGACGCTGCCGCTCGCCCGCGACCTGGCCGGGCACGGCATCAGGGTGGTCACGATCGCCCCCGGGATCATGGACACGCCGATGCTGGCCGGCGCTCCCGACGAGCTGAAGGAGTCGCTGGCCAAGCTGCACGTGTTCCCGAAGCGGCTCGGGCGCGCCGAGGATTTCGCGTCGCTCGTGGCGCACGTCGTCGAGAACGCGCTGCTCAACGGCGAGGTCATCCGGCTGGACGCCGGGGCGCGTATGCCGCCGCGCTGACGGCTACAGACCAACCCCGCAGCGGCCGATAGTTGATGGTGCGCGCCGCCAGGAGGTAGCCCCCATCTTCCGCCATCCGTCCAAGTTGGCCGAGCACCGGCTCGCCCGGCTGGAGCTCGTGCTCGTGCTGGTGGCCGCCGCGCTTGCAGTGACGACCGCCTTGCGCGACCCGGCCGCCTGGCGCTGGGCGGTCGTTGGCCTGGTTGCAGCGGCGGCGGCCACGGGGATCAGCCGCGACGCCCGCCTGGTTCTGGTGCGGGCGGTGGCCGTGGCCGCCGGGGTGGCGGCCGCGTCGGTGGGGACGATGTCGGCGGTCGGCAGCGTGGTGCTCATCGCGGCGGTGCTCGGCTACCCGACGCTGGTCGGCGGCTGGGCCGGCGGGGTCTACACGCTCGGGGCGACCGCGACCTACGTCGCGCTGGCCATCGGCGGCGGCGTCGGACCGTCGATCGTGGTCCCGAACGCGCTGCTGATGATCGGCGGCGGCAGCCTCGCGTGGCTGCTGGGCTCGGTGTCCGAGCGCCTGTTGCGCCAGCGCGAGGAGGCCCAGACCGAGGCTCGGCGGGCGCAGGGCCGGTTCCGCGTGGCGTTCGCCAATGCATCGAGCGGGATGGCGATGGTGGCGTTGGACGGCCGCATCCTGCAGGCGAACCAGGCGCTTTCCGACTTCGTGGACGTGCCGGTGGCCGATCTCCCGGGCCGCGACTGGCTGTCGCTCCTGCACGCCGACCACCGCGACGAGGTGAGCCAGAAGGTCCGCCAGCTCACCGCCGCAGAGATCTGGAGCTTCCAGCAGGAGGCCAGGTGCGTGGTCGGCGACCGCCGGATCTCGTGGGCGCTGCTCGGGGTGTCGCTGGTCACCGACGACGAGGGCAACCCGCTGTACGTGTTCGCCCACGTGCAGGACATCACCGGGCGGGTCAGGACCGAGCAGCAGCTCCGGCTGTCCGAGGAGCACTACCGCAACCTGTTCGGTCGCTCGCCGGTCGCCACGTGGGAGCTCGACTTCAGCGCTGTCGGCTCGTGGCTCGAGCGGCTGCGCGACCAGAAGATCCACGACCTGCGCGAGTACCTGCGCTCCCGCCCCGACCTGGTGCGCGACGGCATCGACCTCATTCGGGTCGTCGACGTCAACGATGCCGCGGTGGCGCTGATCGAGGCGACCTCCCGCGACGAGATGTTGCGGGGAATCCCCGCGCAGATGCTGACGGACGAGACGCTGGAGGCGGTCGCCGAGCAGTTCGTCGCAGTGTGGGAGGGACGGGACCGCGCCGAGTCGGGCATCGCCAGCCGCACGCTGCGCGGCCGCCGGATCGACCTGATCATGCACTGGGTGGTGCCGCTGGTCGCCGGCAGGCCCGACCTCTCCAAGGTGGTCGTGGCGTTCGCCGACATCACCGAGTATCGCCGCACCCAGGAGGCGCTGCGCCGCATCGAGGAACGATTGCGGACGGTCGTCAGCGCCGCCCCGATCGTGCTGTTCGCTCTCGACCGCCACGGCGTGCTCACGCTCACCGAGGGCGAGGGACTCGCCGCGCTCGGGCTCGGTTCGGGCGAGGCGGTGGGCCGGTCGATCTTCGAGCTGTTCCGCGACGCTCCGGAGCTGATCGGCGCGGTGCGCCGAGCGTTGGCCGGCGAGGCGTTCACGACGTCCGTGGAGGTGCGCGGCCTCGACTTCGACACCCGCTTCACCCCGATCTGGGAGGACGGCAAGGTCAGCGGTGTGGTCGGGGTCGGCAACGACGTCACCGAGCGGAAGCGGGCCTCCCAGCGCCTCGAGCAGCTCGTCCGCTCCAAGGACGAGTTCGTGGCGGCGGTCAGCCACGAGCTGCGCACGCCCCTCACCGCGGTGGTCGGCTTCGCACAGGAGCTGCGCACCAAGATCGACGAGTTCACGCCGCCGGAGATGGAGACGTTCGTTTCGCTGATCGCCGAGCAGTCGATGGAGGTGGCCGACCTCGTCGAGGACCTGCTGGTCGCGGCCCGGGTCGACATCGACAAGGTGGCGGTGGCGCCGGAGCCCGTGGTGGTGCGGGAGCAGGTCGACGCGGTCCTCGGCGCCTGGCCGGCGAGCGACGCCGCCCGGGTCGCGATCCGCAGCGACGGTGAGAAGGCGTTCGCCGATCCGGTGCGGCTCCGTCAGATCCTCCGCAACCTGCTGTCGAACGCCCAGCGGTACGGCGGGTCGACGATCGACGTCGCGGTGGGCGAGCGCGACGACGCGGTGATCGTCCTGGTGCGCGACGACGGGCCGGGCATCCCGCTGCGCGACCGCGAGAAGATCTTCGAGCCGTACCACCGGGCGCACCGCTTCGAGGGGCAGCCGGCGTCGGTCGGCCTCGGGCTCACGGTGTCCCGCCAGCTCGCCCGCCTCATGGGCGGCGACCTCATCTACAGCTACGAGGACGGGTTGAGCGTCTTCGAGCTCTCGCTGCCCTCGCTGGGCTGAGCCGGTACCCGGCGCAGCCGCTCCGGCAGCCACGTCCACTGTTCGCTGGCCTCCAGCGGCGTCCGCGACAGCCAGTCGGGCAGGTTCTCGATCCATCCCGACACCTGCAGCCCGAAGGCCAGCACGGCGGCGGCGAGCCCGACGACGCCGATCGCCGCGAACACCAGAACGGCGCTCGGGAGGTCCAGCTCGAAGAACGTGCGCCACCCAGGGCTGGCGAGCACGACCAGCAGGATCGCCGCCATCGCGCCGATCAACCACTTGTGCCAGGTCTGGAGCGGCCGGATCGCCACGGCCAGCACGAGGAGCCCGACCGCCGCCAGCACGATCGTGGCCATGGTGCGGGCCTCGATGACCGGCACGTCCTCGCTGACGGCGAGGCCGTAGCCGAGGAACGTCGCCGCGCCGGAGAGGATGCCGGCCGGGATGGCGAAGCGCAGGACCCTGCCGATGAAGCCGGTGCGCGCCCGCTTGCGCGAGGGCGCG
>JBFKDA010000158.1:0-6902 GCA_041619955.1 Acidimicrobiia bacterium | reverse complement strand
GGAGAAGTCCAGCACGGCGAACCTCTGCTGCGGATTTGCTTGGATGAACGGCTCGAGCGCGAATGCGACGATGAAGCCGATCCCGATGATGAGATCGCAATCACCGGCCGTGACGAATGCGTCGATGTTGGCAGTGATGTCGGCCACGGTTTCGGCGTCCAGCGTGACCGTCTCGACGTGCAGCTTGGCCGCCGCCTCCGCTGCTCCGGCGGCTGCCGAGCGGTTGAACGGTGAGGCGTCGCCGCCGATATCGTTGACGATACAGGCCGTGCCGTTGACCCCGTGACTGGCTGCGGCAGGTGTCGCTGCCAAAACGCCCAACGCCACGGCGACGGCGACGAACACGACCAAGGCTCTTCGGGTGCGCATGACCCTTCCCCTTTTCTCCCCCGGTTCTTCACTACCTCAGGTCACCGTATGGAGCCTCACCGGTGGCAGCCAGGGCTGAAAGCCCTTCCTATCGACCTCGCAGATTCGCTTCGGACCATGTGGACTGGCACGAGTCGTCCGGAGGCACCGGCGCGGGGCACCCGCCGTTGCCCATCGGCGTGGCCTCAGCTCGCCGCTGAGGACCGCCGAGCCGGATGCCCAGGTGGTCCGAACGGCCCTGGTCATCGCCAATCGAGCGTGGTACGACGGAATCGGAGAGCTGTGATGATCGCAGGCGTGGCATTCCTGCTGGCGACGGTGCTGCTCTGGCTGGCGGTAGTTGGCATCTGCTTCCTCAAGGGCAAATCGCGGCTCGGCTGGCTGCTCGTGCTCGTCGCGCTCTTGCCCGTGTTGGCAGCGGCCGGAGCGCTCGGGGATGAGCTGTGGCTGAGCGACCCGCTGGCTCCGGACCATGACAAGTCGGTGGAGGTTGGCTGGTCGTTGCTCGTGCTTGCTTGGCTGCTGTTCGGGACCGCTACCGGCTTCGTCGCCTTGATCGCCGCGGCGAGGCGGGCCAAGCCGGACTCGTGGTGGGCAACCCACCGTGAGTATGAGCGACAGAACGGCGAGCTGGTGGCTGATCCGGTCAGGGTCCCGCCCCGCTCGTGAAGCGGTGCGGCGAGATCCGACGAAAGATGGGTGTTTGGCGTCTTCCGCTCCCCGCCGTTCGCCCGTAGCATTGCGCGATGTCGGCGCAGCGGCCCGTGGGCAGGGAGGCTGAGCTCGCTCAGGTGGGGGAGGTCATCGCGCGTCTCGGCGACGGGCCAGGGGGGATGCTCCTCATCTCCGGTGATGCCGGTGCGGGTAAGACCAGCCTGGCCGAGTTCGCCCTGGCGTCCGCCGACATCCAGCTGCTGCGGGGGCCGTCGCACGCCGGTGGGGCGGTCCCGTATGGGCCGCTCCGGGCTGCGTTGCGCAGCCACAGGCGGCTCACCACGGCCGAGGAGGCCGACGCTCCCGACCTCGCCGAGCGGATCCGCGCCGCCGTCGAGCGCCTCGGCCGCCGCCAGCCCACGGTCGTGTTCCTGGACGACCTGCACTGGGCCGACGCCGCCACCCTCCTGCTGCTGACCGACTGGGCCGCCGCCCCGGTCGACGGGCCCGTGCTGGTGCTCGGCGCCTACCGCACCGACGATCTCGCCCGCCGGCACCTGCTGCGCGGCCTGCGCGCGGCCCTGCGACGCGCTCCCGCCGGCGTGCACCGCCACGTCCATTTGGGGCCGCTCGACGTCGCGCACAGCGCCGTGCTGATCGAGCGGATCCTCGGCGACGCCGCCACCCCGGGGATCGTGACCACCCTGCATCAGCGCGCCCACGGCCTGCCCTTCTACGTCGAAGAGCTCGCCGCCGCGATCACGTCCGATGCAGCCACCGTCCCCGACTCGGTCCGGGACGCCGTGCTCGTTCGGGTCGCCGAGCTGTCGGAGTCGGCACGAGCGCTCGCGGCGACCGCAGCCGCCGCCGGTGCGCCGATTGGCCTCGACGTCCTGGTCGAGATCGCCGGATCGGTGGAGCCGGTCGACGAGCTGTTCGAGGCCGGCCTGCTCGTCGAGCTCGACGGCACCGGCGAGACGGCGTTCCGGCACGACCTGGTCGGCGAGGCTCTGTACGCCGCCACCCCGTGGGCCCGCCGCCGCCAGCACCACGCGACGCTGGCGCGGGCCCTCCAGGGAAGAGCCGCGCATCCCGGCGTCGTCGCGAGGCACTGGACCGAGGCGCACGAGCCGGCGGCCGCTCGCCCCTTCCTCGCCGCGGCAGCCGAGGCCGCGTGCCGGGTGCACGCCTACCGCGACGCCAAGGATGCCCTGCAACGAGCCCTCGCCGATTGGCCTGCGGAGGAGGACGACGAAGAACGCCTCCGCCTGGTCGACCGCCTCGGCGAGTGCGCCGAGCGCTGCGGTGAGCTCGGCGAGGCGGCCGGCGCCTGGGAGGAGGTCGCGAACGCGCAGCGCGCCGCCGGCGACCTCGGGCCGCTCGCCGTCACGCAGCGCCGCCTGGCCGGCGTCTACGAGCTCGTCAACGATTGGCCGCGGGCGCTCGCCGCCAGGTCGCTGGCTGCCGACGCGTTCACCCGCCTCGGGCAGCTACGCGAGGCGGCAGCCGAGCTGCTGGCGATGTCGCTGCATCTGTCCGACGCGGGCGACCTCAGCGGCGCCCTCCACCTCGTCCGGGACGCCACGGCGCAGCTCGACTCCGCCCCAGCGGCAGAGCCCACCGCGGGCCTCCGGGCCCGGGCGACCGCCATCGAGGGCGTCGTCCGCGCCGGCCTCGGCGAGCTGGAGGCCGGCGTCGCGTTGACGGGCAAGGCCCTCGACATCGCGTTGGGCCCGGGCCTGGAGACGCTCGCGCCGGAGATCTACTACCTCCACTCGATCGCCCTCGAACGCGCCGCCGACTACCCGGCCGCGCTGGGCGCCATGGGCGACGCAGTCGGGCTGTGCCGCCGCCGCGGCCTCGACGACGACGCGAACGTCTGCCTCGCCTGCCTCACCCCGGCGCTGCGGCACACCGGCCAGTGGGACCGTGCGATCGAGGTCGGCAACGAGGTGCTCGCCGATGACGGCGCCCCCGAGGTCGCCCGCATGGTGGCCACGGGCGAGATCGGCCTGATCCTGGCCAACCGCGGGGAGGTCGCCCACGCCCGCCGCAACCTCGCTCGCTCGGCGGCGTTTTCCGGCGTCCACGAGCTGTTCCCCCTCGAGATCGAGTGCTCCTGGGGCCTGGCCCGCGTCGCCGAGCAGGACGGCGCCCTCGACGCCGCCACCGCCCGGCTGCGCGAGCTGGTCGCCCGGTGCAGCGAGCGGGAGGAGTACCACTACTCGGTCGCCGCGCTGCGCTGGGCCGCCTCGTACTTCGGCCGCCATGCGCTCCGCAGCGACCTCGGGGCCTGCACCGACGCCATCGCACGCGCCGCGGCCGCGAAGGGCACGCCCGAGTCGACCGCGGCGCTCGCCCATGCGCTGGGCGAGTCCGCCCTCGGCGAGGGGGACGCGCAGCGGGCGGCGGACCAGTTCGAGCGAGCGCTGGAGCTGCTCGGCCCGGTGCCGGTGCCCGCCGAGGTCGCCGAGACGCAGCTTCGCGCCGGCGTGGCGCTGGCGATCGCCGGGCATCGCGACCGTGCCGTCGAGCGCGCGGTCGGCGCGTATCACACCGCCCGCACGTTGCGCGCCCGGCCGCTCGCCGCCGCGGCGGCCGGACAGCTCGAGCTGCTCGGCGAGCACGTGACGCGCCGTCGCGCCCGGGACGCGCACGACGGCGCGCTCACGCCCCGTGAACGGGAGGTGCTGCGGCTCGTCGCCGTCGGGCACACCAACCGTGAGATCGCCCAGCAGCTCTTCCTCAGCCGCCGCACGGTGGACATGCACGTGCGGAACCTGCTGGCCAAGCTCGGGTGCCGCACCCGCACCGAGGCGGCGCGCCGCGCCGGGGACCTGACGCTCGTCTCGTAGCCCGCCCGGCAAGCGCGCAACGCGAATACGGCAATCCTGCCGTTCCTGTCGCGCCGGCCGCGCCGTACGTTGCGCATGTCCCCGATGCTCGTACCAAGGAGGCACGTGCGATGAACACGCAGACCATCGAAGCGACGATCGACAACTGGACGTCGGCGCCGGACACCGCCCACGGGTCCCCGACGGTCACCGCGCGGGCCGACGGCAGCCAGGCCATGATCGAGGCCGGCCCGTTCACCTGGCGGGCCGACCTGCCGCCCGCCCTCGGCGGGACCAACCAGGCGCCCAGCCCCACCGCGCTGCTGCTCGGCGCGCTGGCGGGCTGCGCGATCGTGTTCGTGCGGGACACTCTCGCGCCGCAGCTCGGCATCCCGGTGACCGCCGTGGAGGCGACCGTCAAGTGCGACACCGACGCCCGCGGCCTGCTCGGGATGGACGGTGCCGATCCCGAGCTGCGCAGCATGAGCGTCGAGGTGAACGTCGCGTCGCCGGACGGCGAAGACGCCGTGCGGAGGATCGCCGACGTGTGGCAGCAGCGCTGCCCGATCTTCCTCGCGCTCACCAAGCCCACCGACGTCGCCGTGACGTTCCGCGCCGCCTGACGTCCTGCCGAACGTGCCAGGCCCCATTCTTCGGAGTGGGGCCTGCCCGCATTCAGTTGCTCGGCGAGAAGTCCGGCACCGGCCGGGCGTCGGCCTCGGCGCGGTTGGTGGCCGGGCCGTGCTCGGCGATGTCGGCGAGGAGCCAGTCCATCTCGGCGATCTCGGTGCGCTGCGCCCGGATGATCTCGTCGGCCAGCTCGCGCACCCGCACGTCGTCGATGTCGGCCCGCTCGCTGGTGAGGATTGCGATCGAATGATGAGGGATCATCGCCCGCATCCATGACTGGTCGCCGACGGTGGCCTGGCTGCGCACCAGCCACAGCCCGGCGGCGAACAGCGCCACGCTCGCGACCACGATCGCCACGTTCACCGCGACGTTGCGGTACATGCCGAGCATGAAGCCCAGCATGATCACGGCCATCGCCGCGGCCATGATGAAGGTCATGAACAGCCGGGTGTCGCTCCAGCGGACGTGGTCGAGCTCGTAGGTGTTGAGGTACATCAGCGCATACATCACCACCGACGCGGTGAGGATCATCGCGCCGAAGCGCAGGTAGGACATCGAGGGGCGCGGCGTTGCGGCGCGCTCGACATCGGCGGGGCGGGTCTCGAGTGCGGTCAAAGGTTGCTCCAGGTCGGCTGCCGCGCACGTGCCCGGCTGCCGGGGGGCTCAAACGGGCGGCGGCTCCACGGGCGCGATACCGTGAGTGCCATGCGATGGCTGGACGGGTTGCTGGTTGCGCTGCTGCTGGCCGGCGCGGCGCTCGTCCTGACGTCAGATGGCCGGGCCGGGAATGACCGGGCGGGGGATGGCAGGGAGGGGGATGGCAGGGCGGGGGAGGACAAGGCCGGGGAGAGCCGGGCCGGGGTCGCCTCGGATGGGGTTGGGCTCGTCGATCCCGCCACCGGTCGCTGGCTGCTGCGGGACGCCGCCGGCACCACCGCCACCTTCTTCTACGGCAACCCGGGCGACGTGCCGTTCCTGGGCGACTGGGACTGCGACGGCGAAGCGACGCCGGGCCTGTACCGCCAAGCCGACGGCTTCGCCTACCTCCGCAACTCCAACTCGCAGGGCATCGCCGACATCCGGTTCTTCTTCGGCGATCCCGGTGACGTGCCGCTGTCGGGCGACTTCGACGGTGACGGCTGCGACACGCTGGCGGTGTACCGGCCCGCCACCCAGCAGGTGTTCGTCGTCGACCGGCTCGGCGACGGCAGCGGCGGGCTGGGCGCCGCCGACCATTCGTTCGTCGTCGGCGACCCGGGCGACCAGCCGGTGGCCGGCGACTGGGACGGCGATGGCGACGACGAGATCGGCCTGCACCGCCCGACGACCGGCTTCTTCTACTGGCGCGCCACCGCCACGTCCGGAATCGCCGACGGGCAGATCTTCTTCGGCGACCCTGCCGACCGCTTCGTGGCCGGCGACTGGACCGGCACCGGCCGCGACGCCCCGGCGGTGTTCCGGCCTGGCGACCACACCTTCTACTTCCGGCACACGCTCTCGCAGGGCGTCGCCGATGCGGCGGCGTCGCTCGGCCGCGGCGGGTGGCCGGTGGCCGGGCCGTTCGCGTTGGCGGCGTCCGGGCCGGTCCCGGCGGGTCGCCCGACGTGCGCCTTCTTCCCGCCGGACAACCCGTGGAACACCGACGTCTCGGCCCTGCCGGTGCACCCCGACTCCGACGTCCTCATCGACGCCATCGGCCGCGACGGCAACCTCCACCCCGACTTCGGCACGTTCTACGAGGGCGCCCCGATCGGCATCCCCTACGTCGTCGTCGGCAGCGGCCAGCCGCGGGTGCCCGTGCGATTCACCTACGCCGACGAGAGCGACCCCGGGCCATACCCGATCCCCGCCGAGGCGCCCATCGAAGGCGGCGCGCAGGCGGACGGCGACCGCCACGTGCTGGTGCTCGACGACCACGCATGCATCCTCTACGAGCTGTTCGACGCCCATCCCCGGCCCGACGGCTCGTGGGACGCCGGTTCGGGCGCCGTCTTCGACCTGCGGAGCAACGCGTTGCGTCCCGACTTCTGGACATCGGCCGACGCGGCCGGGCTGCCGATCCTCCCCGGGCTCGTGCGCTACGACGAGGTGGTCGAGGACGCCCGCATCGACCACGCCCTGCGGTTCACGGTGCGCCGCACCCGGCGGGCGTTCATCCACCCGGCCACCCACTTCGCGTCGACCAGCGCGGACCCCGGCCTGCCGCCCATGGGCCTGCGGCTCCGCCTGCGCGCCTCGTACGACTGCTCGGACCTCAGCGACGAGGCGCAGGTGGTGTGCGCCGCGCTCCGGCGATACGGGATGTTCGTCGCCGACAACGGCAGCGACTGGTTCCTCACCGGCACCCACGACCCGCGCTGGGACGACGACGCGCTCGGCGACCTGAAGTCGATCCCCGGTAGCGCCTTCGAGGTC
>JBFKDA010000157.1:0-6945 GCA_041619955.1 Acidimicrobiia bacterium | reverse complement strand
TGGCGGCCGGGGAGGACCCGATGGACGAAGCGGAAGCCGCAGTGGCTGACGCCTCGTCCGCGCCGCCGGCCGACGACGCGGCCGACGACCCAGCCGGCGAGCCGGCACCCGATGCCGCGCCCGCGCCGGCCGCGCAAGCGGCGCCCGCCACCGAGGAGGCAGCTACGCCCGCCACCGAGGAGGCAGCTACGCCCGCCACCGAGCCGGCCAGCGAGCCCGTGGCTGCTGCCGCCAGCGAGGCGGCGCTCGCCACCGAGCCCGCCAGCGCGCCCGCGGCGGTGTCCACCGCCCTGCGCGGCGACACCGATCCACCGCCGCCTGCCGGAGACGCCGCGGCCGACCCGGCTCCCACCGCCCCGGCGCTCCCGCCGCTGCGCGAGGTGATCGTCAAGACGCCGGCCGACATCGGCGACCTCGACCCCGACACCTCGATGGAGGACTTCGAGACCGCCATCGAGCGCACCGTGGTCGAGTTCGACGAGGGCGACCTCGTCGAGGGCACGGTGGTGCGGGTCGATCCCGACGAGGTGCTCGTCGACATCGGCTACAAGTCGGAGGGCGTCGTGCCCGCCAAGGAGCTGTCGATCCGCAACGACGTCAACCCGGCCGACGAGGCCACGGTCGGCGAGCGCATCGAGGCCCTGGTGCTCCAGAAGGAGGACCAGGACGGCCGGCTGATCCTGTCCAAGAAGCGTGCGCAGTACGAGCGGGCGTGGGGCAAGGTCGAGTCGGTGATGCGGGACGGCGGCACCGTCACCGGCACCGTGATCGAGGTGGTCAAGGGCGGCCTCATCGTCGACATCGGCCTGCGCGGCTTCCTGCCCGCGTCGCTGGTCGAGCTGCGCCGGGTACGGGACCTACATCCCTACGTCGGCGAGCAGCTCGAGGCGAAGGTCATCGAGCTCGACCGCAACCGCAACAACGTCGTCCTGTCCCGGCGGGCCTTCCTCGAGGAGGCCCAGGCCGAGCAGCGCCAGGCGTTCCTCGACGAGCTCCAGCCGGGCGAGCTGCGCAAGGGCGTGGTGTCGTCCGTCGTCAACTTCGGCGCGTTCGTCGACCTCGGCGGCATGGACGGGCTCGTCCACGTGTCGGAGCTGTCGTGGGAGCACGTCAGCCACCCCGGCGAGGTCGTCAACGTCGGCGACGAGATCGAGGTCAAGGTGCTCGAGGTCGATCTCGACCGCGAGCGGATCTCGCTCTCCGTCCGCCAGACCCGTGAGGACCCGTGGGAATCGTTCGCCAACTCCCACGAGGTCGGCCAGGTCGTTCCAGGCAAGGTCACCAAGACCGTGCCGTTCGGGGCGTTCGTATCGGTCACCGACGGCGTGGAGGGCCTGGTGCACGTCTCCGAGATCGCCGGCCACCACGTCGAGCGGCCCGAGATGGAGCTGTCGCTGGGCCAGCAAGTGGACGTGAAGATCACCGAGATCGATACCGACCGCCGCCGCATCAGCCTCTCGATCAAGCAGGCCAACCCCGACTGGCAGGAGCGTCCGACCTGGTCAGAGGGCCGCCGCCCGGCGCGGCGCCCGGAACGGCGCGAGTTCGAGCGCGTCGAAGAGACCGCGGCCGAGCCGAGCTTCAGCGCAGACGCCTCGCTCGAGGCGATCCTGGAGGAGCTCAAGGAGAAAGGCATCGGCCGCAAGTAGCGCGCAGGTAGCGTGACGCCGGCGGCTTGCGCTGACCGCGGGGAAGCCGCCACTGTGGACAGGCGGGCGGGGAACGGAGACGAGAGCTGATGGCGAGGCGAACGGTCGTCCTGGTGGTCGCGCTGGTGCTGGCTGCACTCTCGGCGATCGCCGTCTGGGCCTTCCTCGACAATGCCCGCGAGGAGGCCCGCGAAGGGCTCGTCGAAGTGCCCGCCTACCGCGCGATCGAGTTCGTGCCCCGTGGTGCGCTCGGCGACGCGTCGCTCGAGCTGTTCGAGGAGAGCACCGAGCTCGACGGGTTACTGCCGGTTGGCGCGATCACCAGTCGCGAGCAGCTCGAGGCCACGCTCACCGGCCGCATCTCCACCGGGCCGATCAGCCAGGGCCAGGTCGTGACCACGGATCTGTGGTCCGACCCGTCGTCGGACGTCGTGGGCCTGTCCGAGCTGCTTGAGCCCGGCTTCCAGGCGATCTCGATCCGTCCCGACGAGGTGCGCAGCGTCGGCGGCTTCATCCAGCCCGGTGACCGCATCAACGTGATCGCCTCGTCCGAGGTCGACGTGAGCCTCGTCGCATCCGCGCTGCGGGTGCCGGCGGGCCGGGCCGTGTTCTTCCCCGGGCTCCAGAGCCGCCTGGGGCTGACGGACGACGAGATGGTGCAGCTCGCCGATGCGCTGCCGGCTCGCGTCGCGTACTCGCAGTTCGTTCTCCAGGACCTCATGGTGCTGGCCGTCGGGTCGGCCACCGGCCCGATCGTCCCCGACGAGGGCGGGGAGGTGGCCACCGGCCAGATCGTCACCTTGGCGGTCTCCGCCGAGCAGGCCGAACAGCTCGTGTTCGCCTTCGAGTACACCACTCCCTGGCTGACGCTCGTGCCCGACGGGTTCGAGCCGGAAGCCACAGCCGGGGCAGAGGTGGGCGATATCATCGACCTTCCCGCCCAGCTCGTCGAAGACCTGAGAGGACTTGGTTTCTTTGCAGTCCCGGGAGGCTGATGTGCCGCGCCGGTCGGTGCTGCTCGTCGACCGCGACGAGCAGTTCGTCACGAACGCCGTGAAGCTGCTCGACGGCAGCGACGTGGTGGCGGTGGCCAACGTCACCTCGGCGCTGGCGGCGCTCGGCGACAAGCCCGTCGACTACGCGGTGCTCGGCCCCTCCTACGCCCACGAGGCCGGGGTGGCCGAGGGCGGGCTGCTGCTCGACGCCGACCCGCAGCTCCCGATGGTGCTGGTCTCCGACGCCCTCGACACCAGGGTGCTGCGCGCCGCACTGCGCGCCGGATTCCGCGACGTCATCGAGGCGCCGCTCACCGCGGGGAAGCTCGACGAGGTGTTCGGCAACCTCGCCCGCGTCCAGGCCCGGCTCGCCGATTCTGCCGACGAGAAAGCCGCGGCCCGCCTCGGCCGCATCGTGACCATCATCTCGCCGAAGGGCGGGGCCGGCAAGACCGTCACCGCCACCAACGTCGCCCTGGCGCTCGCGGCGTGGGCGCAGCCGGATCGGGTGGCGATGCTCGACGCCGACCTGCAGTTCGGCGACGTCTGCCTGGCGCTGCAGATCGACCCGCGCACGTCGATCGTCGACGTCTCCCGCAGCGTCGACAAGCTCGACGAGGCGCTGTTGGCGTCGGCGATGGTGCGCCACTCGTCCGGGCTGCGGGTGCTGCCGGCGCCGCTGGAGCCGGCGCTGGCCGACGAGGTCTCGACGCACGCGATCGTGCGGATCCTCTCCATGATGAAGCGCATGTTCGACTACGTCGTCATCGATACCGCGCCGTTCCTGGACGAGCCGGTGCTGTCCATCCTCGAGCGCTCGGAGGACGTGCTGCTCGTGGTCGACATGGACCTGCCGAGCGTCAAGAACGCCAAGCTGGCGCTCGACACCCTCAAGCTCATCAAGTTCCCGATGGACAAGATCAAGCTGGTCCTGAACCGGGCCAACTCCAAGGCTCGCCTCGACGTCGAAGAGCTGGAGCGGTCCCTGGGGATGCCGGTGCGGGCGGCGGTGCCGTCCGACAAGCTCGTGCCGCGGTCGGTCAACGAGGGCGTGCCGGTCGTGATCCTCAACCCGCGGTCGAAGGTGGCGCGTGGCTTCCACGACGTCGCCCGCCTGGTGCTCGCCGACGAGCACGACTTCACCCCCGACGACGACCGCGCCCGGAGGTGGCTGCGCCGATGAGCCTCGCCGATCGTGTCAAGGCGGCCAAGGCCACCGACACCACCGAGGTCGCCGGGCGAGACGAGGTGCGAGAGGACCTCAGGCGGCGCCTCCACTTCAAGGTCGTCGAAGGGCTCGGCCCCAAGCTGTTCGACCGGGAGATGAGCGACGCCGAGCTGAAGCTCCGGGTCATGGAGATGCTCGAGTGGGCGCTCGACCAGGAGGAAGCGGTCCCGCTCACCCGGTCCGACCGGATGACGCTGCTCCAGGAGATCGCCGACGACGTCCTGGGCTATGGCCCGATCGACCCGCTGCTCTCGGACCCGGAGATCAGCGAGGTCATGGTCAACGGGCCGTATCACGTCTACATCGAGCGGGCCGGGCGCATCGAGTCGTCCGACGCCAGGTTCGTGGACGCCACCCACCTGCAGCGCATCATCGAGAAGATCGTCAGCGGCATGGGCCGCCGGATCGACGAGTCGAACCCCATGGTCGACGCCCGCCTGCCCGACGGGTCGCGGGTCAACGCCGTGATCCACCCGCTCGCCATCGGCGGGCCGTTCCTCACCGTCCGCAAGTTCGCGGTCGACCCGCTGGAGGAGGACGACCTGATCCGGTTCAGCACGTTCACGCCAAACGTGGCCGACTTCCTGCGCCGCTGCGTCTCCGGACGTCTCAACGTGATCATCAGCGGCGGCACCGGCGCCGGCAAGACCACCCTGCTCAACGTCCTGTCGGGGCACATCCCGTCCGACGAGCGGATCATCACCATCGAGGACGCCGCCGAGCTGCAGCTCCGCCAGGAGCACGTCCTCCCGCTCGAGTACCGCCCGGCGAACATCGAGGGCTCCGGGGAGGTGACGATCCGCGACCTCCTCCGCAACGCGCTCCGGATGCGTCCCGACCGGATCGTCATCGGCGAGGCCCGCGGCGGCGAGGCCCTCGACATGCTCCAGGCCATGAACACCGGCCACGACGGCTCGCTCACCACGATCCACAGCAACAGCCCGCGGGACACGCTGGCGCGGATCGAGACGATGGTGCTGCTGTCCGGCATCGACATGCCGATCCGGGCGATCCGCGAGCAGATCGCCGCCGCCGTCCACCTGGTCGTCCACCTCCACCGCATGCGCGACGGCAGCCGCCGGGTCACCCACGTCACCGAGGTCGTCGGGATGGAAGGCGACATCATCACGCTCTCCGACATCTTCGTGTTCGACTACGGCCGCGGCGTCGACGAGCGCGGCCGGCCGCTCGGCGTGCTGCGTCCCACCGGGATCAGGCCCGGCTTCAGCGACTACCTCGCCGACCGGGGCGTCGTGCTCCCGGCCGAGCTCTTCGAGCCGCCTCCGCCCGGCGAGGGCTGATGGCCGTGCTGGGCGCCGTCATGTCCACCGGCTTCTGGCTGGTCGTCGCGCTCGCCTCCGGCGTCCTCGCCATCGTGCTGCTGGGCGTCGTGTTCGCCGGGCCGGATCGGGGCATCGAGCGCCGGGTGCAGGCCCGGCTCGGCTCGTACGGGCGGGCGGTGGCGCCGACCGGGCGGTTCGCATGGCTGCGCCGGTTCTCCGCCGGGGCCGAACGGGCCGCCGAGCGAGGCGGCCTGCTGCGCGGCATCGACTCGGTGCTGGAGACCTCGAACGTGCCGGTGAGCGCCGGCGAGGCGGTGCTGGGCGGTATCGCCGTCGCCACGCTGGTGGGCCTCGTGTCCGCACTCGCGCTGGAATCGATCGTCGCCGGCGTCGTGATCGCGGCGCTGATGGTGGTCCTGCTGATCGTGGCGGTGAAGGAAGCCGCAGGGCGGGAGCGCCGCCGGTTCGAGGCGCAGCTACCCGACACGCTCAACCTCATCGCCACCTCGCTGCGGGCCGGGTACTCGCTGCTCCAGTCCGTCGAAGCGGTCGCCGAGCAGGCGCCGCAGCCGACCGCCCGGGAGTTCGGCCGGGCCGTGTCCGAGGTGCGGCTGGGCCGGGCGGTGCCGGAGGCGCTGCACGGCGTCGCCGACCGGGTGGAGTCGATCGACTTCGACTGGGCGGTGATGGCGATGGAGATCCAGCGGGAGATCGGCGGCAACCTGGCCGAGATCCTCACCTCTGCGTCGGCGACGCTCGTCGCCCGCACCCGGCTGCGCCGGGAGGTGCGGGCCCTCACCGCCGAGGGGCGGCTGACCGCAATCGTGCTCGTTGCCCTGCCGTTCGGCCTCTTCGCCTACATCTGGACGGTGAACCGCGACTACATCCAGGCGCTGCTCGACGCGACCATCGGGCTCGTCGCACTCGGCGGCGCGGCCATCCTCATGGGCGTCGGGATCTTCTGGCTGCGGCGAATCATCGACGTGGAGGTGTGATGCGATGCTGATGTTCTTCGCGATCGCCTCCGTGGCGGTGACCGTGGCCGCCGCCGCCTACTACGTGGGCCTCGGCGTGCTGCGCTCCCAGGCGGAGGCGCGCGTGGTGGCACTGCGGCGCTCTCGCGCCCAGGTGCTCGAGCAGGGCTTCGCCCAGCGGGCGCTCGGCCCCGCCGTCGCCGGGTTCGGCCGCCGGCTGCGGCGCTTCACCCCGGTGGGGTGGGCGCGGACGATGCAGCGCAAGTTCGAGCTGGCCGGATGGACGGGGTCGATGGAACCCAACTCGTGGGCCGCGATCAAGGCGCTGTCGACCGTCGCCGGCGCGGTGCTCTGGTTCCCGGTGCAGTCGGTGCTCGACGGCACCACCAGCGCTCTGGCGCTCCCGATGCTCCTCTTCCTCGGTTTCTTCGCCCCGAACGCCGTGCTCAACCGCACGATCGACGATCGCCGGGAGCGCATGCGGCGCCAGCTCCCCGACATCATCGATCTCCTCGTGATCTCGGTGGAGGCCGGCCTCGGGTTCGAGGCTGCGCTGGCCCGCGTGGTCGCCACCGTGCCGGGGGAGATGGCGGACGAGTTCGCCCGCCTGCTGCAGGAGACCCGAGTCGGGGTGGCGCGCCGGGATGCGATGGCCAACCTGGCGGCCCGGACCGACCTCGACGAGCTGGACAGCTTCCTCCTGGCGATGGCGCAGGCCGAGACGTTCGGCGTGTCGATCGCCCGCGTGCTGCGGGTGCAGTCCGAGGAGATGCGGGTGGCCCGACGTCAACGGGCGCAGGAACGTGCGTTCGCTGC
>JBFKDA010000156.1:0-6962 GCA_041619955.1 Acidimicrobiia bacterium | reverse complement strand
TCCCAGCCAGTTCCCGCCGGTGATCTTCGACCTCGCGTTCGAGGTCGGCGACGACGTGGCGGCCACCGGCCTGGAGGCCGCAGTGGCTGCGGCGGCGGGGGACCTGCTGGAGCGGGCCGACATCTTCGACGTATTCGTCGGCTCGCCGTTGCCGGCGGGCCGCAAGAGCATCGCGATCCGCCTGTTGCTGCGCGCCCCGGATCGGACTCTGACCGACGAGGAGGTCGCGCCGATCCGGCGCCGCATCGTCGACGCCGTGGCGGAGGAGGTCGGCGGGGTGCTGCGGGGCGAAGCATGAGCGACTTCCTGAGCGTCGCCGACCTCGCGCCCGGCGACCTGGCAGCGGTGCTGGCGCGGGCGATCGCGGTGAAACAGGACCCGGGCTCGGTGGCGGGCCGGCACGCCGGGCTGCGCGTGGGGTTGTTCTTCGAGAAGCCCTCCGCCCGCACCCGGGTGTCCACCGAAGTCGCAACGGCCGACCTCGGGGCGGTGCCGGTGGTGCTGAAGCAGGACGAGATCGGGCTCGGCAAGCGGGAGTCCGTGGCCGACGTGGCCCGGGTGCTCGACCGTTACCTCGACCTGCTCGCGTTCCGGGTGTTCCGCCACGACGACCTCGTCGAGCTCGCGGCGCACGCCACGGTCCCGGTCGTCAACCTCCTCTCCGACCTCGAGCATCCCTGCCAGGCGCTCGCCGACCTGCAGACGGTGGCGGAGCGCCGGCCCCTCGAGGGCACGAAACTGGCGTACGTGGGGGACGGCAACAACGTCTGTCACTCGCTGGTGCTCGCCGGGGCGATGGCCGGGATGCGCGTCCGGGTGGCGACGCCGCCCGGCCACCAGCCGGACGCCGGGATCGTCGACGCCGCCCGCCACCACGCGTCCAAGACCGGGGGATCGGTGGACGTCGGCGAGGACCCCGATGCGGCGGTCGCCGGCGCCCACGTCGTGTACACCGACGTGTGGGCGTCGATGGGCCAGGAGGACGAGGCCGAGGCGCGCCGGCGGGCGTTCGAGCCGTACCGCATCGACCTCGCCCGCTTCGAACGGGCCGCCGACGACGCCATGTTCCTGCATTGCCTGCCGGCCCACCGGGGCGACGAGGTCACCGACGACGTGATGGACCACGAGCGGTCGCGGGTGTTCGACCAGGCCGAGAACCGGCTGCACTCGTTCAAGGCCCTGCTGTTGCACCTGTGGGGGTGAGCGCCGCCGCGCTGCGGGAGCTGCTGGCCGGCCCGGTGCCGGCGGCCGCCGAGGAGCTGCTGGGGTGGACGCTCCGCAGCGACGTCGAAGGGCGGCCGGTGGTGCTGGCGCTCACCGAGGTCGAGGCGTACGACGGGCCGGACGACCCGGCCAGCCACGCCTACCGCGGCCGCACGGCCCGCAACGCGTCGATGTTCGCCGCACCCGGGACCGCCTACGTCTACCGCTCGTACGGCATCCACTGGTGCCTCAACGTGGCGACGGGCCCGGAGGGAACCGGGTCGGCGGTGCTGCTGCGCGGCGGCATCGTCATGGAGGGCGAGGAGGTGGCGGCCGAGCGGCGGGGACGGCGCGAGCACCTCGCCGACGGGCCCGGCAAGCTGGCGCAGGCGCTGGGGGTGACCCGCGACCTCGTCGACGGCACGTCGCTGCTCGGCGGCGGCCCGCTGACGCTGGGAGAGCGCACCACCGACCTGGAGGGCACGGTGCTGGCGACCCCCCGGGTGGGGATCAGCAAGGCAGCCGACCGGCCGTGGCGCTTCGTGCTGGCCCGCCCGGTGCGGTGAGCCGGCTCACCTCGGTCGCTGCGGATTCCGCGACCGGGGTTGGTCTATGCCGCTCGCTGCGCTTCCAGGACTGCCGGGACTGCGCAGGTCAGGCGTAGGCCTCGAGGTTGGCGACCGACTCGAGCGCGACCTCGGCGACCGGTACTCCCGTGGCCTTCATCTCGATGACGACGTCGTCGAGTTGGGCGCGCGCCACCCAGCCGGCCCCGTCGGGCAGGTAGCGGAACGGGCGCGCGACGCCGCCGACGCTGAGTGTGATCGGCGACCACCGCGGCGACGCCCCGGGTGCACTGCGCCCCAGCTCACGGCGGCGGGGTAGCGGCCGCCGCGAGTGCCGGTAGGTGGTGACGACCTCGACGTACGGGCCGTCCGGCAGGCTGCCGTGCACCAGCCCGACGCTGTGGATGCCGTCGCTTCCCCACGATCGGCTCCCGACGGAGCGCGGACCGTCCCAGCCGGCCACGCCGTAGGGCGGCACGGGCGCCGCGGCGAGCAGGCGCCGTAGCCGCCGCTCGTCGTGCTCCCGGGCCCGACGCCGGCTGATCTCCGACAGCAGGTCGGCGGCGAGCGACGAGCGCTCGCTCTTCGCGAGTGCCGTCGCCAGGAAGCCCAGCCACACGATCGCGGGGGTGAGGAGGGCAACCAGCCACCACGGCCAGCCGAGCGCGGCGTCCAGAGCGACACCGAGGGCGACTCCGAGCACCGCGACCCCCAGCATGAACAGCGGGCTGGGCTCGGCGGTGCGGTTGCGCTGCAGCGCTCGCAGCAGCCGGATCGGCAGGTTCCACACCGAGCTGCGCCGTGCCAGCGTGCTGACGGTGCCGGCGGCCCAGGTGTGGCCGTTGTCGCAGCGCATGCGGGGCCGGGCGCCTCGCCCTCGCAGCAGCCACTGCCCCACCCACCTCCAGCTCGGCGGCTCGATCGGCGTGCCGGGCAGCCGGCAGCGTGGGCATGCCTGCCCCCCGACCATGGCGCTCCACCCACCGCTCGCACGCCGGGCCATGGCGTCCAGTATGGCGCGATGTCGGATACGCTCGGTGGCATGGCCATCCGTTCGATCGTCACCGCCGCCGCTCTGCTGTTGACCGCGCCCGCCGCGCCCGCCGGTGCCGCCGAGCTGCCCGCTTCGCTCGAGGTGACCTTTGGCGAGCAGGTCTCGCCCGCCACCCGCTGGCACGTCGAGGCGGCGGTGCGCCAGGGCTGGGAGCGGTTCGCGCCGCTGCTCGACGACCTCGACGCCGACGTCGTGGTGGTCGCCGACGCCGATGCCGCGGCCGACGCGTGGGCGGAGCGGCGCGGCGTCTCCCGGGAGCGGGCCGCCCGCCAGTTCACCGCGCGCTCCGGGCACTTCGCCGGCCTTGCCACCACCGGGCTCACCGTGATCATCAACGACGGCGGCCACGCCGGCGCCACGATCCACGAGCTGGTGCACCTCGTGCAGCACGAGCTGTGCGAGTGCGGCTACCAGGGGCCCCGCTGGCTGTCGGAGGGCGCCGCCGAATGGTTCACCCACGACGTCGAAGCCGCATGGGGCATCGATGCCTCGGCCCGCGGCCCCCGCGTCGCCAACCGTGAGATCGCCGACGACTGGTTCGCCACGTACGGCCACTGCCGCAGCGGCGCCCTCTATGCCGACGGCGAGACGTGCGCGTGGGCGACGGAGTCGCTGCGCAACCTGGAGGGCGCCGCCGCCTTCGACCTCGGCGGCGGCGCAGTGGGCGCGTACGACCGCGCCGGCGTGGCGTTCCAGTACCTGATCGACACCGCCGGCGAGCAGTCCTACGTCTGCTTCCTGGCGGAGCAAGCGCAGGGCGCCGGCTGGGAGACCGCCTTCCGGACCTGCACCGGCAGAACCGCCGGCCAGTTCTACGACGACTTCGACGCCTACCGGGCGAGGGGCTTCACCCGCCACGCTCCGCCACTACGCCACCAGTTGGCATAGCCCTCGCCGGCCGCCCGCGGAACCCTACGGGTTGACCCAGATCTTCACGGCCCCGGCCTTCTCGCTGCCGGCCGCCGGCTGCTGCGCCCACACCAGCCCGGATCGAGATGTGGCGTCGTCGGGCTCCGCTTCCGGCGTCTCTACGACCGACGTCGTGAGGCCGGCGTTGCGCAGCCGCGACTCGGCCTCCACGAGCGTGAGCCCCAGCACCGACGGCACCAGCGAGCCGGGGGCGGGGCCCGCCACCGTGAGCCGCACGAGGGTGCCCGCCGCGGCGGGGGACTGCGGGCCGGGGTCCTGCCCGTAGACCGTTCCCGGCGCCAGCGGGCCCGGCTCGTCCCAGTCGACGGTGGCTCCGTACCCGGCGCCGTCCAGCGCCTGCACGGCGGTCGCCAGGTCGGCGCCGAGCACGTCGGGCACCGTGCCGGTACCGACGTCACCGAGGCCCTCCGGGTTGTGGATCGGGCAGATGACGCTGGGCACCGCGTCGGCCGGCACCTGGATGCGCTGCACCTGGGCGCGCGGGCACAGCGGGCCGGCCAGGAACCCCGTCGACAGGTCGACCTGCACGCTCACCATGCCGTCGGCGTCGGCGGTGGCGAGCTGGCCGAACGGCACGCCGGTGAGCGCCGCCGACGAGTACCGCGCCCAGATCTGCGCCGGCCAGGTGCCGCCGGTCACCGAGAACGGCGTGTACGGCGCCTCCATCGACACCGCCCCCTGGTGGAAGCCGACCCACACCCCGGTGACCATCTCCGGCGTGTAGCCGACGAACCAGGCGTCACGGTGCGCCTGCGACGTCCCGGTCTTGCCGGCCGTGGGCCGCCCGATGCGGGCCTGCTGGCCGGTGCCGCGGCGCACGACCTCGGTGAGGGCGGCGGTGACGCCGCGGGCCACGTCGCGCTCCATCACGGTGGTCACCGCCGGGGTGGCCTCCCACAGGTTGACGCCGTCGTAGGTGTCGATGCGGGTGACGAACACCGGCTCGACGTGGACGCCGTCCGCGGCCAGGGTCCCGAAGGCGCTGGTGAGATCCAGCACGCTCACCTCCTGCGACCCCAGCGCCACCGAGTGGAACGGGTCGAGCTCGGCGGCGACGCCGGCGGCCTCGGCCAGCTCTGCCACGGCGGCGGGCCCGACCGCGTCGACCAGCCGGGCGTAGATCACGTTCACGGAGAAGACGGTGGCCTCGAGGAGCGTGAGATGCGGGAAGTTGGTGAGGTTGTAGTTCTGCACCACCCACGGCCCGGCCGGGGTGGCGATCTCGACCTCGGCGCCACCTTCGAACACCGCGTCCAGCGTCATGCCGCTCTCCAGCGCCGCCGCCAGCACGAAGGGCTTGAACGCCGAGCCGGGCTGGCGGCGCCCCTGGGTCGCGAGGTTGAACTGGGCGATGGGGTCGACCGGGTCGTAGAAGTCGCGGCCCCCGACGAGGGCGAGCACGTGGCCGGTGCGGGGATCGAGCGACGCCAAGCCGGACACCGGGCCGCGTTCCTCGGTGAGCACGTCGGCGACCGCCGCGTCGGCCAGTTCCTGGAGCGCCGGGTCGAGGGTCGTGTAGATGCGCAGCCCGCCCCGGAACACCGCGTTGTAGCGATCGGTGGGCGTGTCCCCGAGCGTGGGGTCGTCGAGCAGCCGCCGCTTGACCTCCTCCACGAAGTACGGGTACCGCACCTGGTTGCCGGCGTCGGGTGGCCGCAGCTCGAGCGGCTCGCCGTCGGCGGCGGCCGCCTCCTCGGGCGTGATCCACTCGAGGTCGGCCATCTTCTGGAGCACCACCCGCCGGCGAGTCAGCGCCTCTGCCGGGTCGGCGTAGGGGTCCGACGAGGCCGGCGCCTGGATGAGCCCGGCCAGGAAAGCCGACTCGGAAAGCGTGAGCGCCGCCGCCTCCTTGCCGAAGTAGCGTTTGGCGGCGGTGCCGACTCCGTACGCGCCCTTGCCGAAGTAGACCGTGTTGAGGTACCTCTCCAGAATCTCGGGCTTGGTGAGGTTGCTCTCCAGCCGCACCGCCAGCGCCGCCTCCCGCAGCTTGCGGTCGAGCGTCACGTCGGGTGTGAGCAACACGTTCTTCAGGTACTGCTGGGTGATCGTCGACCCGCCCTGCACGAGGTCGCGGGCCTCGAGGTTGGCCAGCAGCGCCCGGCCCAGCGCCCGCAGGTCGACGCCCGGGTGCGACCAGAACCGCTCGTCCTCGATGGCGACCACTGCGTCGAGCAGATGCTTCGGCAGCGTGGCGTAGTCGACGAGGACCCGGTCCTCCTCGGCGTGCCATTCGGCGAGCACCGTGCCGTCGGACGCGTAGACGATGGTGGTGAGGGCCCGCTCGCCCAGCCCCGGGTCCTCCAGCGGCTCCACCGAGCACGCGGAGACGACCACCGCAAGGGCCGAGAGGCCCGCCAACCAGCGTCTCATGGGTCCGGGTCACGGTACCGGTGGGGGCTGGTGATTCCGGGGATTTCGCCGCCGCCGGTTAACCTCCGCGCCGCATGCAGCCGGTCGACGAGCAACTCGCGCATCTCCTGCCCACGGTGGACACCGTCGTGCCGGCCGACGGCCTGCGCGAGCTGCTGGCGGAGGGGCGGCCGCTGCGAGTGAAGTTCGGCGTCGACCCCACCGCTCCCGACGTCACCCTGGGCTGGGCAGTCGTATTCGACCTGCTACGGCGCTTCCAGGAGCTGGGGCACACCGCCGTGCTCATCGTCGGCGACTACACGGCCCAGGTGGGCGACCCCAGCGGCAAGTCGGAGACCCGCAAGCGGCTCTCCGCGGCCGAGGTGCAGGGGTACGCCGAGAGCTGCCTGGCCATGCTGCGGCCGCTGCTGCTGGAGGAGAACCTGGAGGTCCGGTACAACTCCGAATGGCTGGGCCGGCTCGGCACCGACGGGATGCTGCAGCTCACCTCGACCGTCACCGTGGCACAGATCCTGGAGCGGGAGGACTTCGCCGCCCGGCTCGCCGCCGAGCAGCCGGTATCGATGATGGAGCTGCTCTACCCGCTGCTGCAGGCGATGGACTCGGTGGCCATCGAGGCCGACGTGGAGCTGGGCGGATCCGACCAGCTACTGAACCTGCTGGTGGGCCGGGACGTGCAGCGCGCCTACGGCCAGCCGCCGCAGGCGGCGGTGACGGTGCCGCTGCTGGTGGGCACCGACGGCACGCGCAAGATGTCCCAGTCGTACGGCAACTACGTGTCGGTGGCCGACGAGCCGGCCGAGATGTTCGGCAAGGTCATGAGCATCCCCGACGACGCC
>JBFKDA010000155.1:0-6981 GCA_041619955.1 Acidimicrobiia bacterium | reverse complement strand
TTCTACGACGCCACCGACGAGGCCGACACCGAGGTCATCGAGGACACCGGCGACTACGAGATCAACTTCACCGACGCCCTCGCCGAAGCCAAGTCTTAGATCACGGGTCTTCGCTCCGCTCAGACCCGTGAGTGAAGAACATGACCTCGTCTTGCGCGGGGGGTCGGTGTTCGGGCGGCCTGGCGCGGACTCGGTTGTCGTATCTGGCGGGTTGATCGTCGGGGTGGGGCGCGGTCTCGCGCCGCCGGCGGTCGAGGTCGTGGAGCTTGGGGGGCGGATGGTCTGTCCGGGGTTTCAGGATGCGCACGTGCATCCGGTCGACGGCGGGTTGCAGCTGCTGCGCTGCGACCTGTCCATGTGTTCGTCGGCCGAGGAAGCCCTGGCCGCGGTCGGCGCGTACGCCGGCCGGACCGACGGGTGGGTGGTCGGCGGCGGGTGGCAGTTCCCCTGGTTCCCGGGGGGTACCCCGGCGGCGGACCTGCTCGACGAGGTGGTGGGGGAGCGGCCTGCGTACCTGGTGGTCGCCGACGGCCACGCCGCCTGGGTGAGCACCGCGGCGCTCCGGCTCGCCGGCATCGATGCGAGCACTCCCGACCCGCCCGACGGGCGGATCGAGCGGCTCGCGGACGGGTCGCCACAGGGGACGCTGCAGGAGGGCGCGATGCGCATCGTCGAGCGGCGCGTGCCGCCGACCACGGAGGCCGACTGGGACCGTGCGTTGCTGGCGGGCCAGGAACGGCTGCTGTCGTCCGGTGTCACCGCGTGGCAGGACGCGATCGTCGACGCCGAGATCCACGCTGCCTACCTGCGGGCTGTGGACGCCGGGAGGTTGACCGCATCGGTCCGCGGCGCGCTGTGGTGGGACCGGGACCGCGGCCTCGAGCAGCTCGACGAACTGGAGGCGAGGCGAGCCGACTCCCGGGGCACGTACTCGGCCGGCACGGTGAAGCTGATGCTCGACGGCGTCTGCGAGAACTTCACCGCGTCGATGCTGGAGCCGTATGCGGGCACCGGTGGCCGCGGCATCGACTTCATCGACCCGGCCGAGCTGCCCGCGATCGTGGCCGAGGTGGCGCGGCGGGGGTTCCAGCCGCACTTCCACGCCATCGGCGACGCGGCGGTGCGGTCGGCACTCGATGCGATCGAGGACGCGCCCGCCGCAGCCGGACTGCGGCCGCACGTCGCCCACCTCCAGGTGGTGCATCCCGACGACGTGCCCCGCTTCGCCGCCCTCGGCGTGACCGCCAACTGCCAGCCGCTGTGGGCGTGCGCCGACGAGGCGATGACCGAGCTGACCCTGCCGTTCCTTCCCGATGCGGCGGCCGCCCGGCAGTACCCGTTCGCCGACCTGCTGGCGGCCGGCGCCGACCTGGCGATGGGGAGCGACTGGCCGGTGTCGTCACCGGACGTCATGGGCCAACTCGCGGTGGCGGTCACCCGCCGGCCGCCCGGCCGGCCCGACGTCGCGCCGTTCCTGCCGGAACAGCGGCTCGGGCTCGCCGACGGCCTCGCCGCCTTCACGGCCGGCTCGGCTCGGGTGAGCTTCCTCGACGGCCACAAGGGCACCGTCGCCTCGGGCATGGATGCCGACCTGGTGGTGCTGAGCGCCGACCCGTTCGCGGTCGAGGACCTGGCCGCGGTCGAGGTGGACCTGACGCTGGTCGGGGGAGAGCTGGTCGGGGGAAAGCTCGTCGGGGGAACCGGCGCCGTCAGTCGGCGCTGACGAGGAACTGCACCGGCTCGCCGGTCACGTTCCAGGGCGTCAGCCGCTCGCCGCAGTGCTCGCACGCCGGCACCGGGTGGGTGACCTGGCCGCAAGCCTCATGGGTGAGCTGCACCGGCTGGCCGTCGGACTCCCACCGGTCTCCCCAGGCCGCCATCGCGAGCAGCACCGGGAACAGGTCGCGCCCCTTCTCGGTGAGCCGGTACTCGTGGCGGGGCGGGCGGTCCTCGTACAGCTCCTTGCGCAGCACGCCCTGCTCGACGAGCTTGCCGAGGCGGTCGGACAGCACGTTCCGGGCGATACCGAGGCTGCGCTGGAGCTCCTCGAACCGCCGCACCCCGTAGAAGGCGTCGCGCAGGATCAGCAGGCTCCACCGCTCGCCGACGACGTCGAGCGTGCGGGCGATCGAGCAGTCGAGATCCGAATACGGGTTGACCATTGCCGATCAGCGTAGTCGAAGTGGGTTGCAATCCGCAACGGACTGGGGTAGAGTCCGTACTGAATCGAAACTCACTCTGACGGAGGGATCGCCATGAGGGACTTCCGGATCTTGCGGCAGCGAGACATGACCCGCCGGTTTCGCCAGGTCATCGAGCGGAGCGACGCTCGCCGGCTCGCCATCCACATCGACATCAAAGAGCTGGATGTGCTGTGGGACCTCGACCCGGAGATGGCCGCCCGGACGACCTGAGCAGCTCGTCCCGCCGAAGGCGGGGAGGGGGGAGCGGATGTTCGGGGCGGCAGCTTGCGCTCCGGACACGCGTGGCCGCGGGCCCGGCGCGGACCTCATCCCACCGGGGGCTGCGCCTCGGGGTACTTCCTCCGCAAGCGGGGGAAGCGTTCGCGGGCGGTGAGCCCGACAAGGCCTTCGATAACATGCACGTCCCAGAAGGAGGCCGATGGCCGAGCGGTACTACGTCACGACGGCGATCCCCTACGTGAACTCCGTGCCCCACATCGGGCACGCCCTGGAGTTCACCCAGACCGACGTGCTCGCCCGCAACCGCCGCCAGCGAGGCGACGAGGTGCGGTTCCTCAGCGGCACGGATGACAACGCCCTCAAGAACGTCCTCGCCGCCGAGGCCGCCGACGTGCCGGTGGAGGAGTACGTCGCCACCAACGCCGCCCACTTCGAAGACCTCGTCCGAAAGCTCGACCTGTCCAACGACGACTACATCCGCACCAGCTCGGACCCCCGTCACGTCCCCGGCGTGGAGCGCCTCTGGAACGCCGTCGCCGCCAACGGCGACCTGTACCGCAAGGACTACTCAGGGCTCTACTGCGTCGGCTGCGAGCAGTTCTACGAGCCGTCCGAGCTGGTCGACGGACGCTGCCCCGAGCACGGCACCGAGCCCGACGAGGTGGCCGAGACCAACTGGTTCTTCCGTCTCGGCGACTACGGCGACGCGCTCGCCGAGGCCATCACGAGCGGCCGGATGCGAGTGGACCCGGAGGTCAAGCAGAACGAGGTGCTCTCCTTCATCGCCGCCGGCCTCCAAGACTTCAGCGTGAGCCGCTCCGCCGAGCGGGCGCGGGGCTGGGGCGTCCCGGTCCCCGGCGACCCGAGCCAGGTCGTCTACGTGTGGATGGACGCGCTCGCCAACTACATCACCGCCCTCGGCTACGGCACCGACGCCCCGGAGTACCACCGGTGGTGGGTCGAGGCGGACCACCGCGTCCACGTGATCGGCAAGGGCATCCAGCGCTTCCATGCCGTCTACTGGCCGGCCCTGCTGCTGTCGGCCGGCGTGCCGCTGCCGACCGCCGTGGTCGTGCACGACTACGTCACCGCCGACGGTGAGAAGATCTCGAAGTCGCTCGGGAACACCGTCGACCCCCGCGAGCTGGTCGACCGCTACAACGCCGACGCGCTGCGGTGGTGGTTCGCACGCGACGTGCCGACGGTGGGCGACACCGACTTCACCCCCGAGCGGCTGGTCGACCGCGCCAACCAGGATCTCGCCAACGGGCTCGGCAACCTGATCAACCGCACCCTCACGCTGCTCCATCGCTACGGCGGCGGCCGGGTGCCCGATGCCGAGCTCGACGACGATTCCCTGGAGCTGCGCAAGCTCGCCGACGAGGTCGACGACTCCGTCACCACGGCGCTCGACCGCTTCGACATCCGGGGCGGGGCCATCGCCGTGAGCGAGCTGATCGCCGAGGGCAACCGTTACGTGCAGCACGCCCGCCCGTGGGAGACGGGGAAGGCGGCGCAGGCAGGCGACGACGCCGCGGCCCGGCAGTTCGCCATCACGATGCGGACGGTGGTCGACGTCGAGCGGGTTGCGGCCCGGGCGCTGGCGCCGTTCACGCCCTCGTTCGCGGCGGCGGCATTGCGCCAGCTCGGCGACGGCGGTGATGAGCTGCCAGAACCGAGTGTGCTCTTTCCCCGTTTGGAGGTCTGAGATACCACCACGCAGCTGATCGCGCGGTAGAATTCGGCGTGTTCTCACAAACCACATGCGGCCGTCGCTGGCAGTCAGCGGCGGCCGTTCCAAATGCCAGGACCCGAAGGCCCATGACCCGAAGGCCCATGACCCGAAGGTAGGGAATCAATCGTGACCGGACAAGACACGCTCCAGTACCCGGCCACGCAGGCGCCGCCGCCTGCGCCGCCAACTCGCCCTGCCCGGCGCAAGCGCCGCTGGGGCCGCCGCCTGCTGCTGGTGCTGCTGCTGGCCGTCATCGGTGCGGTCGGCTGGGCCGCGTTCGCGGCATGGAGGCTGGATGACTCGATCACCCGGATCCCCGCCGCCGAGCTGCCGAGCCTCGACCCGGTCACTTCCGGTCCCGTCAACTACCTGCTGGTCGGGAGCGACAGCCGCGCCAACCTCGAGCCCGAGCTGGGCGGCTTCTTCGGCGACTTCGCCGGCCAGCGGGCCGACGTGATCATGGTGCTCCACGTGCTCCCAGGCTCGAGCAAGACGCAGCTGCTGAGCCTGCCCCGCGACCTCAAGGTCGACATCCCCGGTCAGGGCACCAACCGGATCAACGCGGCGTACGCATTCGGGGGGCCCGATCTGTTGGTGAACACCGTCAAGCGGGCGACCGGCCTCCCCATCCACCACTACGTCGAGGTGGGCTTCTCGCAGTTCGCGGACGTGGTCGACGGCCTCGGCGGGGTGGAGGTCACGTTCCCCTTCGACGCGCGTGACAACAAGTCCGGCTTGTCGGTGACGGCCGGGACCACCCAACTGTCGGGCCCGCAGGCCGTGGCGTTCGTGCGTTCCCGCCAGTACGAGGAGCTGCAGGGTGGAGCCTGGGTGGGTGTCGACCAGGGCGACATCGGGCGGACCGCTCGCCAGCAGCAGGTGCTGGGCCAGCTCATCGACAAGGCCACCTCCCCGGCCCGCCTGCTCGACGCGCCGTTCGTCGCCCAAGACCTCGGCGATGCGCTGGTAGCCGACGACCGGCTGGGCTTCACGGACATCGTCAAGCTCGGCTTCGACCTGCTGCGGGCCCGCAACATCGAGGCCGCCACCCTGCCGGTCCGCGGCTCCACCGAGGGTGGCGTCGCCTATCTCGTGGCGATCGACCCGGACGCCGGCCGGGTGATCCAGGCGTTCCAGTCGGGCGCGCCCCTGCAGTAGCGGTCGACCTGGCGCGGTGGCGCTCAGGGCCGGTGGTGGTCGGTGGTGCTGTGGGACTCGTCGGCTTCGCCGTGCGGGTCGACGTGCACCAGCGTGTCGACCGCGTGCGGGAGCTCGTGGTGGATTGCGTGGGTCACGCGCTGGGCGATGTCGTGGCCGTCCCGCACCGACAGTGCCGGGTCGACCTCGATCGACAGCGCGGCCGACAGCCGGTGCCCCACCCAGCGCGCCCTCACCTCGGTCACTTCCTCGACGCCGGCGACGCCGGCCGCGGCCGCCGCCACCCGGTCGACGAGCTCCGGCTCGACGGCGTCCAGCAGCCGCCCGAACATCCGCGCGGCCGAATGCCGGAGCAGCACCAGGATCATCAGGGCGACGACGAGCCCGGCGACCGCGTCGGCCCAGTCGGCCCCCGCGAGCGCTCCCAGGCCGGCGGCGACGACCGCCAGCGACGTGAGCGCATCGGTACGTGCGTGCACCCCGTCGGCGACCAGCGCCTCCGAGCTGATGCGCCGCCCGACCACGATGCGGTACCGGGCGACCAGCTCGTTCCCGAGCGCCCCCACCACGCCCGCCGCGATCACCCATCCCACGTAGTCGAGCTTGCGGGGCTCGAACAGCCGCCCGAACGACTCCCAGGCCACCGCCCCGGCCGAGAACAGGATCGCGGCCAGGATGAGCAAACCGGCCAAGTCCTCGGCTCGGTGCAGCCCGAACGTGTAACGGCGGCTGGGCGGCCGCCGGCCCAGCGAGAACGCGATCCAGAGCGGCACCGCGGTCAGCGCATCGGTGAGGTTGTGGATCGTGTCGGACAGCAGCGCCACCGAGCCGGTGAAGACGACGA
Source organism: Acidimicrobiia bacterium (assembly GCA_041619955.1). Classification (GTDB taxonomy): domain Bacteria; phylum Actinomycetota; class Acidimicrobiia; order Spongiisociales; family JAOTWH01; genus JBFJZV01. The sequence goes on along the minus strand of JBFKDA010000155.1, from coordinate 821 downwards.
TCACCGCCTGGAGGGCGGCGGTGACGCCCAGCCCGACGAGCGAGACCTTCGTGGCCCGGATGCCCTCGGCCCCGGTGTCGGCGATCGTCCCGACCGGCCCGTGGTCGTGGGGTGTGAGCTCCCGCAGCCTCGCCACCAGCGCGCCGAGCCGCCCGGCGGGCTGGTCGGCCGCGTGCTCGTGGGGGTGCTCGTCGGAGTGGTCGCGCATCCCGTGGTCGTGGTCGTCGCCCATCGCGGCGCCACGCTACCGCGGGAGGTAGGCTCGGCCGCCCCGCCATGCGCATCCTCATCGCCGACAAGTTCCCCGAATCCCGCATCGCAGGCCTGCGCACCCGGGGCTTCGACGTCGCCTACGAGCCGGGAATCGGCCCTGCCGAGCTCGTCGACGCCGTTGCGAGCGTCCACGTGCTGGTCGTGCGCAGCACGAAGGTGTCGAGCGCGGTCTTCGAAGCCGGTGACGAGCTGGAGCTCGTGATCCGCGCCGGCGCCGGCGTCGACACGATCGACGTGGCCGCGGCCGCCGCACGCGGGGTGTACGTCGCCAACGTGCCCGGCCGCAACGCGATCGCGGTCGCCGAGCTCGCGTTCGCGCTGCTGCTGGCGATCGACCGCAACATCCCCGACAACGTCGCGGACCTGCGGCGCGGCAAGTGGGACAAGGCCCGGTACCAGCGGGCCCGCGGCCTGTACGGGCGGCGGGTGGGCGTGGTGGGCCTCGGCTCGATCGGGCTCGAGTTCGCTCGCAGGGCACACGCCTTCGGCATGGAGCTCCACGTGCTCGCCAAGCCCGACCGCGACCCGGCCACCCAGGACGCGCTCGA
>JBFKDA010000154.1:0-6999 GCA_041619955.1 Acidimicrobiia bacterium | reverse complement strand
CTTCATCCCACGGCTCAGCTCGCTGCTCGTCGCCCCGATCACCACCACGGTGCGCAACATCCCGACCGAGGTCGTGATGCCGCCGGCGGACGGGCTTGCGACGGAGTGTGCGGCCAACTTCGACAACGTTTTCACCCTGGACAAGACGCGCCTCGTGGCGCGCGCCGCGATCCTCCCGGACGACAAGCTGGCCGAGGTCTGCGACGCATACCGCTTCGCGGCGGGCTGCTGAAACGCGGGGAGGGGCGCCGCGGTCGACTGGTAGGTTCGTGCCGGTGAACGAGCCGATGTCGATCGTCGTGTGTCTGCCCCAGGGGATCGATCTGTTCGACCCGGCACCCGAGGAGACCGCCCGGCGCGACGTGCGTCTGTGCTCCGAGTGGGAATCAGACACCGGCGGCGTCGTGGGTTGGTCGACAGGCGGCTGGGACGCACTCGCGCTCGCCGCGTCTCATCAAGAGCTGCCGCGGCTTGCGATCGTCTCCTTGCCGTTCCCCGACGAGTCGCTGCCCGATGTGGATCTCGATGCCGTGCATGCAAAGACGCTCCTGCTGTACGGCGCCGCCGATCCGCAAACGGGCAACAGCCATGGGACCCGATGGCAGAAGCTGCTACCGAACGCCCGATTCGAAATGGTCCCCAAGGCCGGCCACGACCTGCTGGTCCCGAAGTGGGCGCGCATCTTGTCCTACGTCGCGCCCCGGAGGAAAGCGGGCTGACGCCCGGGCGGGAGCTTCCTCCGGTGCGTCACGCTCAGCATTGGCCTACACCAACTTGACATAACGTGGATTATGGGCGCAATCAGCTGAGCGGCTGGACCTTCCCCCATTCGGCGGGAGGCGGCTCCACCCGCACTACCCCCGCCTTGGAAGTCTCGGCCGGGCTCAGCCAGGGCAACCGGTACACCGGCGCGGGGAACTCGTCCCGGAATCGGGTCAGGTTCTCCTCACTGTGCAGCAGGATCAGCAGCTCCCAGCCCCGATCGGCCCAAGCCGGCAGCCGCAGCAGGCGCCCCAGCCCTCGCGCCAGCGTCGCCACGGTCAACTCATCCATGTTCTGGAGCGGGTCGTCGAGTACCAGCAACCGGAGCGGGTTCTCCAGCCGGCACGCACACAGCAGGAAGATGGCGATCGTCAGTAGGTTCAGCTCGGCGGTGTTGAGCCGCAGGTCGGCCGGGTCGACGGGGGCGTCCCTCGGGCCCGACCGCAAGACCGCTACTGCCTCGTCGCCGTCGGCGACCTGCTCGAGCTCGACCTGTTCGTATGCCCAGCGCGCGGTGGTGAACAGCGCAAGCAGCTCGTTGAGCGCGTCGTTCACGCCCAGATCGGTGAGCCGCCTCGACAGCGCCCGGTCGGCGGCCTCGGCGGCCTCGTCCAGCGCCGCCCGGCTCAACGCTGCGTCGAGAAACTCGGTCGGCGGCTCTTCCAGCAACGCCGGCCACCCGACGCGGTTGCCGTCCGGCTGGCGCTGGTCCAGCGCACTCCGAGCGGCCACGATCTCGTCGATGCGGTCGATGAAGTCGTCGGCCCATCCTTCGGTCGTCCCCAGCGGGAACGAGCCCCACTCCCGGGTCTCGCCATCGATCGCTTGTTGCAGCGCTTGGCCGAGCAGCCCGCTGCGAGCGGTGTACGACGGATGGAGCAACTCGCCCGCCCGGCTGAGCGCCATCACGTCGGCGGGCTCGAGCCGGGCAACGTCGGCGGCGGTCTCCGCCTCGTCCACCACCTCCTGGACGTGCATCATGTCGAGCTCCTTTTCCACGGCGCCCAGCTCCTCGTGCGCGGCGGCCAGCGCTGCGTCCATGGCGGCGAGCTGATCGTCCGCCATCGCGAGGAATTCGCGCAGCGGGTCGCCGTCGGCCAGCTCGGCGGCGGCCGCCACGTTGCTCAGGCTCCAGCGCCGCTCGACGAGGTCGATCCGGGCGCTCAGATGGAGCCATCGGTTGAGGGTCGCGGCGTAGCGGGCGACGGTCTCTGCCCGGCGACCCGACCACGGCCTTCTCCGCTCGTCCAATGCCTGTCGGGCCCGCGGCAGATCGGCCAGGCGCGCATCGAGCTGCTTGAGGTCCTCGTTGAGGCGGGCTTGCGCCTCGGCGTGTGCCGTCCGCACGGTTTGCTCTTCGGGGAAGAACCCGTCGAGGAGCGCCACGGCCCGGTCGGTTCCGTTGGCACGGGCGAGCCGGTCCATCGCCGGCTGGTCGAGCCGGAACCCGAGCGCCGTCAGCGCAGCCGCCGACTGTAGCTGTGCGATGGGACTGGCCGGCGCGATCTCGATGTCATGGTGCCGCCCGTCGCCGAGCCTCAGCACGACGGTCGCCCGGTCTTCGCGCCGCGGGGAGCCAGGGGCACGCCGCCGCAACACGGACTTCAGGAGCTCCTGCGCGGGGCCGTCCCCCGCCACCCGCTCCAGGCGGCCGGTCAGCGCCAGCTCCAGCGCCTCGGCGATCGATGACTTGCCGCTGCCGTTGAACCCGTGGATCAGGTGGACCGGGGCTCGTTGCAGGTCCAGCCTCAACTCATGGAAGCTGCGGAAGTCGCCCAGCTCCAGCGTGCGCAGCGGCGCCACCTCCCCGCCGTCGCCGGCCGTCCAGTCTGCCTGCGCCAGCAACTCCCCCGTCCAGGCCAACAGCCACGGGAACGCCCGCTGCCAGGCACGCGGGTCGTCGGCGGCTGCCGGGTCGACGTGGAGGAGGTTCACGCCGATGTTGCGCAGGTTTTCGTGCTCGGCGGCGTAGCGGCGCAGAACCCGCGCGATGGGGTCGACGTCGCAGGCAGGCCCGATGGCCAGCACCAGCTCCACGGCCAGCGTCTGGCGGCTCCGCCGGTGCGGATGGTTGACGAGCAGGTGCCGGGTGTAGGCGGCCTCGTCGAGAGCCAGCTCGACCTGCGCGCGGATTCGAGCGTCTGCCGCATCCAAGGCCTGCGCAACCGGCGCGGGGATCGGGGTATCGGCGTCTTCGAAGGCCCGTTCGACGTTGGCTCGGGTCAATGCCACGACGTTCTCCAGCAGCGCTTCGAGTCGGGGGCGAAGCTCGGCATCGGCCGCCTCGACCGCAGCTCGCACGAGGTCGGCGGTGACGTCCTCGATGGCGTAGACCAGACCCAGCGACCCCAGCTCGGCGTCGTGCACCACTACATCGGCTCTTGGCGAGAAGTGCGCCGCCAGGATCACCGTCCGGGCGACCCGCCGCTGGTCCCGCCCTGGCTCCGCCAGCCGCTCCTGCACCGTGAAGACGACCCGACTGTCGGCCAGGAGCAGCTCGGGCCCGGACACCCGCTGCGGCTGCACCGGATCGGCACTGCCCCGGAAAAGCGGCCACGCCGCCAGCTTCTCGGCGACGAGGTCGGAGAGGTCGGCTGGCGCGGTCACGTCACTCCCAGGAGTCGGGCGGCGGATGCCCGGTGGCGTGAGGCGGTTTCATCGTCCGCACCCGCCCATAGCCAGAGCAGCCTCCCGGACCGGCTGGTCGGCGCACGTTGGCCGTCGGCCAGCCCGGGCACCGTCCTCGCGAGATGCCAACGGCACACCCGGGCATGGGCGCCCGGCAGCCGATGGGGTTCCCGGCGGCCGGTGGGATCGAGGCTCACGATCACCGCTCGCAACGCCATCGAATCCGGCAGTGTGAACTCGACGGCAGCGGCGCCGCCGCTCACCGCCCGCACCTCCGGTGGTAAGGCGTGATAGGCGTCCGGTGCGCCATACGCGGCCGCGATCAGCTTGCGCAGCGCCAACTCCACGACCACCGCCCATGCCACCCAGCGCAGGTGATCGGCAGCCGCGACGTAGTGGTGGGCGCGCCGGTACCGATCGAGCCGGATGAGCATCCCCTGGCGGCGGCGGCGCACATCGGCCATCCCCCGCTCCCGCAGCAGCCCAGCCTGGAGCCACTCCGTCCACGACGTGGCCGCCAGCAGCTCGTGGCGATCGGCACCGGGACGGTGGCCGTCGCCGCCCCACCGCTCGGCGAGCGCGCGCTCGCGGCCGATCACCTCGTCCAGCGCATCGACGATGGGCGGCAGGTCGTGGCGGGCGTCGACCGGGCGGCCCAGCAGCTCCTGCGCCACCACGGCGAGCGAATCGGTGAGGGCGTCGCGCTGGAGCTCGCGCATGGTGCGGTGGTAGAGCCACTGGAATGCGTCGTCGTATGTGGGGAAGCGATCGGCAGCGAAGTGCACGTCGATCTTGTTGCGATCCTCGTGGCCCGACCCGCCGCCCGCCTCGCGAGCGGCGCGCAGCACCTCGGAGATGTGGAAGTCGGTGCGTTCGGCCTGGGCGAAAAAGAAGGCTCGCCGCTGTGGCGTGTCCTCGCCTGTGCCGGCCCGGCTGCCGGCGCGGTTGCTCATCTCCTCGTAGACGGTGCGGAGGGTGTCGTGGATCACCGGATCGGCGGCGCTGTAGCCGCAGAAGGCCACGGTGTGGGTCCGGAGCAGCGTACGCAGCAGGTCCCGCGACCAGGCGTCCTGGCGCCAGTTCTGGATCTCCCGGTAGGTGAACACGACCGACGGCAGATAGGCCTCCCACTCGGCCGGCGACGCGCTCCGGGCGGCGCGATAGGCGTCGACGCAGCCGTGAATCTTCACGAGCAGCGCCGCCCGCTGACCGGAGCCCCGCTCGAAGAACTGCCCGGCGTCGGCGACCACCGAGAACGCCCGGTAGCGGCCGGTCGGCAGGTCGGCGGCCGGCTCGTTGGGCAGCACCTCCATGCCTTCGAGGCGGTACCCGCCTTCGAGCAGCAGGTCGAAGTTCGTGGTCACGAGGATCGGCGACAGCCCCTCGGCCGCCAGCCGCGCCAGCACGCGATGCCTGGGGAAGATGCGCTGCCGGTAATCGGACACGACGTCGGCGAGCGGCGCGGCGGTGCGGCCCGCCATGAGCTTGCGCTCCTGGTCGAACCCCACCGACTCGAGAAACAGCGCCTTGCCGCGCCGGTGGGTCGGGAGCGCCGCGAGATCGGCGATCGGCAGCGGCGGGAGCGGGACGCGGTCGCCGAGCATCGCCAGCAGGTGGTTCTCGAAGGTGGAGACCGTGGCGCAGAAGGCGGCGGTCGCCGCCGGCACCAGGCTGCCATCGGGCGCGTCGCCACCGGGTGTGATCTCTCGGAGCAGCCGGTCGAGCGCGCTGGTCGCCCAGTCGTTGAACATGAAGTAGTCGGACGTGAGACCGGAGATCGTGTCGCTACTCACGAGCGTCGCCGGGTGGCCGACATCTCCCTCGATGTCGAAGGTCGTCTTCAGCGAGTGCAGGACGCTGCGGCCCACCTCGGAGACGTGCGCGACCTCGTGGCCAAGGGCGACCAGGCGCGCGAGCACCCTGCCGAGCAGGCGGCGGGCGCTGGTGCCCTCACTGTCGATCGAGAAGCCGGAGCCGACGAAGAACACCACTCCCCCGGCCCGCAGCAGCTCGGCGAGGCGTTCGAGCTGATCGGCCGGGAAGGTCCCGGCGCCGGTCTTCGCGTCGGCCGTCGTGACGGTCACGGCGCCGTCGCCTCGAGAGAGCTCAACGCCTTGCGGACGAGATCCGGGCGGACGTGGAGGATCCAGTTGCGCCAGAGCTCGTCGGGCGGGTAGGCGTCGAAGGCGGGCAGGTTCTCAGCCGCCCAGCGCACCCTGTCCGCCGGCGTGCTGGAGCGGGTGTCGAGCTGCGCGAGGGCCCGGCCGAGGAGGGCGGGTTCGAAATCCCGCAACAGGCCGGGCTCGGCACGGCCGGCCAGGACGAGGCGGTACGCCACGTCGATGATGAGGTCGTGATCGAGCAGCACGGTGCCAAGGCTTCGGATCGGGCCGAGAAGCTCCACGATCACGCGTTGCGCGAAATCGCCAAGCTGCTCGTCGTCGTCGACGAAGGACTCCACCGACGGCTCACCCAGCTCGGGCAAGATCGCATCGGCGATGAACCAATCTTTCGGGGTTGGGATGTCCGCGCGCCATTGGACGCAGATGATGGGGCTACCGAACGCGCGGACGGTCTGAAGCGTCGGGTCGAACGCCTCGAACAGCTGCCGACGACCCACGAGCAGAGTCGGCGCGACCTCGAGATCGGGCTCTTCTTCCATGACGGGAAGGTTCGTGATCTGCTCGACGACGACTTCATAGCCGGCCCGCTGAGCCGGCTCCTCGATCGCGTCGAGGAACCGTTTGAGCCGCGGCCCGCGACGTTGGTAGTCGTGAACGACGCGAATGAATCGGCGCTGTGCCATCCCCGCATCCGAGTGTATCCCAGCGTCCCCGGCTGTGCCCGGGCGCTAGCTTCCCGCCCATGCACGTCCTCCTCACCGGCGGCACCGGGTACATCGGCAGCCACATCGCCGTGGCGCTCGTCGACGCCGGCCATGCGGTCACCCTGCTCGACAACTTCGCCAACTCGAAGCCCGCGGTGCTCGACCGGCTTCGAGCCATCACCGGCACCGAACTCGACTTCGTCGAGGCCGACGTCACCGACCGGGGCGCGCTCGACGCCACCTTCACCGGCCGCGGCATCGAGGCCGTCATCCACCTGGCAGGCCCGAAGTCGGTCGCCGAGTCGGTCGCGAGGCCGCTCCATTACTACCGGGTCAACGTCGGCGGCACCGCGACGCTGTGCGAAGCGATGTCCGACCACGGCGTCCGCAACCTCGTCTTCAGCTCCAGCGCCACCGTGTACGGCATCCCCGTCGAGCTGCCGCTGACCGAGGCGTCGCCGCTCGACGCGATCAACCCCTACGGGCGCAGCAAGCTGATCGTCGACGCCCAGCTGCTCCCCGACATCCACGCCGCCGACCCGGCGTGGAACATCCTGGTGCTCCGGTACTTCAACCCGGTCGGCGCCCACTCGTCGGGCCAGATCGGCGAGGACCCCAGTGGCCCGCCCGCCAACCTCGTACCGTTCATCACCCAGGTCGCGGTGGGCCGCCGGCTCGAGCTGGCCGTGTTCGGCACCGACTACGACACCCGCGACGGCACGGCGATCCGCGACTACATCCACGTGGTCGACCTGGCCGAGGGCCACGTCGCCGCCGTCGAG
>JBFKDA010000153.1:0-7039 GCA_041619955.1 Acidimicrobiia bacterium | reverse complement strand
GGGGGGAGCGGGTCGAGCCGCTCGGCGCGACGGACGCCGCGCTGCCCGCCACGGACGCCTCCGGCCTCGATCTGGTGAAGCCCAACATCGACGCGTACGGCCTGGGAGTCGGCGACTGATGAGCAGGGTGGCGCTGGTGACTGGCGGCTCGCGCGGTATCGGACGAGCCATCGCCGAGCACCTCGCCGGCCAGGGCCACCGCGTCGCCGTCAACTACGCCGCCCGCGCCGACGCTGCCGACGAGGTCGTCGCCGCGATCACGGCGGCCGGCGGGCAGGCCATGGCGGTGGGGGCGGACGTCGGCGATGAAGAGGCCGTGACTGGGATGCTCGACCGTGTGGCCGGCGAGCTCGGGCCGGTGGAGATCCTCGTCAACAACGCCGGCATCACCCGCGACGACCTGCTGCTGCGGATGAAGACCGACGCGTGGGACGAGGTGCTGCGCGTCAACCTCCGCTCCGCCTTCCTGTGCACCCGGGGCGCGCTGCGAGGCATGCTGCGCGCCAAGTGGGGACGGGTGGTCGCCGTCGCCTCCGTCGCCGGGATCGGCGGCAACCCCGGGCAGGCGAACTACGCCGCCTCCAAGGCCGGGCTGATCGGGTTCGTCAAGTCCGTCGCCAAGGAGGTGGGGTCGCGCAACATCACCGCCAACGTCGTCGCCCCCGGCTTCATCGAGACCGACATGACCGACGCGCTCGGCAACGCCGTGCGCGACGCCGCGATGCCTGCGATCGCCGCCGGGCGGTTCGGGGCGCCCGTCGAGGTCGCGTCGCTCGTCGGCTATCTTTGCTCGGACGAGGCGGCGTACGTCACCGGGCAGGTGATCCGGGTAGACGGTGGGCTGGCGATCTGAGCTGGCCGGCGTCGTCAGACCGACCACATCAGATCGACCAAATCAGATTGACCAAGTCAGATTGACCAAGTCAGATTGACCAAGAGGAGTGACCATGGAGCGTTCTGAGATCGAAGCGGGCCTCAAAGAGCTGCTCGTCAACGATCTGGGAGTCGAGGCGGAGAACATCACGAACGCGTCGACGTTCGAGCAGGATCTCGAGGTCGACTCGCTGGGCGTGGTGGAGCTGCTCATGGCGCTCGAGGACAAGTACGGCGTGAAGATCCCCGACGAGGAAGCGGAGAGCATCACGACCGTCGGGGAGGCCGTCGACCTCGTCCATGACAAGCTCAGCGCCTCCCAGGGAGGCTGACATGACCGGGCGGCGGGTGGTCGTCACCGGCCTGGGGACGGTCAACCCCGTCGGCGCCGACCCGCAGTCGTTCTGGAAGAACCTGCTCGACGGCAAGTCGGGCATCTCCACGATCCAGGGCTTCGACGCCTCGCACCTGCCGGTGCGGATCGCCGGCGAGGTGGCCAGCTTCGACCCCGAGCTGTACATCCCGAAGAAGGAGGCGCGCCGCCTCGACCGCTTCGCCCAGCTCTTCTGGGCGGCCTCCGACCAGGCCCTCAACGACGCCGGCCTCGACTACCGGGACGCCGGCGAGGAGGCGTACCGGGCGGGTGTCGTGGTCGGGTCCGGCATCGGCGGGATCATCTCGATCCAGAACGGCGTCGACACGATCCGCGACCGGGGCCCCGATCGGGTGAGTCCGCTCGTCGTGACCCAGATCATCGCCAACGGCGCCGGCGGCATGGTGTCGATCGCATACGGCTTGCAAGGTCCCAACACCTGTGTCGTGACGGCGTGCGCCGCGTCCGCCAACGCCATCGGTGATGCAGCCGAGATCATCAAACGCGACGACGCGGACGTGATGCTCGCCGGCGGCTCCGAGGCGGCACTGGCCGAGTTCCCCGTCGCCGCATTCGCCCAGACCCGGGCGCTCAGCACCCGCAACGACGAGCCGGAGCGGGCCAGCCGTCCCTTCGACGCCGATCGCGACGGGTTCGTGATGGCCGAGGGGGCCGCGGTGCTCGTGCTGGAGGAGTTCGAGCACGCCAAAGCCCGCGGCGCCACGATCTACGCCGAGGTCGTGGGGTACGGCATGTCGGCAGACGGCTATCACATCACCCTGCCCCGGCCCGGGGGCATGGGGGCGGCCAGGGCGATGCAGCGCGCGCTCGACAACGCCCGGCTGGGTCCGGAGGACATCGGCTACATCAACGCGCACGGCACGTCGACGCCGGCCAACGACACCACCGAGACCGCCGCGATCAAGCTGGCGTTCGGCGACGCCGCCTACCGGGTGCCGGTGTCGTCGACCAAGTCCATGACCGGCCACCTGCTGGGCGGCGCGGGGGCTCTCGAGTCGATCGCGTGCGTGTTGGCGATCCGCGACGGCGTCATCCCGCCGACGATCAACTTGGAGAACCCCGACCCTGAGTGCGACCTCGACTACGTGCCCAACACTGCGCGCGAGGTGAAGGTGCGGCGGGCGATGACGAACTCGTTCGGTTTCGGCGGCCACAACGTGGCGCTCGTCTTCTCAGCGGTCTAGCTCCCCGCCATCCGGCTCGGTGGCGGGCTCGTCATCTCCTTCGGCTTCCTCGCGCAGCTCCCGCCATTCGGCCAGCGAACGCAGCGCCAGGTTCACCACCACCGCCACCCCCGCGATCGCAACGATCGCGCCGATGACGGCGGCGGAGATCTCGAACCCGGGGCAGCGCGGCGGATCGGGCTCGAGCAGGCCCGTTCCGAACGAGCACGTCACCCTGGCCACCTCCCGGCCGAGCACCGCGCCCAGCACGCCCGCGACCAGCACGGGCACCAGGAACCACGGGGTCGGGAGCCGCCGCACCGGGCGGGTTACTCCGGCGAGCCGGCCCGGCGGCGGCCGTGCGCGTCGAGCCCGGCGGCTTCGAGCACCTCCGGCGGGGCCAGCTCGGGGGGGATGCGGTACGTGTCGACGCGAGGCGGGGCGAGCGGGATCGCCGCCAGCCGGGCGTCGCGCAACCATGCCAGGGCGGTCGCGCCGGCCGCGACTGCCATCACGGCGAGGCCGGCCGGCCACCCCGCGCCGATCGCGGCTGCGAGCCCGAGCACCGGCAGCACCAGCCGGAGGGCCCAGAGCGCGGCTGCGTACGAGCGGGCATAGCCCCACGCCAGCACCGGGGCTGCCGCGGCCAGGGCCCACCCGGCCATCGACGGGCCCGACGGGTCGGAGAGCCCGACCACCGCCGGGAGCAGCACCAGGACGAGCAGCAGCACCACGACGCGACGAGGCGGCCCGCCGGCCACCGGCAGCCGCCGCACCCAGTGGGTGAGCGGCGGGGAGGCCACCGCCAGCGCCGCGACTGCGGCGACGGCACCCACCAAGGTGCTGCCGCCGTCGGCCGGCAGCGCAGGGAGCAGCGCCAGCTCGGCGGCCAACAGTCCGAGCGCCAGCCGGCGGGCCCACTGGCTCCGGGCCAGCAACATCCCGGCCGTGGCGACCACCGCCGCCAGCACGGCGTTGGCGGCTATCAGGGCGGCGGAGCCGGTTGCGAAGGGCTCGCCGGCCGCTGCCACGAGCAGCGCCCAGGCGATGGTCGCCGCAAGCAGCAACGCCGCAGCGATGAAGGGGAAGCGCGGCATCGGCGGTCATTATGGTCACCGGATGCACGAGCACGACGGGACGGCAGCCGGTCCAGGCCCCGACGGCGTCTGGCCCGGCGAGTTCCGGTACTGCCCGCACTGCGGCGCCAGTCTCGAGCCCGCCGAGGTCGCGGGCCGCCGGAGGCAACGGTGCCAGAGCTGCGGCTACGTCCACTTCCGCAACCCCAGCGTCGGCGCCGCGGTGGTGGTTCGCGACGACGCCGGCCGCGTGCTGCTCGTCAAGCGGGGCCCGGGCGCCACCCGGGCGGGCCTCTGGTCGGTCCCTGCCGGCTTCGTCGACTACGGCGAGGAGGTGCGGGAGGCTGCGGCGCGCGAGCTGGCCGAGGAAACGGGGCTCGTCGCCGAGATCGGCGCCGTGCTGCACGTCGCCTCGAACTTTCACGACCCGGCGAAGCTGACGGTGGGGGTGTGGTTCGCCGGCGAGGTGATCGGGGGGGAGCTGCGGGCCGGGGACGACGCCGTCGCGGCGGAGTTCTTCCGGCCGGACCAGCTCCCGCCGCTCGCGTTCGAGACCGACCGCGAGTTCCTCGCCGGCCTCGCGGCCGGATAGCGGCTACTGCGCGGGGCGGGTGTCCACCAGGCCGGGAATCGTCTGCGCACCCAGGGTCATGAAATACCGATGGACGGCGGGCTCGAGCGTCGTGAAGTCGAACTCCCACTCGTCGCCGGGTCCCAGCAGCGGGCTCTCGAACAGGCGCTCGCCGTCGTCGCCCCGCTGCCGCGAGATGATCGTGTACTCGCGGTCGTCCTCGTTGACCCAGCGGATGGTCTGGATCTCGTCCAGGTCGATCGTCAGGTTGGCCGGGCGGAACGACGCATTGGAGATCCGCACCCGGAACACGCCCTCGGGCGGTGGTTCGGTGGTCGTGGTGGTCGCCGGGCGCCTGTCCTGGGCGATCGCCTCGGCCGACGGCCCGCTCGCGCATGCGGACGCGACGAGCAGCCCGGTGAGGGCGAGAGCGAGCGGGCGCAGCACGGTGGCGGGGTCCTCCTGGTCGAGCGGGTGCAGTCTACGGCAAAGCCGATCAGCCGTCAGGCCGTCTCCGGCGGGCGCCAGTGGCCTCGTTCGACCCAGTCGGCCCCGGGATCGAGGGTGATGATCGAACAATGGCCCGGCTTGTCATCGGCCAGCTCGGTGAGCGCCCGCCCGGTGAGCGTCAGGCGCGCCGCCTGGATCGGGTCCTGGTGGGCGACCACCACCACGTCGCCGTCCGGATGCGCCGCGTGCAGCCGCCGCACTGCGCCCGCCATCCGATCGGCGAGCTGGGCCAGCGACTCCGGTGAGAACGGCAGGTCCCACGGGTGGGCGCGGTACGCCTCGAGCTGGCCGGGGTCGATCTCGGACCACCGGGTGCCCGCCCACACCTCGGAGAGGCCCCACTCGGTGAGGTCGGGATCGGAGCCCGCCGCGAGGCCGTGTGCCGCGGCGATGGCTGCGGCGGTCTGCTGCGCTCGCTCCAGCGGCGAAGCCGTGACGGCGGCCACCGGCCGCTCTGCGAGCCGGCGGGCCGCGGCGGCGGCTTGCCCGATGCCGCGGACGCTGAGCCGGAACCCCGGCAGCGCCGCATAGTTGACGTGATCGGGGTTGTGGACCTCGCCGTGGCGGACGAGGTGGACCAGCGGAGGAGCAAGCGGCACGGCGCGAGGAGTGTATCGGGCGCGCCGGTACCCTGTCCGCATGCCCGGATTCGGGGAGCCGATGCTCCACGTCGACATGGATGCGTTCTTCGTCGAGGTCGAGCGGCTCCGCCGCCCGGAGCTCCGAGGCATTCCCGTCGCGGTCGGCGGCGCCGGCGGCCGCGGGGTGGTGGCTTCGGCGAGCTATGAGGCCCGCCGTCACGGGGTACGGTCGGCGATGCCGAGCGGCAGGGCGCGCCGGCTGTGCCCGCAGCTCGTCTTCGTCGCCCCGGACCATGGCGAGTACTCACGCCTCTCCGATCGGGTATTCGACGTGTTGCGGTCGTTCACCCCGCTGGTGGAGGCGCTGTCGATCGACGAGGCGTTCCTCGACGTGCGCGGGCTGCGGCGCCACTACCGCGCACCCGCCGACATCGCGGCGGCCATCCGCCGCCGGCTGCGGGGAGACGTCGGCCTGCCGGCCTCGGTCGGCGCGGCCTCCAACAAGTTCCTCGCCAAGCTCGCCAGTGAGGCAGCCAAGCCCGACGGGACGTTGGTGGTGCCAGCTGGCGGCGAGCTGGCCTTCCTCCACCCGCTGCCGGTGCGGGCGCTGTGGGGGGTGGGCGATGCGACCCAGCGCGCCGTCGCCGAGCTCGGGGTCACCACCGTCGGCGAGCTCGCGGCACTCCCGCGGGCACTCCTCGAGCGCCGACTGGGCGGGGCCGCGGGCAGCCACCTGCACGAGCTCGCCTGGGCCCGCGACCCGCGGCCGGTGGAGACGGGCGGCGACGCGCGGTCGATCTCCGTCGAGGAGACGTACGAGGCCGATCTCCTCGATCCGGATCGCGTCGACGCCGAGCTCTTCGCCCACTGCGAGCGGCTGGCGCGGCGCCTGCGGCACGCCGGCGTGGCTGCCCGCACCATCCACCTCAAGGTCCGCTACGACGACTTCTCCACGATCAGCCGCAGCATGACCCTCGACGGCCCGGTCGACCTCACCGGCCAGCTCGCCGACGCCGCCCGCGCGCTGCTCCGGCGCACCCCACCGGGCCGGCCGATCCGGCTGCTCGGCGTCGGCGGTTCCCAGCTCGCCGATCGGGCCGAGCCCCGCCAGCTCGACCTCGGCAGCGACGACCGGCGCGCGCTCGCGGCGGCGGCAGATCGAATACGCGATCGCTTCGGCAACGACGCCGTCGCGCCCGCCCGGCTCATCCCTCGACCAGAGGTCGAGGGATCCCCGCGCGCGGCCCCGGAGTCGGCTGGGAACGACGCCGGACCCCGCTCAATTCGGGAGCGCCGAGAGGGGTATACTGAGCCGGCCACCGGTCGGAGCGGGTAGGAGTTGAAACCGATGCCGCTGGACGAGCGAGAGCAGCGCATTCTCGAGGAGATCGAGGCCCAGTTCTACCAAGAGGACCCGGGCTTTGCTCAAGCTGTCCGCGACACCACGCTCGAGTCGCTCGCAGGAGGCCGCGTCAGGTGGGCGGTGGCTGGGTTCGTGGTCGGCCTCGTGCTGATGCTCGTCTTCTTCACCCGCAACATCTACGTCGCGTTCGCCGGTTTCCTCGTGATGGTTGGCGCCGTCGCCTGGATCGTGACGGCCGTGCGGCGGCGGCAGACCACCGGCCACGCAGCGACCTCAGGCTGGCTGGAGAAGGCCCGGCAGCGCTGGCGTCGAAGTAGCTAAGATCGCCGACCAGCGACGGGAGTGGGATCCTCGGACGGAGACTGGCGGCGATGACCGCTGGGGGGCGTACGGGAGATGGAGTAGACCTATTGGAAGCCTTCACTGCGCAACAGGCATCGCGCCTGACGGGCTGCACGGCACACCAACTTCGATACTGGGACAGGGTAGGGCTGGTACAACCGACGAT
>JBFKDA010000152.1:0-7081 GCA_041619955.1 Acidimicrobiia bacterium | reverse complement strand
GCCACCGGACCCGCAGGGTCGGTGCCATCAGGCCAGCTCCTGCTCCCAGTCCCACGTCTCCAGGTTCTCCTTGATCCTTCGCAGGAACAACACCGCGGTGGACCCGTCGAATGCCCGGTGGTCCCACGTGAGTCCCAGGTAGCCGATGTGGTGGATGGCGAGCGCGTCGCCGCCACTGCCGTCGCTCACGACCGTCGGCCGCTTCTCCACCGTGTCGGTGGACAGGATGCCGGTGTTGGGCACGTTGATGATCGGCGCCGACATGAACGACCCGAACGGGCCCGGGTTGGTGACCGTGAACGTCGCCCCCGACAGGTCGTCGGGCTCGAGCTTGCCGCTGCGCGCCTTGTCGGCGAGGCGGCGGATCTCCCGGGCGAGGCCGACCAGCCGCAGCCCGTCGGCGCCCTTGATCGGCAGCACCACGAGGCCCTGCTGGTCGAGGTCGACGGCGATGCCGAGGTTGACCGTGCGGTGCAGCACCGACTTGCCCTGCTCCAGGTAGAAGGAGCTGTTGACCACCGGGAACTCGGCGAGCGCGTCGATCGTGGCACGCGAGATGAACGGCAGGTACGTGAGCGAGAAGCCCTCGCGCTCCTTCCACGCGGCCTTGTGCCGCTGGCGGACCTGCTCGACCGCCTCGTAGTCGACCTCCACCGACGTCCACACGTGCGCCGCGGTGGCCTTCGACCGCACCATGTTCTGCGCGATCCGGGTCCGCAGCCGGTCGATCTGCACGACCTCGTCGCCCGGCATCGTCGGGATGTCGCCCGCTGCGGCCGCTGGCTTCGATGCCGGCTGCGCCTTGGGAGCGGGCGGTGCTTGCTTCTCGGTTGTCGGTGGGGCCTTGACCGGGGGCGGGGCCTCCTTGGTGGTCGTGGCGGCAGCGGCGGCGCCGCCGGATTCGACCATCGCCATCACGTCCTGGCGGGTGATGCGGCCGTCCCGGCCGGTGCCCTCCACCTGGGACAGGTCGAGGTCGTGCTCCGACGCCAGCTTCCGCACCACGGGCGACAGCACCTGGCGCATCCCGTCCCCATCGGGCGCCTTGACCGGCGCAGCCGGCTCCACCGACGCCGCCGCCGGAGCAGCAGCCGGCTCGGGCGCAGCCTCCGGCTCTGGCTGCTGCTCTTCTTCTTCTGCCGCAGCATCCGGCTCAGGTTCGGGCTCCGGCTCCTCGGCTGGCTCCTCGGCTGGCGCCGCGGCCTCGCCGGCGTCTTCGCCGGGGGAGGCGATGACGGCCAGTGCCGCGCCGACCTCGACGGTCTCGCCCTCCGGCACCAGGATCTCCTTCACGATCCCCGCCGCCGGCGACGGCACCTCGGTGTCGACCTTGTCGGTGGAGATCTCGAGGAGGATCTCGTCCTCCGCGATCTCGTCGCCTGGCTGCTTGTGCCACGAGAGGATCGTCCCCTCGGTCACCGTCTCCCCGAGCTGGGGCATCGATACCGTTACGGGCATTGTTCCTCCGTTCGCGTCAATGCAGGCTCCGGCCGGTGGCGCTGAGGAACGTCTCCCCCACCGCCTCGGCGATCGTCGGGTGGGCGTGGACGAAGGCGGCTGCCTCGGCCGGCAGCGCTTCCCATGCCACGGCGTACATCAGCTCGTGGATCAGCTCCCCGGCGAGCGGGCCGGCCACGGTGGCGCCGAGGAACTCGCCGCCTGCGCGGTGCACGGTCTTCACGATGCCGTCGGTGTGGCCGACGATCATCGCCCGCCCCACGCCGGCGAAGCCGTGCTTGGTGACGACGACCTCGAATCCCTCCGCCTCGGCCTGCTCCTTGGCCTTCTCCTCGGTGAGGCCGACAGCCGCCACCTCCGGGTGGGTGTACACGACCAGCGGCACCATGGCGGGGTCGACCGGCTGCGGCGTGCCGGTGGCGATGTGGGTAATCGCCGAGATCCCCTCGCTGAAGCCCGCGTGGGCGAGCTGCGGCGAGCCGGCGACCACGTCGCCGACCGCGTACACGTTGGCCTCGGCGGTCATCATCGTCGCGAAATCCACCTGCACGAAGCCCCGGTCGACCACCGCGTTGGTGTTCTCCAGACCGACCCCGTCGGTGACCGGGGCCCGGCCCACCGCCACCAGCACCACGTCGACCTCGACCGAGCTGTCGCCGAACGGCACCACCACCGACGAGTCGCCGACCTTGGCCGGGTCGACCTGGGTGCCGGTGTGGATCGTGACGCCCTTCTTCTTCAGCGCCTTGTCGAGGACCCGGGCCGCCTCGGGCTCCATCCCGGGCAGCACCTGGGGCAACATCTCGAAGAGGTGCACCTCGCTGCCGAGGTCGCTGAGCAGCGACGCGAACTCGGCGCCGATGGCACCTGCGCCGATGATCGCCACCCGTTCGGGCCGGGAGGGCCAGTCGAGCGCGTGGTCGGAGCTGACGATGCGCTGGCCGTCGAACTCGTAGCCGGGGATCGCGCGAGGCACGGAGCCGGTGGCGACGACGATGTTGCGCGCCTCCAGCGTCCGGTTCGACCCGTCGTCGGCGGTCACCTCGACGTGGCCGGGCCGCAGGATGCGCCCGGTGCCTGCGATCACCTCGGTCTTGCGGCGCTTCAGGAGGCCCTGGAGCCCCTGGTGGAGCTGGCCGACGATCTTGTTCTTGCGCTCGAGCCCCACCGACCAGTCGAAGCTCGGGTCGCTCGTCTGCACGCCGAACTCGCCGGCCCGGGCCACCTGGGAGTAGACCTCGGCGGCCTGCAGCCACGTCTTGGCGGGGATGCAGCCGCGGTGCAGGCACGTGCCACCGACCTTGCCCTTCTCGACCAGGGCCACCGAGAGCCCGTCGAAGTTGCCGGCGTACAACCCGGCCGCGTAGCCGCCGGGGCCGCCGCCGATGATCACCACGTCGTGCACGGAGCCTCCGTCCGCTCGGGGGGACAGCCGAGATTAGCGCGCCGCCGGGGTCGTCCCCGGGGGGCGGCTACGCTCCGCGTCCCGTGCAAACCCGGTACCTCATCCTGCTCGCGCTGGCGACCGCGATCCTCATCCTCGTCGCGGGGGCGCTGCGGCTGAGCCAGTTTTGATTGCACCTCCATATTGCACCTCGGACGGGCGTCGTCGTGCGGTGCCGGACATTGCGGGCCCGCCGAGGTGCGGGCTGCCGCTCTTCGCGTACGCTGATCGCGGGGCCGGCGCGAGGCGCCGGCCTGGAGCCAACCCCGTGCCGCGTGGTCCGGTCCCGGTCGCGGTATTGCGGGCCCGCCGAGGTGCGGCTGTCGCATTGCACCTCGGACGGGCGTCGCCTTGCGGTGGCGGATATTGCGGGCCCGCCGAGGTGCGGGCTGTCATATTGCACCTCGGACGGGCGTCGTCGTGCGGTGCCGGATATTGCGGGCCCGCCGAGGTGCGGCTGCCGCGCTCGCAAATGCTGATCGCGGGGCCGGCGCGAGGCGCCGGCCTGGAACCAACCCCATGCCGCGCGGTCCGGTCCGGGTGGAGGTGTGCGGGCCCGCCGAGGTGCGGGCTGTCGCATTGCACCTCGGACGGGCGTCGCCTTGCGGTGGCGGATATTGCGGGCCCGCCGAGGTGCGGCTGCCGCGCTCGCGTACGCTGATCGCGGGGCCGGCGCGAGGCGCCGGCCTGGAACCAACCCCGTGCCGCGGCTTGCGGCGGTTGGTAGGTTCGCGACGTTGGCTTTTCGGTTGTACGGACGTCGGTAGTTCGGCCGTTGGGAGGCTTTGATGCAGGTGACGAAGACCGTGCGACTGGCGGCGGGGGCGCTGACCATCGAGGAGGCGGTGGAGACCTGTTTGGCCAGGGCGGCGGAGACCACCCGGGGGATCACATCGTTCAAGATCGTCGAAGTGGGCGGCAACGTCGACGCTTCCGGCGTGCCGTCGGAGTTCCACGTCACGCTGGACGTGACGTTCGTCGTGCGCGAGCCGGTTGCCGACCACGGCCACTGATCCGTTGACGCCGCAGCCCGTCCCGCTCGCCCCGGGGCTGTGGCAGCTCGAGCTGCCGCTGCCGATCCCCCGGCTGCCGGCGGTCAACGCGTTCGTGTTCGCTGGGCCGGACGGCCCGACGGTGGTCGACCCCGGCGGCGGGCACCAGGAGGGCTACGACGCGCTCGCCGCCGGGCTCGGCCAGCTCGGCTGGGGCCTCGGTGATCTGTTCCAGGTGGTGGCCACCCACCTCCACCCCGACCACATGGGGCTCGCCACCCGGCTCGTCGACGAGACCGGTTGCCGGTACGTGATGCACGACGCGGTGGGCACCTGGCTGCCCCGCTACAACGACTGGGGCGCGGTGCGGGCGTGGGTGGCCGGGCTGGCGCGGGTCCACGGCGCACCGGACGAGCGCGCCGAGGAGCTGGCTCGCGACGAGCCCCGCCCCGAGTGGGCGCCCGAGTCGATACCACCCACCGACAGCGTGGCCGACGGCGACCGGATCGCGATCGGCACCGATCGCCACCTGGCGGTGGTGCACACCCCCGGCCACGACGCCGCCCACATCTGCCTGGTCGACTCGGCCACCGGCTACCTGATGTCGGGCGACCACGTGCTGCCCGGCATCACGCCGTTCGTGCCGTACTCGCCCGACGACCCCGACAACCTCGGCACCTATCTGGCCTCGTTGCAGCGCATCGAGGAGATCGACCCGCCGCTCACGCTGCCCGCCCACCTCGGGCTCATCGAGCGAGGCGCGGCCCGCGCCCGCCAGATCCGGCTCCACCACCGGCGGCGGCTGGACGGGATGGTCGAGGAGCTGGCGGGCGGGCCGCGATCGGCGTGGGCGGTGATGGAGTCGGTGTTCCGTCCCAACCTCCCGCCGCTCCATACCCGCCTCGCATTCCAGGAGACCCTCGCCCACCTCGAGCACCTGCGAGTCGCCAGGCAGCTCGACCACGTCGAGTCGCCTGACGGCCAGCTCACCTACCGAACCACCCGCTGACGACCGGTACAGTCCCGAGCGTGCTCCACCTGCCCGCCCCGGACCTCATGGCCCTCGTCACCGGCGAGATCGTCGCGGCGTTCACCGGGCGGGCTGCGGCCGGCGAGGGCGACGAAGTCGAGCTGCTCGCCGAGGGCACCCGCCCGGCCGGCGAGCTCAAGCCCGCCTACGTGCACTGGGTCGACGCGGCTCCGGGAGAGGGGTGGACCGCGGTCGTCCACGCCGTGCACCCGGCGTCGGGACTCGATGCCGCCGCAGGCGAGGCGCGCCACATCCTGGCGGCCGCTCCGGCCAGCGGCGATCTCCTGGTGCTCCGGGTCTACGCAGCCGACGGGGAACCGGTGCTGTCGGACACGGCGTTCGCGGCACGGGCGCGGTCGTTGGAGGCCGCCCTGCGGTGAGGCTGCACACCGAGGACGGGGTGTCGCTCGAAGCGGTCTGGAGTGAGCCGGAGGGTGAGCCGCGCGCCGCGCTGGTGCTGTGCCATCCCCATCCGCAGCACGGGGGCACGATGAACGCGCCGCTGATCACCGGCGTCGCTCGCCACCTCACGCGTGACGGCTGGGCGGTGCTGCGATTCAACTTCAGGGGCGTCGGCGAGTCGACCGGCGTCTGGAGCGGCGGCGAGGGGGAGGTCCACGACGTCGCGGCTGCGGTGGCTGCGGCCGCCGCCGACCGGCCCGAGCTGCCCCGCCACCTGGCCGGCTGGTCGTTCGGGGCCGCCATGGCGCTGCGCTGGCAGGCGCTCCACGCGGACGACGGACCGTACGTCGGCATCGCCCCGCCGGTCGCCAGCGAGCTGACGCCGCCGCTCCCCGACCCCGCTGCGCTGCGGCCGGCGTCGCGTCATTTCGTGATCGGCGACCGGGACCAGTTCACGACGATCGACGAGCTGCGCGCCTACGCGGAGCGCATCGGCGCCGGGCTCGACGTGATGAAGGGCAGCGACCACTTCTTCCACTTCCGCGACGTGAGGCTCGCCGAGCTGGTGGCGGCCGCGCTCCCCTAGGAACGCTACGTCGCCAGCAGGTCGAAGTGGACGCCGGACACCAGCAGCGCGATCGCCAGCACCTTGACCCACGCCTCCACGGCCGCGATCGAGATCAGCAGCGCCGCCGGCCGGATCAGGGTCACCGCCACCAGCCAGCCGAGAGCGCTCAGCACGGCCGCCGCCAGCAAGAGGAACAGCCCGCCGGCCAGCGCGACCAGCACGATCAGCCAGCCCCACGACGCGAAGGCGACGGCCACCACCACGAACAACAGCGCGACCACCAGGCGCACGCCGAGGGCGAGGAACGGCACCCCGCCCAGCGAGCGGGCCGCCTCGGCCGACGTCCGCGACCGCTCCGCTGCGCCGGCCCGGCGCGTTTGCACCCAGTCCCACACCGGGCGCCACCGGCGGCGGGCACGGTCGACCATCCCGGTGAACGGCGACGCCTCCTTCAGCGCAACGGCGGTCGACTCGAGGCGCTCCGGCCCGACGATCTCCGCCAGCACGGTGAGCGCGCCGAGCAGCTGCAGGATCTTGCCGATGCGGCCCCACCACAGCATCTCCAGACCCCACAGCTCGAACTCCAGCGTCGAGTTGCCGGCCGCCCACTCCCGCCACAGGTCCCACAGGCTCATGTCGCCGGAAACCTATAGGATCGCTGCCGTGGCCGCCATCCTCGTCTCGCACGTGCACGACGACGCCGGCCATGCCGCGCGCCTCGGCGAGGAGCTGGCCCGCCACCACGACGCGGTGTTCCTCGACGTGGCCGACATCCCGTCGACCGTCGGGGCGCCCGGCACGGCCGGCCGGGTGGGGGGCCTCGACGCCATGGTGGCGGTGATCGGCCTGTCCTGGCTCGACGAGGTGCGCCGCAACCGCGACCTGGTCACCGAGCTGGACGCGGCGATGCGGCGGGGGATCCCGCTCGTGCCGGTGCTGGTCGACGGCGCCGTCATGCCGCGAGACGAGGACCTGCCGCCCGAGTTGCGCAACCTCGTGGCGCGGCCCGCAGTCGCCATCGGCGGCGGCGCGGGCCCGGAGCGGGTCGCGGCCGAGCTGACGCGCCTCGGGGTGGGTGGCAGGAGGGCCCCTCGCTCGGCGGCGGCGGCGGCGCCGACGCGGGCGCAGGGGTCCCGGGTGGTGTTGGCGATCGCCGTGGCGATCCTGCTGGCAATCGGCGGGCTGGT
>JBFKDA010000151.1:0-7177 GCA_041619955.1 Acidimicrobiia bacterium | reverse complement strand
CTCACCTGTTCGGCGGCGTGGCCGAGTGGTTAGGCAAGGGTCTGCAAAACCCTTTACCCCGGTTCAATTCCGGGCGCCGCCTCCAGCGGGTACACTCCCCGCGCGACGGGCGCTTAGCTCAGGGGAAGAGCGCTTCCTTGACGCGGAAGAGGTCAGAGGTTCAAATCCTCTAGCGCCCACCAGAGAATCGCCTGCCATCTACTGACGATCCGGTCGGTCGGGCTCGAGTTCGATCGGGGCCGATCAACGTGCCGAGTCGTACCGGCATGCGCGGTGTCAAACACGACGGCGCCGAGCGCGGCTACTCGAGAAGCCTGACGAATGTGTACACGCCTTCGAGTATTCCGAATGCGGGGAACATGCCCCACACGACGACCCAGTAGAAGAGGGTACGTTGGCGGAATCCCAGGTCCCGGTCCCAGATGAAGATGGGGATCGCGCTGTACCAGAACGGCACTGACGCGGCGAGCGCAAGGAGGAAGCCCCAGCGTTGGCCGAGAAGCATGCCGATACTCCCGGCGATCTGCAGGGGCGCCCAGAAGAACGGGTCGGCCCACGCCCAGCCTTGGTTGTAGGCGAAATAGGCAACCGGGTCGGTGGCGTCAGGTGAGCCGCCGTAGACGTTCTCGATCGTCCATTCGCTGCGTGGTCGCAGCGCTGCCACGAGTTGCAGTCCGCCGAGCAGACCGATGATCGCCAGCCCGGCAGTGGCCACGACCCACGTCAGTGCCGTGACTTCCATCACGCCACCCGCTGCGCCGCACTTTGGGCCGTCATGAGGTCGGCAGGGCGACGATGGCAGCGATGATGGTGATCACTGCCGCGACGAGCCAGACCATCAGGAACGTGTACGCGATGCCCACGCTCTGCGTGCTGCCGATCCGGAAGCCGCGTCGTTGCATGGCAAGTCGCGTGAAGATGCCGCGTCCAGCGAAATAGGCGTACATGCCTCCGCCGACGAGCCCGAGGTACGCCCACGACGAGCGATCCGCCATGAGCAGAACGCCGGCGGCCAGCAGCGTCCACAGCGACAACGTGTCCCACGTCGCCTCGCCGCGAATGTCGGCGTAGTACACCGGCTCCACCGACTCCTCGCTCTCGGTGAGCGACCACTGCGCGGCCCGCACGGGCGCCACCGACGAGATGGCCTGGCCAGCCCATGCCAGCAGCGAGAGGATGACGAGAACGACGCCCCACGCGACGCCCATCCGCTACCTCAGCAATCCCACATGCGCCTCGACGCGATCCCCGATCGTGCGCAGCATCTTCTGTTCCATGGGCCTCCCCAGCATCAACGGCCGGGCGCGACGCGCCCAGAGGCTTCCGACCCCAGACCGCGTTCATCGGCAAACCGGCATCGCGCGCCCGCCCCGAGCCGGCCGCCACCATCGAGTCCGCCAACCCACGATTTGTGACTTCGGCCTCTGCACCGGCTCGACCCGGCCTTGATAGAGGAGGGGTTGGAGAGGCCGATGGCGACGAGCCGTTCTCGAAGCGGGTTTGGCGAGTCCCTCGGGTGCAACAGGGAGGGACCGTCGTGAACCAACACCAGCGCGGCTTCGCATTGTTCGAGTGGATCAACCGGCGGGCGTGGCCCTTGGCCGGCGGCCTGGTCGTCGTGGCCGTGGGGCTGGCGCTGCTGGCGCCGGTGGTCGGCGACGACGGCGAGCCGGAGTTCGGGCCCGGCGGGGAGATCTACGACGTCAACGACCGGGTCGAGGAGGTGTTCTCGTCGAGCTCACCGATCCGGGCGGCGACCTTCGTCGTCGAGGCGCCGGGCGGCGGCGACGTGCTCACCTGGGAAGCCCTGACGGCGCTGAAGCGCAGCCAGGACGCGATCAAGGCCGACCCGGACCTGGCCGCCCATCTGGCCACCGAGTTCGATCCCGACCTCGGCCTCGAAGTCGACGGCATCTTCTCCATCGCCGACGCCGTCGACGCTGCGCTGCCGGCCGGACTACAGGGAGCCTCCGATGCCGAGGTCAAGGGGGCGCTCGGCGAGCTGCTCGCAGACGGGTCGCAGACCGCCGGACTTCGTTTTCTCCTTTCGCAGACGGCGACCAGCCGTACACCGACGACCGTCGACGGCCGTGACTTCGTGCTGTGGGAGGCGCCGGCGTTCCTGGCGCTCGTCCGCTATGACAACGGCACGTTCCCCGCATCGGAACAGCTGACGAGCTTCGACACCGACACCAACCTGGAGGCGGAGCGGTGGCTGCGGGACCTCCAGGCCGAGTTGCGCGGCAACCCTGACGAGGTGACTGCAATCGGCGTCGCCATCGACCCCGGCCTCGTCGGAGAGGAACAGAGCGCCGTGGCGGGACCCTTCATCTTCCTCGCGGTCGCCTTCATCGTGATCCTGGTGGGAGCGCTGCTGCGGTCCTACTGGGCGGCGATGCTGGTAGCCGCCGGGCTCGGCGTGGTCATGATGTCCTACAACGGCATCAACGCGTTGATCGGGCTCAAGGTGGGCTCCCCGCTGCTGATCATGGTCGTGCCGATCGCGCTCATCAGCTTCGGCGTCGACTTCTTCATCCACGGCAGCGGCCGTGCCCGCGAGTTTCAGGTCGCAGGCGTGCCCCGGGAACGGGCGTACCCGCTCGGGCAGACGGCGGTGTTCACTGCCTTGCTGCTCGCCGCCCTCTCCTCGGCCGCGGCGTTCTTGTCGAACGCCGTCTCCGGTATCCAGGCCGTCATCGAGTTCGGTATCGCCGCCTCGGTCGCGCTGATCCTCTCGTACCTGGTCCTCGGTCTGGTGGTTCCGAAGCTGCTGCTGTCGATCGAGGAGCATCTGGGCCCGCGCCCCGCCGACCCGTCGCACGCAACCATCGTCCTCCAGAAGCTCGGGTTCGTGCTGGCCGCCCTCATCGCCGGCATCGCGGTGACCACGACCATCGTCCTCGTGCAGGTCGGCTGGGTGCTGTTCCTGGCCTTTGTCGCCGTCCTCATCGTGGTGCCCTTCTACCTCGCCCGGCGCCGGAACCGGCGGGCTGCTCGGGACGGCCGCCCGCTGACCGACGAAGTCCGCGGAGCCGGTCACGGGTTCGTGTTCGCCGGTTCACTGGTGCACTTCCTGGCGCGCTGGCGGGTGATCACGGTGCCGATCGTCACCGCGTTCGCAGCGATCGGCCTGTGGGGTGCCTTCCAGGTGGAGCAAGGGTTCGAGCTCAAGGACTTCTTCTCGTCGGACACCGACTTCGCGCGCAGTCTCGATACGTTCGGCGAGTTCTTCGGCGAGGGAGGTGGCGGGGAAGACTTCATCTACCTCGAGGGCGACCTCACCCATCCGGCGACCCTGGCGGCGACCCGGGACGCGGCCGCCGACCTGAACGCCGCGGGCGGGGACGTGTTCCGTCGTGACTTCAACGGCGACCTCGAGCTGGCGCCCAACGCGGTGGCGGTCGCCGAGCTGGCGGTCGCTTCGCCACCGTTCCAGGCTCAGGTGGCCGACGCGCTCGGCGTGCGAGTGACCGATGCAGACGGCGACGGTCTGCCTGACACGGCCGAGCAGGTGGCCGCAGTGTACGCATACGCCACGGCGGCACCCGTGGTCAACGCCGAAGGCCTCGTGGTGTTCACGCCCGGCCAGACGGAGTCGTTCCTGCACGTCGACGGTGTGACCCAGGCGACTCGCATCGGTGTCGGGATCGCCAGCCTCACCGACGACGCGGTCATCTTGGAGGCGCGCGATGAGCTGGAGCGGGTTGCCGCCGACCTCGAATCGGCTTTGGCCGGTAGGGGTGTCGCCACCGTGGCGGTTTCCGGGAGCGTCATCGAGTTCCAGGACACGCTCGACTCTTTCACCTCGGCGATGCTCGTGTCGCTGCCGGTGGCCGTGGTCCTCACGTCGCTGATCGTGCTGGTGGCGCTGGTGCAGGTGTTCCGCAAGTTCGGTCGGAGGCCGGTCTCCATCGCCAAGCGCTCCGTCCGCTATGCGCTCGTCTCGATGGCCCCGATCCTGCTGGTGGTCGCCTGGATCTACGGCTTCATGTGGATGATGGACTACAAGATCAACGTCATCACCGCCACCATCGCGGCGATAGCGATCGGGGTCGGCATCGACTACGCCACCCACTTCACGGTCCGCTTCATCGAGGAGTTCGAGGGCGAGCCGAGCCGGTTCCCAGCCCTGCGGCGTGCCGGCGAGGGCACCGGTGGCGCCCTGGCGGTCTCCGCGGCGACGTCGATGACCGGCTTCCTGGTGATGGCGTTCGCACCCATGCCGATGTTCCAGGTGTTCGGCGTGCTCACCGCAGTGATGATCCTGTTCGCGCTATCCGTCTCACTCGTGGTGCTGCCCAGCCTGTTGCTGCTGATCACCCCTTCGCGGAAGGGCGAGGAGCGGGCGAGGCTGGAAGCGGAGCTCACTGGAGGGGAAGTCACGTACGACCCGCATGCCCGCGCAACCGCCGGTCTGTCCACCAGGAACCAGTAGGGGCCAGGCGATCCCAGGGCATCGCCCAGGGCGGCCGCCACCGTCGATCTCGCCTGCCGCGGACAGCCTCCGGGCATGGGCCTTCTGCCGGTAGTCGGCGGCGGTGCGCCCTTCGTACGCTGCCGGTAGCCCTTGAAAGACGAGGATGGCCCGTACACCGTGCGCACGGCGGGTCCTACGCCGGTGCGCATTTCAGGCGGCGGGGCTGCTGGTCGCCACCGCCGTGCTCACAGCTTGTGGCGGCAACTCGGCTGAAGCCGACCTGCCATCCGGCGACGTCGTCCTCTACACCTCCATGCCCGCACCGCTCGTCGAGCGGCTGGAGAAGATCTTCGAAGGCGTGTTCCCGGACCTCGAGGGCCAGATGTGGGTGGCGCCCGGGCGCGACGACGCCGGCGGTATGTCGCTCACGGTGGTGCGCGCCGCCACCGGCCCTCTGCTGGACCGCATCGAAGAGGAGCGCCAAGGCGAGGGCGTGGCCGCCGACGTGATCTGGTTGGCGGACCCGGCGGCGATGGAGCAGCTCAAAGCGGCCGGGATGCTCGCCCCGTACTCACCACCGCCGGACGCGCCGATCCCGCCCGAGTACGTCGATCCGGACGGGTACTACGTCGCCGGGCGGGTGATCAACATGGTCCTTGCCTGGAACACCACGTTGCTGCCCGACGGGCTGCGCGATTGGATCGACCTCGCGGACGACGAGCGGCGCCGGGCCTTCCCCAGCCCAAGGTCGGGCGCGGCGCGGGCCGCGATTCAGGCGTTGCGCGACGAGTACGGTGACGAGTTCCTCAGGACCCTGGCGGCAAGCGGCGTGTCGGAGGTAGAGAGCAACGGCGCTGCCCGGAATGCGATCGTGGCCGGCGCCTACGAGGCGACGGCGGTGCTCGACTACATGATCCGCCAGGCGCGCGCCGACGGGATGCCGGTGGACATGCGCTTCCCGGCCAGCGGAACCGTGGTCATCCCCAGCCCCCTGGGCGTCTCCGCATCGGCGGCGAACCCCGACGCGGCCGAAGCGTTCATCGACTTCGTGCTGTCCGAGCCCGGGCAGCGGGTGCTCGTGGAGATCGGGAGCTTCTATCCGGTGCGGACCGACGTGTCGCCCCCCGCCGGCGCGCCCCCGCTCGAACAAGTCGCCCGGCTTCCCGTCGACTGGGGACGACTCGCGGCCGACGGGGGCGAACTGGAGGGGCTGTGGCGCGAGATGTTCCCGTGATCGGCGCGCCCGCCGAGAGCCACCCACCCACGACCGGCCCCCGTCTTGCCGGCGTCGCGAAGCGCCACCGACTCCGCCTGGGAACCATCGAGCTGGCGGGTCACCGCCGTCGCCCATCGGGCGAGCGTCCCCCGTTGCCACGGCCGCTACGCGCCTCGGGCTGGCTGTGGCTGTTGGGCGGGGTGGCGGTGGCGCTGGCGTGGACATCGCTGTTCGCTTGGCCGGAGACGGTGCGGTGGTGGTACCAGCGCGACCACGAGGTGCTGCGAGCCCTGGCCGGTGTGCGCAACGACGCGCTCGATCGGCTCGCCGTCGCCGTGACGGCGCTCGGCTCGGTGTGGGCAGTGAGGGCGCTCCGCCTCGGGACGATCGCGGCGCTGGCGCACGCCCGCCGTTGGCACCGGCTGCTCACCGCGAGCGCGCTGGTCCTGACCGTGGAGTGGCTGATGGCCGTGCTCTCGCTCGAGCTGATGCGGGAGCGGCCGCTCGGCGTTGAGATCATCGCCGGATGGGCCGGATCGTCGCACCCAGCGCGCCCAGTTGCCTCCCTCACGGTGACCGTAGTGATCATGGTCATGGCGCTGCTCCCGCCGGGTGCGGCCCGGCACCGGGCGGCCCTGGTCGGGTTCGGAGCGGTGGGTGCGGTCATGGTGGCGCGCCTCTATGCCGGCGTCGACCACCCAACCGACAGCGTGTTCGCCGCGCTGCTCGCCGGCGCGATCGGACTCGTCGGGATGCGCGTGGTGGCCCCGGACGGCGCGTTCCCGGCGGGCCGCCGTCGCGGCCGACCCGCCCACCTCCACGTGGGTGACGAGCGGGCAACGGCGATCCGCGGGGCGATGGCGGACCAGGCCGGCATGGTGGTCCACGACATCCGGCCATACGGCTTGGAGGGCTCCGCCGGTTCAACGCCACTGCTGCTCACGGTGGATACCAACGACGGGCAGGCGCCAGTCTTCGGCAAGCTCTACTCCAGCACCCACCTGCGCTCCGATCGAGCGTACAAGGTGGCGCGGACGATGCTGTACGGGGCACTCGAGGACGAGTACATCTTCACGTCGGTGAGCCGGCTCGTGGAGTACGAGGACTACATGCTGCGCCTGTTCAGCGACGCCGGCGTCCCCAGCCCCCAGCCCCTCGGGTTTGTCGAGCTGACCCCAGAGCGGGAGTATCTCGTGCTCGCCGAGTTCCTCGAGGGGGCCCGCCCGTTGCTCGAAGGATCCCTCGATCAGTTGACTGCCCTCGACGCGATCGGCGTGGTGCGCCGGCTGTGGGACGCCCGGCTCGCCCACAGGGACCTGAAGCCCTCGAACGTGATGGTCAAGGAAGGGCGGGTGGTGCTGGTCGACGTGGCGTTCGCCACGGCCCGGCCGACGCCCTGGCGCCAGGCCGTGGACCTCGCCAACATGATGCTGATCCTGAGCCTCCGCCTGCCGACCGCCACCGTGTACGAGTTGGCCCGCATGGAATTCGCCGCCGAGGACATCGCCGAAGCCTTCGCGGCCGCCCACGGCGTCACGATCCCG
>JBFKDA010000150.1:0-7262 GCA_041619955.1 Acidimicrobiia bacterium | reverse complement strand
GATCCAGGTCGACGGGACGGCGGAGATCCTGTCGCTGCCCGACGCCATGGAGCCGCTGGTCGAGTACTACCGCAGCATCGCCGGCGAGCATCCCGACTGGGACGAGTACCGCGAGGCGATGCGCCAGGAGCAGCGCCTGCTGATCCAGATCACCCCGACCCGCGCCGGCCCCGACCGATCCGGGTAAGGCCCTGCACGCGCAGGGCGAGACTCAGGTCTTCAGGTTTGTGTCTGCGTAGGTGACGAGGTTCGCGAACGTCGTCGTGGCGATGCCGAGCTTGATCTTACGCATCGGCGACGTCGGGGCGAGCTTCTCGGCCTCTGCCAGCGCATCCAGCACCGCGGTGTAGCTCGACTGCGTGGCCACCAGGTTGCCGAGGACCCGCGTCACGGCGGTCATCGCCGTGTCGAACGCCGTGTTCGCCGCGGCGAACGACGGTGACAGCGACGCGATCGAGGCATTGACCGTGTCGGTGACGCCCTTGAATTTCGAGGTCAACGTGCCGGTCCCGCACTTGGCATCGCCGAGCAGCTTGTCCCTCCAATGCTGGATGCCCGCGTCGAACGACTGCTGCGTCGAGGTCGCCTGGGCTTGGAGAGCGCCCTTGTACCCCTTGTACTGCGTCTCGAACGAGCTGATCTTCTGGATCGCGGTGTCGTCGAGGCTCTCGCTTGCGGTCACGGCCTCGCGGGCCGCCTTGAACGCCGCCAGCAGATCGAGGACCTGCTGGCGAGTCGGTCCTCCCTCCTTGATCACCTTCTCGTCGATCGCGCTGATGATGTCGACCTGCGCCTTCAGGGCGGCCTTCGCTGTCGCGAACGTTCCGAGCAGCGTTTGCACCGAGCCGAACGCCGTCTTGTAGACGCCGCCGGCATCCATGGCGCTGAGCGTCCCCGGGAACGGCAACGCGGCTCGGCCGTCGAACTCGAACCACCAGTGCCACTCCTTGAAGTTGCAGTCGTAGTCACAGCTGTCGCTGATCTTGATCGGCCCGAAGTTCGCGCTCGACACCGCGGTTCGGGCTGCGGAGATCTTCGGGGTGAGCGCCGCGAACGCTGCGAAGGCGGCTGCCGCGTTGTTGTCGCCGGCGGCCCGCTCTTCGAGCCGAGCGGCCCGCTCGTCCGGTTCGAGGGTTCGCGTGGAGGTTCCCGCACGCCCGGTCGCCTCGAGACTCGTCACTGCGCAGGCCTCCTCGCCGGGGTCATTCGGGGGTCATGTAGGAGATGGTCAACTTCACGTGGAGCCGGGTGGCGGTCGACGGATCGCCGTTCCCGGGCTCGATCGTCATGGCCCACTGCGTGTACGGGGTGGGTGTCATGAAGACCTCGGTGTCGATCTTCCACGGCCCGTAGACCGAGTTGTCCGCAGCCTTGTAGAGGAAGTCGCCACTCAGCCCCTTGGTCACGAAGGTCGTCGCCTGCTGCGGGCCGAAGCCGTTCTCGTAGGTGCCGGTCGTTGCCACCGCCGACACGACGTTGCCCTTGTCGTCGGGGGTCACCCCTTCGAGGAAGAACGCCGCTTCGGTGATCCAGATCGCCACGTCGCCGTGGTTCGGCAGGACGCCGTCGAGCTGGCTGGTGCCGATCGGGACGTTCCACAGCAGGGTCCACGCACCACCCTCCGCCTGGCTGAGCGTGGCCACCTCGCCGCCGGTCGCTGCGCCCGCCCCCACCTTGACGATCGGGAACTCCAGGTCGATGTGCGTGTCGGAGCTCGGCAGCTTCACGTGCGTGCCGTCCTTGGCAGTGCCGAGTGCAGCCTGCACCCAGGCCTCGATGCCG
Organism: Acidimicrobiia bacterium; assembly: GCA_041619955.1. Taxonomy (GTDB): domain Bacteria; phylum Actinomycetota; class Acidimicrobiia; order Spongiisociales; family JAOTWH01; genus JBFJZV01. Next base: position 5,480 of record JBFKDA010000150.1, on the reverse strand, counting down.
GCCTGGGCGGCGGTGATCTCGGCCGCCGTCATGTCGACCTCGATCCGCTGCGGAGGCCTCTTGAAGTTGAGGTAGTAGTACGCGGCTTCGTAGTTCGTGAACGACACGAACAGCGAGCGCCGGACGACGTCCTCGCGGCTCTGCACCAGCGCCTTGAGGGCCGCGAGCTTCTGCTCGTCGGACTTCGCCGACTTCGCGATGTCGTCCCAGTTCTTCTGGACGTCCTGGGACGCCTTGATCTGGGCCTGCACCACGGTGGCGTGCACGAGCTGGGCGATGTAGGCGGAGAACTTGCCACTGATGGCCTTGCCGTAGCCGACGAGGATGCGGATGTTGGCGAGCAACTCGTCGGCGCGCGCCTCCTCGCCACCCGCCTCCGACTTGAGCCCGCTGACGACCGCCTCGGCGCCGGCGAGGTAGTTGTCCCACGCGGTCGTCGGGTCGATCGTGACCGCAGCCGGGTTGGCCGGGAGCGCCGAGCCGCTCTTGCCCTCGAGGATGTCGTTCCAGAGCGTGGCGCTGTTGACGTAGGCGTGCATCAGTGCGGTCTGGGTTTCGAGAAGCTCGAGCGCCTTGCCGCTGAGGTCGTCGTCGCCGCCACCACCACCACCGGCCAGCCCCTTGATGACGTCGATGGCCTGTTCGATCGCCTCGACGCCGGTCTTGATCGCCTCGCCGATCGCCGAGATGTCGCCCTCGTAGATCTTCATGGCATCGAAGCCCAGGCTGATGACGGACACCGCCAGCCCGATCTGGGCCTTCAGCTCCTGCTTGATCTTCTCGAGCGCGATGTAGGTCTCGAGGGTCTCGTACGACGTCTTCACCGCCGACGACTGCAGAAAGAAGCTCTGCCGTAGCGACCGGATGTCGTCGCCGAGGGAGGCGACGTTCGCCTTGATGTTGCTCATCTGGACGCTGAGCGGCCCCTCTTCGATGCTCGCGCTCTTGGCGAGGCCCTCGCTCACCGTGGCGATCGCCGCCGCGATGTCCTCTTCGGTCGTCAGCGTGGCCATATTGGCCTCGTACTGCTTCAGCAGTGAGATCAGGGTCGTCATGTTGGTGCTGAAGACCTCGCCGGCGAGGACCGGCACGTACACCGCGCCCGGCGCCACGTTGAGGATCGTCGCCAGCGAGGCCGCCTGCTGATAGATCTGCGCGTAGTCGCTCGACAGCGTGGCACCGCCTGCCGCAAGGGCACCGACGACGCTGGTGATCCAGTTCAGCATCGAGAGGGCTTCCCCCGACGAGCCCGCGTCCTCCTGCTCGGAGAGGTAGGTGGCCGCAGTGAACCCGGCCAGCAACGCGTTGAGCACCCACGACTGCCTCGCGACGCTCTGCACGTTCGCCGTGTTGTCGCCTGCAACCTCGGTGAGCGCGCCCGTCGTGCCGTCCTGGTCGTACACCGTGGCGAGGACCGGGTCGAACCCGACCGGCGGGGTCACGCGGGTCGAGGGCGCCTGGCTGGCCGCGATCGCGAAGGTCCCGCCGCCGGCGCCGCCGACCATCACCTCGGCGACTCCGCCTCCCTGGCCCGCGCCCAGCTTCAGCAGCAGCGGGTCGCCGTGCAGTGCCGAGACGTCGAGCTGCCGGGCAGCGACGATCAACCCTTGGGCCTCGACTTCGGGAACGTCCACGACCAGCGTGTCGGCGTAGATCGTGACGCTGAAGTACCCGCCGGCCGGTTGGCCGGCGAGTACCTCGGACAGCTTGGCGTAGAGACCCGTGAACGCCACCGACTCCGCTCCGCTGACCGGGTCCTTGTAGGTCGCCAGCGTTCGGTAGCCAGCCGTCTTGTCGATGAGCGTCGACCAGTCAATCGCCATGTCGTTCAGCCTCCTGGTGCCCGGGGCTCAGGACGGGAGCTTCGCGCCGAAGTCGAGCAGCGTGTACGTCACCAACGACGATGCCGTGTACTCCTGCGTCGCCGCGGCGATCTGCTGCCAGTCCTCGGTCGCCTTGTGGAGGTCGAGCGCCTGCATCACCCAGTTGAGATCGCCCAGCTTCTCGACCGTGAAGTTGTCGGCGATGTAGGCGATGTTGGTGGCCGTGTTCTCCCACACACCCATGACTTCCTGCAGCTTCTTGAGGAAGGCGCTCGCCGCCGCGCTCGCCGCTGGCATGGAGTGGTTCAGGCCCCCGAGGTCGTTCTTCAGGGTCATCTTCTGCTGCTTGTCCTTCTCGGCGGCGTGCAGGTTGCTCTCCGCCTTGTCGTACGCCTCGCGCGCCTCGACGGCATCGTGCCCGAGCACACCGGCGGCAACCGCGGCGGCCGGCCATGCCAAACCTCCGCTGAAGATCATCAGCCCGAGCGACACCGTCACCGCGGCGATCGTGTAGTCCTCCCACGACTTGTACGCCGCGGCTGCCGCCGCGGTGTACGTCTTGATGTCCGTGGCATCCTGGCCGATGTCGGCCTCGACCTCCTTCATGAACGTGGCGTCGTCCGAGGTGTACGTGGCCATCTCGTCCACCGCCGGCTTCAGCTGCTGCTCGAAGCCGGCCATCGCCTGGATCAGCGCGTTCGTCTTGGTCACCATGTCGGCGGCGGTGGACTGCAGGCCACCCTGGCCGGTCAGGATCGTCTTCAGCACCTCCCCGCATTCCGCCGGCGTCCCGCAGTTCGACGGGTTCAGGAGCTGCTCGAAGTCGCCCAGGGTCTGGTGGTAGCTGTTCGCCGCCTCGTACAGCTTGGTGGCGAACCACACGATGTAGATGTACAGCTCCTTCGGCGGGTTCGGGGACTGGAGGATCGTCGGGTCGTTCTTCAGCTCGTCGATGAGCTTCTGCGGGTCACCGAACTGGGCAGACAGTCCCTGGATCTTCGCCATCGCCGCGACGACGTCCGCGATGTCCTGCTCGGAGCTGAACTTGCCGTACTTGTCCTCGAAGTTGCCCTGGGTGATCGGGAGCTGCATCGTCTGCGCGATGAAGCTCTGCATACGCAGCCAGTCGCTCGTGAACAGGGCGAACAGCGGCTTCTTGTCGGTGCCTTGCGGGTTCGAAACGACCAATCCCGCCGGTGGGACGAGCGTTGCGGTGCCTGCCATGATCGATGTCCTTCCGTTGGTCAAGTGGTCACGAAGACGTCGGCGATATATCTCGTGCACTCCTCGGCGAGAACCCCCCATTCGGAGACGGCGCCACGTATCCCGACCGATTCGAAGTAGCCGAACGAGACGAGGTCGGCGTCCGAGGCGGTGTCGGCCAGATGCGCAGCGGACGCGGCGACATCTGCCCAACCGGTGGCGACGGACTTCACCGCGGCCGTCAGGTTGGCGAGAATCGCCCCGATGGCGACCTTCGACGCCGCGAGTCGGAGGTTCCCGATGGCGGTCGCCGCGCCTCGGTCAGCCTCGTGGGCGACCGACCGCAACCCGGCGAGGTTCTCCGCCGGCGTGCTGGCCAGCGCCTGTCCTTGCTCGGCCAGTGCTTGCCCGGCTTCCCGAAATGCCGCGAATGAATCCCGGCGGCTGGTGTCGAGGCGCTCCAGGTCGGCGACGAACGCGGCATAGTGGCCGGCGAGATCGCTCGCCGTCGGCGCCAGCCCGCCATCGCCCGCCAGCAACTGACGGACGGCGTCGGCAGCGATGCTGCTCTCGGCCTCGAGAAGCGACTCCAGCACGGTGAGCAGCTGCACGAAGGCCTCTGCCCCGTTCTTGGTGCGCATCACCCCGCGCACGAACCGCCCATAGAGATCGACTGGCTCGCGACTGGCGACCAGGTAGCCGGGATCGTGCCGCACCAGGTTGAGGAGCTCGCCCGGACCGCCGAACGACACCCCGAATGCCTGCTGGAACTCGGCGTGGGTTGCGGGATCTCTCGACAGCTCCTCGACCGCTTCGAGGAGCTGCGGCCACGGACCCAATGCGCCCCGGGAACTCCGCGGCGGTCGCAATGCAAGAGGCGGCGCCAGCGGGCCGTCTTCGGTCGCCAACCCCATCCCCCCTCGTGCCCCCTCGTCGACGTTTGCAGATGCTCCCCGGCGTCGGACGGGATGCTCACCAGCGGCGCCATCCAACACCTGGGTCCGAACCTAGCCCATCATTCAGGAGGCTGCAAGCCTGCCCTCCGGGCACCGCGGCGCCGCTCCCGGCACACTCCTTCTCGATCGGCGCCTCCCGCGCCGGTCACCTCCCCCGGAAGGGGAAGGGGAGAGCTAGCAACAGGCTGATGCCGTGGTCGCCGTGTCGCCGCAGCAAGCCGCGGCAGGGGCCTCGGCCTCCTCGTGCATGACGTTGGCGTCGGCGAGGACCGTGTACCACTCCCACTCGGCGCCGTCGGGGTCGGTGACCCACACCTTGTCCTGGGTGGCGTAGCAGCACGTGACGCCCTCCTCGGCCTTGGTGACCAACCCGACCGCCTCGAGCCGGTCGCCGGCCGCCACGACGTCGGCGGTGGAGTCGACCTCCACCCCCAGGTGGTTGAGCGTGCCGCCGGCGCCGGCCTTCTCGATGAGCACCAGCTTGAGCGGCGGCGCGTCGATGGCGAAGTTGGCGTAGCCGGGGCGGACCTTGGCCGGCTTGGCGTCGAAGAGCTTCCCGTAGAAGTCGACGGCGGTGTCGAGGTCGTCGACGTTGATGGCGAGCTGCACCCGATTCATCGTTCCTCCTTGGCCGATTGATGTATCGATGTCGGTCGATATGTTGGAGGCATGTTGCCATACTCATCGACGCCTGTCAATATGTATTCGCGATGAACACGCCGCTGCCCGTCTCCGCCGACTGCTGCCCCCAGGTCGTGGGCCCGACCCTCGACGCCGCCGAGGCCGAACAGCTCGCCGCGTTGATGAAGGTCGTCGCGGACCCCGCCCGCCTCCGGCTGCTGAACATCCTCGCCGCTGCCGACGAGGTGTGCGTGTGCGACCTCACCGACCCGCTCGACCTCAGCCAGCCGACCGTGAGCCACCACCTCAAGATCCTGCACGAGGCCGGTTTCACCACCCGGGAGCGCCGGGGCAAGTGGGTGTACCACCGGCTCGTCCCGGAACGGCTGGAGGAGCTGGCCGGCGCCCTGGCCGTTCAGGCCCGGGCGGCCGTCTAAGCCAGCGCGACCAGGTCCAGCAGCTCCTCGTCGAAGTACACCGTCTGGCCGTCGGGCATCAGCACCGCCCGGTCGGGCCGCAGCCCGGCCACGAACTCGGTGTCGTGGCTGACCAGCACGATCGTCCCCTCGTACAGGCGGAGCGCGCCCAGCAGCGCCTCCTTGGCCTGCGGGTCGAGGTTGTTGGTCGGCTCGTCCAGCAGCAGCACGTTGGCCGCGCCGGCCACCACCTGGGCGAGCGCCAGCTTCGTCTTCTCGCCGCCCGACAGCGTCGCGGCGTCCTGGTCGATCTTGTCGGCGAGGAGGAAGTGGCCGAGCAGGCTCCGCAGCGTCTGGTCCGGCTCCCCGGACACCTCCCGCAGGTGGTCGAAGACCGTCTGGCCGGCGACGATCTGCTCGTGCTCCTGGGCGTAGTACCCGAAGGTGGCGTTGTGACCCGG
>JBFKDA010000149.1:0-7274 GCA_041619955.1 Acidimicrobiia bacterium | reverse complement strand
GTGGTCCTGGTGGCGGGACGGCTCGGTGCACCGCGCCGCCTGGCCGGCGGTCGAGCCGCTGGCCGGAGCGGGCGGCGACGCCCGCCTCCTCGAGATCGCGTCGCTGGTGCTGGCCGAGGCGCGGCGCGCCAAGTCGGACGCCCAGGTCTCGATGCGGACGCCCCTGGCCGAGCTGACCGTCATCGCCCCCGAGGCCGACGCCGCGCTGGCGGAGGACGCCCGCCACGACCTGCTCGCCGCCACCGGCGCGCCGTCGATGGAGGTCGTCGCCGGCGACGAACTGGGCGCGCGGGCTTCCCTCCCGGCCACCTGAGTGGCCGGGACGGACCTGGCGCTCGACGCGTTCGTCGCCGGGCTGCCGTTCCCGCCCGACGAGTTCCAGCATGCGGCGTTCGCGGCGCTCGTGGCGGGGGAGTCGGTCGTCGTGGCCGCGCCGACCGGGGCAGGCAAGACGCTGGTCGCCGAGGCGGCCATCCACCTCGCGGTCGCCCGGGGGGAGCGGGCGTTCTACACGACGCCGCTGAAGGCGCTGTCGAACCAGAAGTTCGGCGACTTCAGGCAGGTGTACGGCGACGACGGGGTGGGGCTGCTCACCGGCGACAACTCGGTGAACGGCGATGCGCCGGTGGTGGTGATGACCACCGAGGTGCTGCGGAACATGATCTACGCCGACAGCGAGGCGCTCGACGGCCTCGGGGTCGTCGTCCTCGACGAGGTCCACTACCTCCAGGACCGGTTCCGCGGGATGGTGTGGGAAGAAGTCATCATCCACCTCCCCCGGGAGGTGCGGATCGTGGCGCTGTCGGCGACCGTGAGCAACGCCGGTGAGTTCACCGACTGGGTGGTCGCCCGGCGCGGCCCGACCCGGCTGGTCGAGGAGACGCACCGGCCGGTGCCGCTGGAGAGCCTGTACCTCCTGAAGGATCGCAGCCGCGAGGACCCCCTGGTGCTGCTGCCGGTGTTCAGCGGCACGGGTGGCCGCCGCCGCCCCAACCCGGCGGTCGAGCGGATGTTCCGCCAGGCCCGCCGCCGGCAGGGCCGCTTCCGGACGCCGCGCCGCTGGGAGGTGGCTGCGCTGCTCGACGAGCGCGGGCTGCTGCCGGCGATCTACTTCATCTTCTCCCGCGCCGGCTGCGAGGCGGCGGCCGACCAGGTCGCGTCGGGCACGCGCCTCACCGACGCGACCGAAGCGGCGGCGATCCGCGACGTGGTGGCCGCCCGCACCGCCCACCTGCCGCCGGTCGACCTGGCGGTGCTCGGCTACGACCGCTGGGAGGAGCGGCTCGCCCGCGGCATCGCCGCGCACCATGCCGGCATGGTGCCCGCGTTCAAGGAGGCGGTCGAGGAGTTGTTCCAACGCGGGCTCGTGAAGCTGGTGTTCGCCACCGAGACGCTGTCGCTCGGCATCAACATGCCGGCGCGGACCGTCGTCCTGGAGAACCTGTCCAAGTTCACCGGGGAGAGCCACGAGCTGCTCCGCCCCGGCGACTACACCCAGCTCACCGGGCGGGCCGGCCGGCGCGGGATCGACGTGGCGGGCACCGCGGTGGTCCTGTACTCCAGGTTCGTGCCGTTCGACCGGGTGGCCGGGATCGCGGCGGCCGGCAGCCATCCCCTCCAGTCGGCGTTCCGGCCCAACTACAACATGGCGGCCAACCTCATCGCCAACTACGCCAGGGACGAGGCCGAACGGCTCGTGGACGCCAGCTTCGGTCAGTTCCGGCGGCAGCGCCGCGAGGAGACGTTCGCCTCCCGCATCGCCGAGCTGGCGGAGGAGCTGACCGAGGCTCGCCGGCAGGCCGAGTGCGAGCGAGGCGACATCTGGGACTTCCTCGCCGGTGGCCACGACCCGGCTCCCTCGCACCGAGCGGTCATGCGCTCGTTCGCGCAGGAGCTCAGCGCGGGCGACGTGCTCGAGCCGTCGCCGGGTGGGCGCCCGCGGGAGGTGATGCTGGCCCGCGGCTTCGGCAGCAACCCGCGCATGCTGCTGTTGTCGACCACCGGCAGCCTCCGGCGGGTCGACCCCAAAGCGCTGCCGGAGACGACGGTGAGGCTCGGGAGCATCGACCTGCCGCCGAGCTTCGCACCGCGGGAGAAGGGTTACCAGCAGGAGGTCGCCGCCCGGCTGCGCGCGTTCCGGCCCGAGGCGGAGCCCGAGCCCGCTCGCCGGGACGACGAGCCGCCCGGCCACCCGGTCGCCGGGTGTCCCCGCCTCGACGAGCATCGCACCTGGGCGCGTCGCGCCGGCCGGCTCGAACGAGAGCTGACCCGCGTGCGGAGCCGGTCCGGCTCGGAGGACCGCGGGATGCTGGCCGAGTTCCGCCGGGTCGTGGCGCTGCTGGAAGAGTGGGGCTACGCCGACGGCTGGAAGCTGTCGGAGGCCGGTGAGCAGCTCCGGCGCGTCTACAACGAGCGGGACCTGCTGGTCGCCGAGGCGGTGCGCACCGGTCTGCTCTCGGGCCTCGACCCGCCCGGGCTGGCGGCGCTGGTGTCGACGTTCGTGTTCGACCCGCGCCGGGACGTCGTGCCGGGCAGGTGGCCGAACGCCGAGCTGCGCGCCCGGTGGGACCGGGTCGAAGAGCTCGCGACGAAGCTCGCGGCAGCCGAGTCCCGCCGACGGCTCCCCGAGACCCCGCCGCCGGAGCCCGGGTTCGCCGAGGCGGCCTACTACTGGGCCGCCGGCGTCGACCTCGAGGACCTGCTGGACGAGGACGATCTCGCCGCCGGCGACTTCGTCCGCACCTGCCGCCAGCTCCTCGACCTGCTCATCCAGCTCCGCGACGGCTTCCCCACCCTGGCCGAAACCGCCGCGGCCGCCGCCCGCGAGATCGACCGGGGTGTGGTGGCGGCCGGAGGCCGGGCGTGAGCGCGTGGTTCGGGGTCGTGAACCCGGCCGCGGGGCGGGGTCGTGACCTCGCCGCGCGCGCTCGGGCTGCGCTGGCTGCCAATGGCATCGACGCAGAGCTGTACGAGACGGCCGACGCAGAGGACCTGCGGGCTGCGGTCGGCGATGCGATGGCGACCGGCCGGCGGCGGTTCCTGGCCGTGGGCGGGGACGGGACCGTCAACCTCGTCGTCGACACGCTGATGCGGTCCCCGTGGCCGGAGCCGCCCGAGCTGGCCATCCTGCCGGGCGGCAGCGGGTGCGACTTCCTGCGGACGTTCGGCATCTCGCAGGAGCTGGAGCAGGCCGCCGCGCACCTCGGCGGCGACGCCACCTACCGCGTCGACGTCGGAGTGCTGCGCGGCGAGTGGGGCGACCGGTACTTCGTCAACGCCGCCGAGGCGGGGCTCGGGGCGTCGGTCGTCCAGTTCGCGGCCACACTGCCCGCCCGGCTCGGCGGCCTCCGGTACCAGCTGGCCATCTGGCCGGCGCTGCTGCGTTTCCCGCGGGCGGAGATCGAATTGGTCGCCGGCCGCCGCTCGTACGAGGGGCCCGCCATGCTGGTGGTCCTCGCCAACGGCCAGTTCTTCGGCGGCGGCATGAACGTCGCGCCCCGGGCGATGCTCGTCGACGGCGAGCTCGACATCCAGGTCTTCAGCGGTCCGAAACGCCAGGCGGTTGCCCTGCAGCCGCGCATCGCCCGGGGCACCCACCTGACCCACAAGGGGGTGCGCCGCATGTCGGCGGCGTCGTTCACCCTGCGCACCGACCCGCCGTGGCCGGTCGAGGCCGACGGGGAATACCTGGGGGCAGGGGCGGTTGCGGGGGAGGTGCTGGCCGCCGCGCTCGACGTGAAGATCTAGCGACGGGGGTCGGCGAAACACCGGTTGTGAGTGGCAGGCCGTGGATATACTCCCGCCGCGCCGAGAGGACGACATGGCGACGACCAGCGACACAGAAGAGATATTCGAGGACGAGGACGTCGAGGAGGTCGACGACGTCGACATCGACGACGTCGACTTCGAACCGGAAGCCCTCGATGACGACATCGATGAGGAGCTCGACGACGACGTCGTGGCCGATGACGACGAGGACGACGACGTCGTGGCCGACGACGACGACGACGATGTCGATGACGACGACGACGAGGACGACGACGCCGAGGCGCTCGACGAGCTCGAAGCCGAAGAGCTCGAGATGCTCACCGACGACGAGGCCTCGGAGATCATCGCCGTCGACGAGGCCGCCGAGATCCGCAAGCTCCGGCGGGAGTCCCGTGCGCTCGACGTCGACCCGGAAGGCGCCGGGACCGACGAGTTCGTCTGCACGTCGTGCTTCCTCGTGAAGCGCACGAGCCAGCTCGCCGATGCTCGCAAGCGCATCTGTCGCGACTGCGCCGCCTGAGGGACCCCTGGCTAATCTCGCCGGGATGGATGGACCCGCATGGACGTGAGCGCGTGGCCCGCCAGTGCCGATGACCTCGACGTGCTGGTCCGGCTCTACCGCGACATGGAAGCCGAGCAGGTGGCGCTCAAGGCGATGTGGCGCCTCGCCGACGGCCTGCCGGAGCCGGCGGAGGCAGCGCTGAAGGACGCAATCGCCGACCCCGGGACCGACGTCCTCCTCGGCGGTATCGACGGCGTACCGCTCGGCTTCTGCGTGGCCGGCACCGCCGGGCTGCTACCGCAGGCAGACGGGGAGGAGGTGGGCGAGATCAGGCTGATCTTCACCGAGCCGGAGGCGCGCGGGGTCGGCATCGCCGCTGCGCTCCTCGGCGAGGCGCTCGACCTGCTGCGGGGACGCGGCGTGTCCCGCTTCGACGTGCGGGTGCTGCCCGGTCATCGCCACGCCAAGAACTTCTTCGAGGCGGCCGGCTTCGCGGCGCGGCGCATCACCATGCACCGCAACGACGACCGCTGAGCCGTGGCCGCCGTCGCCTCCCAGCAGATCGCCGCCGGAGAAGTGGTCGAGCTGCTGCGCGAGCTCATCCGAAACGGCTGCGTGAACGACGGCACGCCGGAGAGCGGTCACGAGCACCGTTCCGTGGCGACCCTCGACGCCTACCTCGGCCGACCGGGCCGGGCGTTCGAGCCGGCGCCGGGCCGCCAGAGCGCGTTCTACCGGGTGCCGGGCACCGATCCGGGCGCCCCTCGGCTGTTGCTGCTCGCGCACACCGACGTCGTGCCGGTGACCCCCGACGGGTGGAGTCGGGATCCGTTCGGTGGCGACCTCGTCGACGGGGTGGTGTGGGGCAGGGGCGCGGTCGACATGCTCAACCAGACGGCGGCGATGGCGGCGGTCTTCCGGCGCTACCTCGACGGCGACGTGCCGCCGCTACCCGGCGACCTGCTGTTCCTCGCCGTGGCCGACGAGGAGAACGGCGGCAAGCTGGGCGCCGAGTGGATCGTGGAGCACGCCTGGGACGAGGTGGCGTGCGAGTACCTCCTCACCGAGATCGCCATGCCCAGGTTCCCCTCCGACGCGGGGCCGGTGCTCCCGGTGACGGTCGCCGAGAAGGGGCCGCACTGGCGGCGGATTGCCACGTCGGGCATCCCCGGGCATGCCAGCCAGCCCTACGCCCGCGCCAACGCGCTCGTGCCGGTGGTGGAGGCGATGGCCCGGCTGGCCGCCGCGCCGGCGCCGGTCGCGATCACCGACGAGTGGCGCGCATTCGTCGCCGCGCTGCGGCTGCCCCCCGAGCGGGAAGCGGCGCTGCTGGACGTCGATCGCATCGACGACGCGATCGACGACCTGGCGGTCGACGACCCGGGGTTCGCCCGCTGGGTCCATGCCTGCACCCACATGACCGTCGCCCCCACCGTGATCGCCGCCGGCACCAAGGCGAACGTCATCCCCGACGCGGGGCGTGCGGAGGTCGACGTCCGGATCCTCCCGGGCCAGGAGACGGCCGACGTCGACGACCACTTCCGCAAGGCGATCGGCCCGGCCATCCACGACGAGCTCGACGTCGAGCCGGTGATGGACCACCTGGCCAACGGCTCGGCCGCAGCAGGGCCGCTGTGGCAGGCCATCGGGGAAGCCCACGACGCCGTCGCCGGCTCCGCGTTGCTGGCGCCCACCCTGATCCCGGTGACGACCGACGCCCGGTTCTTCCGCAGCCGGGGGACGATCGCCTACGGGGTCGGGCTCTTCGACGACGAGACGGTCTTCGGCGACCTGCTGGCGATGTTCCACGGCAACGACGAGCGGGTGAGCGTCGAGTCCATGCGCCGCACGACGGCGTTGCTGGAACGCACGGTCGCCCGCTTCGGCGAGCTCACCAGGCCCGGATGACGAGGCCGGCCCGGGGCTTCGGGACGAAGTAGGTGGTCTTCTGCGGGAACACGACGCCCTCGGCGATGGCGTCGGCGACCGCCTGCTCGTCGACCGGCGCGGTGAGCACCGCCACGCCGCCGGGTGCATCGGCCAGCCGGGCGATGACGTGGGCGGGGTCGGGGTCGTAGAGGGCGTCGTCCTCGCCGACGTCGAGCAGCGGGTACAGCAGGTCGCGGGCGACTGCGGCGCTCGCCCGCCGGAACGCACGCGGGAGCCGGGCCAGCGCGTCGTCGGTGGCCACCAGCCGCACCGGCCCCGTCCCGAGACGGCTGCCCGGCACGACCACCAGCTCACCCGGCCGCTCCGGCGGCTCGGCCGCGGCCGCCTCTGCCCGGAACGACCCGTTGAGGCCCTCGAGCCGGCCTGGCAGCTCGGCGAAGAAGCGGTGGGCCGAGGCGATCCGCAGCCCGCTGCCGACCGCAGGGGCGACGAACGCCATGATGCGGTCCCACGGGCCGTCACGGCCCTGCTCGGCCTGGTAGGCGAGTGCCGTGACGTAGCGGTGGTGCCCGTCGGCGATCACCACCGGCTGCGACGCGACCGCACCTTCTACGGCCGCCACTGCGGCGGGATCGGCGAGGTCGTACAGCCGGTGCGTCGCCTCACCCGCCGCGAACTCCAGGCGCGGCGGCCCCGTCGGTGCGGCGGCGGCGGCCAGTTCCGGCGCCGCCGACAGCACCGTGATCGGGTCGAGGTTCGCCCGGGTGGCGCGGAGCAGCGAGAGGCGGTCGCTGCGGGTCTTGGGCATGGTCTCCTCGTGGGGCTGCACCCGCTCGCCGAGCTGAGTCACGACCAGCTCCCCGATCACGCCGCGCGCCACCTGGGTGGCGCCGTCCTCGGCGCCGTACTCGATCTCGTACACGTAGAAGCGCGGCTCGTCGTCGCGCACCAGGATCCCGGCGTCCTGCCAGGAGGAGAGGTGCTCCGCAGCCCGCTGGTACCGTGCCTCCCCGCCCTCCGGCAGCAGCAGCCGCACCACGTTGTGCGGGTGCGCGGCGGCCAGCGCCTCTCGCTCGGCCGCGTCGATCACGTCGTACGGGGGCGACGTCGCCTC
>JBFKDA010000148.1:0-7282 GCA_041619955.1 Acidimicrobiia bacterium | reverse complement strand
GGGGCGATCCTGGTGGCGTGGGCCGTGGGGGCGTTCCTGCTGATGGCGGTGCCGCGCGGCCAGCGGACGTTCTTCACGACGCTCGCGCTCCAGTACAGCCTGGCCGCCGCCGCGATCGTGTTCAGCATCCTGACGGGGGAGTGGGACGACGCCGGTGTCGCCGCCTGGTTCCCGTGGCTGAGCGCGGTCGTGATCGCGGCCGGAGCGCTGTACCTGTGGCTGGCCCGGCTGCGGGCGCGAGACCTGCTGAACGAGTGACGGTTTCGGGCACCTCCGGATGGGGAAGGTTGTCGCCGTCCCCAACTCGAGGAGCATGAAATGGTTTACGGCGGATTCGGCATCAGCCTGGTACTCACCGCGCTCGGCGCAGTGCTGGCGTGGGCCGTCGAGGTCGACGCAGAGGGCTTCAACCTGAACACGATCGGGATCATCCTGTTCGTGGTCGGCCTCATCGGCATCCTGCTGTCGGTGGCAGGCGGCTTCGCCCGCGAGCGCGAGGTCGTTCGCGAGCCCCGCGCCGACGTCACCGTCGTCGAGCGGTAACCCCCACCACATCCACCGACGCACGGCCCGGCCTGCACGGCCGGGCCGTTGCGCGCCCGTCAGAAGTCGAACAGCTCGCCCGGGGGAATGAAGTCGGCGTCGAGCGACTGCGCCACCGCCCGGTTGGTGATGCGGCCGTCCGCCACGTTGAGCCCAGGCACCAGTTCCGGGTGGGCGGCGAACGCGGTTTCGAGCCCGTCGGCGAGCGCGACGAGGTACGGCAGCGTCGAGTTCGTCAGCGCATACGTCGCCGTGTTCGGCACCGCGCCCGGGATGTTCCCGACGGCATAGTGCACGACGTCGTGCTCGACGTACGTTGGATCGGCGTGGGTCGTCTCGCGGGCGGTGGCGATGCAGCCGCCCTGGTCGATGGAGATGTCGACCACCACGCTGCCCGGTTGCATCGACGCCACCAGCTCCTCGGAGACGATCACCGGTGCCCGCGCCCCGGGGATCAGCACCGCGCCGATGACGAGGTCGGACCGGGGCACGAAGTCCTCGATTGAGTAGATCGACGAACGCACGGTGACGATACGTCCCCAGTGCAGCTCGTCGAGGTGGCGGAGCCGGTCGACGTTGAGGTCGAGGATCACCACTTCGGCGCCCATCCCGGCTGCGATGCGAGCGGCGTTGGTGCCGGCCGCCCCGGCCCCGAGGACCGTCACCAGCGCCGGTGCCACGCCCGAGACGCCTCCGATCAGCACCCCCCGCCCGCCCCGGGGCCGCTCCAGGTGGTGGGCGCCGGCCTGCGCCGCCATCCGGCCGGCGATCTCGCTCATGGGCGCCAGCAGCGGGAGCGCCCCGGACGCGAGCTGCACCGTCTCGTAGGCGACGGCGGTGGCGCCGCTGGCCACCAGTCCGGCCGCCTGCACCGGGTAGGCGGCGAGGTGCAGGAACGTGAAAAGCAAGTGCTTCGGTTGGAGCAGCTCGATCTCCGGCGGCTGCGGCTCCTTGACCTTCACGATCAGCTCGGCCTGGTCGAACACCTCCTCCGCGCCCCGAACCATCCGTCCGCCGGCCGCCTCGAAGTCGGCGTTCGTGATCGACGACGGCACCCCGGCGCCGTCCTGGATGACGACGTCGTGGCCGCGGGCCGTCAGCTCGCGTACCCCCACGGGGGTGATCGCGACCCGGTACTCCTCGGTCTTCGTCTCCTGCGGGACTCCGACGATCACGGTGGGCGCTCCTCCGGTCGTGGTGCGCCCGATAGCTTGCCAGATTTCCGTGCCGGGCGCGCCCGCACCGCGCCCGCGATCGGCGCCCCGTTTCGCTAGCGTCCGCCGCCCAATGGAGATCTTCCTCCACGTCAACGGCGCCGAGACGACAGTGGACGTCGAGCCGCGCACGCTGCTCGTCCACCTGCTGCGCGACGAGCTGGGCCTCACCGGCACACACGTGGGCTGCGAGACGTCCTACTGCGGCGCCTGCACGGTGCTGGTGGACGGCCGGCCCGCCAAATCGTGCACGCTCCTCGCGGCCCAGGCGTCCGGCAGGGAGGTGACCACAATCGAGGGGCTCGCCGGCGCCGGCGACCTCCACCCGGTGCAGGAGGGGTTCCGGCAGCGCCACGGCCTGCAGTGCGGCTTCTGTACGCCGGGCATGGTGCTGGCCGCGGTCGCGCTGCTCGACGCCAACCCCAGCCCCGGCGACGCCGAGATCCGCCACGGCCTCGACGGCAACCTGTGCCGGTGCACCGGCTACCAGAACATCGTGGCGGCGGTGCAGCACGCGGCGGCGACCATGCGCGGCGACGAGCCCGCGCCCCCGGAGTGGGGCGAGCCGGCCGGCGACGGGGCCTGAACCGTGTACCCCCGCGCCTTCGACTACACCGCGCCGGAGACGCTCGGCGCGGTGGTCGAGGCGGCCGCCCGGCCGGGGGCGCGCCTCCTCGCAGGCGGGGCGAGCCTCGTGCCCATGTTGAAGCTGCGGCTGGTCGCTCCCGAGCTGCTGGTCGACCTGCGCCGCGTGCCCGGACTGGACGAGATCACCACTGACGGTGCCACGGTCCGCATCGGCGCGATGGCCACCCACGCCGCGGTCGCGGCCGCGGCGCCGGTGCGCGAGGGCGCAGCCGCGCTGGCGGCGGCCGCCGCGCTGGTCGGCGACGTTGCGGTGCGGTATCAGGGCACGGTGTGCGGGGCGCTGGCGCATGCCGACTCGGTGGCGGACGAGCCCGGCCCGGCGCTGGCGCTGGCTGCGCGCCTCGTGGTCCGGTCGGCGGCCGGGGAGCGCACGATCCCGGCGGAGGAGTTCTTCGTGGACGCGTTCACCACCAGCGCCGAGCCGGGCGACGTGGTGACGGCGGTGGAGGTGCCGGTGGCCCGCCCGGGCCAGGGGTCGGCGTACCACAAGATCGGTCGCCGCGGCCCCGGCGCCGACTACCCGGTGGCGGGCGCCGCCGCGTGGGTGGAGATGGGCGACGCAGGCGTGACCGGCGCACGAGTCGCGCTGACGGGCGCAAGCACGAAGGCCACGCTGCTGGCCGCCGTGGCCGAGGCGCTGGTCGGCACCGACGGCTCCGACGCAGCCATCGAGTCCGCGGTCGCCGGCGCCGCCGACGGCGTGCCGATCCTCGGTGACGTGCACGGCTCAGAGGACTACAAGCGGTACCTCGTGCCGATCGTCGCCGCCCGCGCTCTGCGCATGGCCCGCGACGCGGCGCGGGCGTAGCGTATGGCCCGCGACGCGGCGCGGGCGTAGCGTATGGCCCGCGACGCGGCGCGGGAAGCCGCTCGTGGGGCCTCGACGGCGGGTTGAGGCGCATGCCTCGATGATCGGTCGAGGGTTGGCAACCGTCCGTCACCGCGGACTAGTCATCTTGCGCGGCGGGAAGGCAGTCACATCCAACCGCCCCTAATCGGTCAACCCGATGCGACGGGGTGCCGACACATTTGGGCATGGCACGTCTTCAGCTCCGCGGGGGCAGGAGCGGGAGGTCCGGTGCGACAGGCAGCCGGCGGCGATCGCTGGGGTTCACGCTCGTCGCCGGGATCGTCCTGCTCGGCATCTTCGCGATCGTCTTCTCCGTTGCTTTCGGCACGCGCCGCATCACGACGGCTGCGATCACGCTGCACACCCTCGACGAGACGCTCCGCTCGGCCACCGTGGTGCGGGCCCAGGTCGCCATCGCCAGCCACGCCGCCAGCGTCGACCGCGAGTTCGGCACCAACTCGTCGGACGCGATCGGGCTGTCGATCGGCGAGGCCGAGGCGGCGATGGAGGACCTGCGGCTCGGGCTGATCCAGCTCGGCGAGCTGCGTCTGGGGATCCCCCACGTCGACGAGGCTGCGACCGCCTTCGAGCGGACCTCGAGCGATGTGATCGAGCTCATCCAGCGCGGCGACTCGCGCAGTGCGCAGGACCTCGCGAACGGCGCGATGGACACCGAGTTCCTCGGCCTGCAGGCCAAGCTCGTGGAAACCCGCGACGTGCTCGCCGACGAGGTCAATGCCTCCGACCTCCAGCTCGGCCGCATCGGCAACGCCGCCAGCTACCTCGTCGGGTTCGTGGTGCCGACCGCCGTCATCCTCATCTACCGGGAGATGGCCAGGCGCCACCAACGCCAGCAGGACCTCGAGCGGCGGCTCGCCAACGAACAGTCGCTGGGCAAGGCCCGCGACGAGTTCGTCGCCAACGCGTCGCACGAGCTGCGTACCCCCCTCACGAGCATCTACGGCCTGGCGCTGATGCTGGAGGAGGACCCGGTGTTCCAGGACTCGGAGACGGCCCCCGAGCTGCTGGACATGATCATCAGCGAGGCCGCCGACCTCTCCCGCATGGTCGAGGACCTGCTCACCACGGCTCGCCTCGATGCGGGGGCCCTCCACTACACCTTCGAGAACGTCGAGGTGCTCGGCGAGGTCGACGAGGTTGTGGGGCCGATGCTGCGGGCCGGCCTCCACATCGAAATGGAGTGCGACGCCGGCATCGTGCGCGCCGACCGGCTCCGGTTCCGCCAGGTGCTGCGCAACCTTCTGTCGAACGCCCGCAAGTACGGCGGGCCCGACATCCGGGTCGAGGGCCACGTCGAGGAGGGCAAGTACGTGTGTACCGTCGCCGACAACGGCGAAGGCATCCCCGCCGACCTCGAGGGCCGGCTGTTCCAGCGGTACATCCACCAAGGCCACCAGCCGCTCGTTCTGGGTAGCGTCGGGCTCGGCCTGTCGATCGTACGCGCGCTCGCGGAGGGCCAGGGCGGCGCGGTGAGCTACGACCGCCGCGACGGCTGGACGCGCTTCGTCTTCACCTTGCCGCTCGTGGCAGTCGTCGATCCCGACACGCCATCCGCCGCCGACGACGGGTACCCGCCACTCGAGCCCGACATCGTCGCGGTGGAGCCCGAGCATTACAGCGTGGGCGCGAGCCAACCCGACACCGCTGCTCAACAGGGGCCCGTCCCCCCGTGAGCAGGCCGCTCATCGCCGTCCACCATCTCGGGTCCAGGCGCTTCTGGGCCCTCCTTGCCGTCTTGGCGATCCTGTTCGCGCAGTACTCGGTGATCCTGCCCCCGCAGCAGTCCCTGGCGGCCAACTGGACACTGCAATCCACGCCGACTGCGAACAACCTCTACGGCGTGCACTTCCCCGCCGACGCGTCCACCGGCTATGCGGTCGGCGAGGCCGGCATGATCCTGAAGACGACGGACGGCGGCGCGTCCTGGGGGTCGCTGCCCTCGCCGACCGCGATGGACCTCGAGGACGTCCACTTCCCGGTCGACGCCGCGACCGGGTTCGCAGTGGGCGCCGGCGGCACGGTCCTCAAGACGACGGACGGCGGAGCGAGCTGGTCGGTGTCGACCCCGACCGCCACTCGCCTCATGGCCGTGCACTTCCCGGTGGACACCGTCACGGGGTATGCGGTGGGGCTGGGCGGCACTGTGCTCGTCACCACGGACGGCGGCGGGTCATGGACGCCGAGCAACCCGACGGCATCCGACCTCGAGAACGTGTACTTCGTCGATGCCCTGACCGGCTGGGTCGTGGGCGACGCCGGGACGATCCTGAAGACGACCAACGGCGGCGCCTCGTGGGTCCCCCAGGCCAACCCCGCCTCCGGACGCCTGAGCGGGCTCCACTTCCCGGTCGACGCCACAACGGGTTACATCGCCGGGTATCGCGAAGGCATCCTCAAGACGACCGACGGCGGGGCATCCTGGTTCTGGTCGCTCGCTCCGATACCCCCCGGGGACCACATGAACTCGGTCTGGTTCGCCAACGCTTCTGTCGGCTGGGTGGCCGGTGACGCCGGAAAGATCTTCAGCACGACCGACGCAGGGGGCAGCTGGAACCCCGAGACGGTGCCGACCGGGCAGCAGCTCCACGACATCCACTTCCCTACGAGCACCCACGGCTGGGCCGCGGGCAGGGGCGGCACGATCGTCCACACCTCCAACGGCGTACCAGTCGTGGTGGCGGGCCAGGTCTTCCTCGACGCTGCCGGCGACGCAGTCAAGGACGGCGGCGACCCTGGCGTCGCCGGCGTGACCGTGGACCTGTACGAGGACACCAACGGCGACGGCCTCCCGAACGCAGGCGACACGTGGGTCACCAGCGACACCACCGACGGCTCCGGCAACTACTCGGTCGAGCTTCCCTCCTCCACGCCGCACTGGGTCGTCGTCGACTCTCGCGACATCACCACCGGGGGCGGTACCGACCCCGAGCAGACCTACGGTCCGGCTGGCGGCTACTGCACCAACGGCGACAGCCCGGAGACGTTCACGGTGCGCGGCGCGGCCGGCCCGTGCTACGGCGGGTACCGCGGCGACGTCGTCGACGGCAACAACATCGCCGTCAACGCCGAGCACCTCGCCCTGTACAGCGCCTCCGCCACCGGGGTCGACTTCGGGTTCAGCTTCAATGTCGTCACCCGGAGCGAGGAGTCCCTGTCGCAGGGCACGCTGCGCAACTTCGTCACGAACGCCAACGCCATCGCCGGCCCGAACGCGATGCGGTTCGTGCCCGCCGTGCCGCCGGACGCCGGCGGCGGCCTGTGGTGGGAGGTGCTCGCCACCACCGACCTGCCGACGATCACCGGCGCCGGCACGGTGGTCGACGGCACCGCCTACTCGCTGACCGACGGGACCACGGTGCGGGATCAGAACCCCGGCTACCTCGGCAGCAACGCCGGCGGCGGGCTCACGGTCGGCGTGGACGCCGTGCCGTTGCCGCAGGTGGAGAAGCCCGAGCTGGAGCTGGAGTCGAGTGGCGCGCTCGTCGGCCTCCACCTCCAGGCCGACGACGCCGAGGTGCGGGACGTCTCGATCCATGGTTTCACCGACTTCCAGGTGCTCACCGGCCCGAGCGGTACCGACCACACCGGGATCGTCGTCGCCGACAACGTGATCGGCACCGGCCCCGACGCGTTCGCCGGGTCGCTGCCGTCAGGCCAGGACGTGGGCGTGTACCTCCAGAACACCGACGGCGGCCGCGTCGAGGACAACCTGGTCGGCTGGTTCGACGTCCGCACCGTCGACGTCCTCGACGGCGTCAACGCAGTGGTCCGCGGCAACGAGATGCGGTCCACCCCCGAGGACGTGTCGGACATCTTCCTCACCGCCTCGGGAACCACCGTCGAGGCGAACCTCGTCCACGACGGCCTCAACTGGGGCCTCGACTTCATCGGCCCCGGCGGGACGATCCGCAACAACACGATCCAGAACGTCGGCGACGGGGCCGGCCAGACCGGCGGCATCCGGCTCTTCTCGCCCGGGCACCTCGTCGAGAAGAACGTGATCGTC
>JBFKDA010000147.1:0-7318 GCA_041619955.1 Acidimicrobiia bacterium | reverse complement strand
CGATCCCAGTGGCGTTGTTCGTGGCGGCGGCGGCGACCCCGGCGAGGTTGGTGCCGTGGCCGTTCGGGTCGGTAGCTCCGCTCGAGCCGTCGAGGATCGAGGTGCCGGCGACGAGGTTGGCTGCGAGGTCCGGGTGACCGCCGTCGACCCCGGTGTCGAGCACGGCTACGGTCGCCGTGCCGGAGGGATTGATCACGCCGTAGGCGTCGTCCCAGTCGATCTGCGGCAGCGCCCACTGCTGGCCGTAGTCGGCGTCGTCGGGGACGGCGGCGATGGAACGGGACAGGTCGAGGTCGACGCTGATGACGTTCGGGTTCCGGCGGAGAGCTTCCGCCTTTTGTGCGTGGGAGTTGGCGGGCAGCTTGACGACGTGCATGTTGAGGCGGTCGATCGTCTTCTTCTCTACCGCGCCGGCTGAGTTGAGAGCATTGCGTCTCCCGTTCGCAGCCGCGCCGGGCTGGAACCTCACGATGTATTGCACACCGGTCTCGGCCGTCTCAGCGAACTCTGTGGCGGCAGGCTCCTCCGCTGAGGGCTCTACTGGGATCGGCGCCAGGGTCGTCGTCGTGGGCTCGACCGGCGGCTCCGTCGTCGTCGGCTCGACCGGAGGCTCCGTCGTCGTCGTCGGCTCGGCGGGCGGCTCCGTCGTCGTCGTCGGCTCGGCGGGCGGCTCCGTCGTCGTCGTCGGCTCGGCGGGCGGCTCCGTCGTCGTCGGCTCGGCGGGCGGCTCCGTCGTCGACTCGGCCGGCGGCTCCTCGGCCTCCGTCGTCGTTGTCGTCGTCGGCTCGGCCGGCGGCTCCTCGGCGGGCGGCTCCTCGGCCGGCGGCTCCTCGGGCGGAGCCAGGCCGCCGACGTTGAAGTTCAACGGGATCGTGACGGCGGGGATCGACTGATCGCCCGACCACGGGCTCGGATAGAGGCTGGCGACGTACGCGCCGTCGATGTCGGTAGCGGAGTACGAGTACTCGAGGTTGCCGTCACCATCGGCGACGACTGTGTCCCAACAGGCGGGGTTTCCGTTGCCGTCGGTCACGACGGGCTCACCGTCGGGCTCACCGTCGGCTGGCGGGAGACACGGCTCGCCTGTGGCACCGACGACACTCCCGTCTGGGCGGATGACCACCACGTCGTAGGAAGTGTCAGGCTCGAGGTCGCTTCCTCGAATGTAGACGGTGTCGTCGGTGCTGAACTCGACTCCCGCAGTATCGGACGCGTCGGTGCTGCGCAGCGTGGGCTGGATCGCTTCGGCAGCCGCGACAGTCTGCGGGAGGAGGGTGAGGCACAGGCTCAAGGCCGCAAAGAGGGCCCCCGATCTCCCGAAGCGCATTCGATGCATTGACCCCCTGTGGGGTTGAGGCCGCCAGCCCATGGTCGTCCTTTCAGTCCTGTCGCGCTGCGAGAACGACCCACGCTCGCAAGGGAACCATGAGGACGTGCGGCCACACTGCGAAGCATTCCCAGGATGATCCCCCCCGGCCGACGTCCTGCCCCGCGCCCCTTAGCTCGCGGTAACCGCCTCCACAACCTTAGCCACCGCTACTCTGGGTAGCGGTTCAATGACAGTAGCAACACTCAGCGCAACCTGTCAAAGTGATGCAACGCCACGTCGAATCCTGGCGCTACACAGGGACCATACGCCAGCACGCGGTCCTAGCGCCAACCCAGGAGCATCAACATTGGATCAACGCCGAAGACGATTCTGAGCGTGTTTGACTCCAAGGTCCTGGGCGATGTCGATCAGGGGTCGAATCGGTAGCCCGCCCCGCGCACGGTGACGATCCAGCGAGCGTGCTGCGGGTTCTCTTCGATCTTGCGTCGCAGGCGGTACACATGCTCGGTCACGGTATCGAGGCTCTGCCATTCCGAGGACGTCGCCCACACGACCTCGAGCAGCGCCGTGCGTGTGAACACCCGCCCCGGCCGAGCGGCCAGGAACGCGAGGAGATCGAATTCCCGCGGCGTCAAGTCGACGACGGCTCCACGGACCGAGACTCGGCGCGACGCGCGGTCGATGCGAAGATCTCCGAAGCTACCGGTCGACGTCGTCCCAGCGCTGGCCCTGAGCATCGCGCGTGCTCTCAGCTCACGCCCAACGAAAGGCTCGACGACGTAGTCCGCCGCTCCCGCCTCCAGCGACTCGACGCCGACCACCCTGTTCGGGGCAACGACAACGACGGGGGGCATGGGCAGCCCGAGGAGACCGACCACGGCTTCACCGATCACGCCTTCTGGTGAGACATGATCGGTGATTACGAGGTCCACGGATTCGCCGCTGAGCTCGTCGGGCAGGTCGTCGAGGCTCACGGCCTGCACGACTTCGATCTCGTGACCCGTCAAGGCCGAGCGCACGCGCCGGACTCGACTGTCGTCCGTCATCACCACCGCTACTCGTATGTGTTGTCCGACGACGGGCAGCGCATTTCCGTCAGCCATGGCTGTCGGTGGCGATCGCACGCACTCGCACACCCGCGGGCCTGCCGAAGCAGTACCCAGACCCAGGACTCGTGACAATCCAACGGGGTGAGCTCGGATCGGCCTCCAGCTTGCGACGCAGCCGGTAGACGTGCTCGTTCACGGTGCCCACACGTTGCCAACGCGGTGACGACGCCCACACCCGCGCGAGCAGCTCGTCCTTGGTGAACACCGAGCCGGGGTGGGTAGCCAGGAACGCCAACAGATCGAACTCGCGAAGCGTGAGCTCCACGGAAGACCCCGCCACGTTCACTGTGCGGGCATGCAGGTCGACGGCGAGATCGCCGAAGTCGAGGATGCCGGCGTGATGCGCTCCGCGGGCGTGGCGGACGGCGCGTGCGCGGAGCTCCCGCTCCCAGATCGGGGTCTGTACGTAGTCGTCGGCCACGCCTGCTTCGAGGCAGCGCATGCCCTCGTCCGCATCCTCGCCCACCAGCATGACCGGCGCACCACCGACGGAGCGTAAGGCCTCTATATAAGAAGGCATCGATGTTGCCGCTCCGCACTCGACGACCACGAGGTCGGGTGACTCGGCTTCAGCGCGAGTCAAGGCCTCAGCGGGCGAACGGGTGGCGCTCACGTCAAAGGGGACGCGCGCGAGTATGCGGCTGATACTTCGCCGCGACACGTCGCTGTCAGCGACTACCAGCACCGACCTGCGCCGGACACTCGACCGTTGATCCGCTTCCTTCCCACGCGTCTGGGTCACTCGTCCTTCCTCCTTGGCCATCCGTGCCTGCGGCAGAGGCGGGGTCGCCGCCCATCGACTCGGTAGGTGTTCGAAGCACTGCTGGGTTCGAGCTGCAGGTCCGGCAGCTCACCGACGAACGGCCACCCGCGGTCGCGGTCGACAACCGGAGCGGGTTCCCGGTCCCACAGGTCGGCCAGCAGGCGCAGCCGCACCGGGGCCAAGTGGTCTACAAACACCGCCCGGCTCATACCGAGCACGGTGTCGGGGCACGGATCCAGCCCGGCTGCCAGCAGCGTTCGCTGCACGTGGACGAGGCGCACCGCCTCCAGGCCGTCCACGCCGAACCACCATTGCCAGTCGCGCTCCGTCAACAGCACGGGCGGCTCCCCCCTCATCGCCACGCCTCCATCTGGGGGCGGAGCGCACGCCGGGCACGCAGGATGCGGGTGCGGACCGTATTGAGGGGCAGGCCGGTGGCTGAGGCGATCTCCTGGTAACTGAGGTTGCGGCGCTCGCGGAGCAGGAGCGGCACGCGCAGCTCGTCGGACAGCGTTTCGATCGCCTCGAGCAGGTGCGCGCGCAACGCCGCTGCCTCCACATGACCGGCGGGTCCGGCGACCGCAACCGGCTGCTCCGGGACGGACTCTGTCGGGTACTCGCGGCGCCGGGTCACCGCGTTCATGGCGAGGTTGGTGGCGATGCGGTAGAGCCAGGTGCGCACCGCCGCGTCGCCCCGGAATCGGTCTCGCCCGCGATACGCGCGCAGGAACGCCTCCTGCGCCAGGTCCTCCGCCTGAGTGCGGTCCCTGACGACCCGCAAGACTGCGCCGAAGACGAAGTCCTGATGCCGGCGGACGAGCTCGGCGAAGGCCTCCACCTCGTCGCCGGCGGCCCGCACGAGGTCGAGATCGCTCGACGCCTCCCAGCGAGACTTCGTCAGCAGCATTCGTGCCTCATGTGGATGAGACAGCTCGGCGCCGGATTCCTTACAGCAACGCGCTCACCAGGCGGACGAGCCGCGGCCAGGTGGTTGAATGAGGCACGCAGCGTGACGCTGTGGCGGTTTGGGGACGGCCGCCGCAACCGCACGCCGTGCCGTCCGCCCACGGGAGCAAGGCGTGGAAGGCCAGGCAACCGACGAGCAACTCGTCCTCGCGGCACGGGCCGGCGAGGCGGAAGCGCTCGCCGAGCTGTACGACCGATACTTCGCAGCGCTCTACGACTTCCTGGCGCGGATGCTGCGGGACCGCCACGCAGCAGCCGACGTGGCCCAGGACAGCTTCGTGCGCGCGATGGAGCGCCTCGGGCAGCTCCGCAAGCCGGCCCGGTTCCGCAGCTGGCTGTTCTCGATCGGCTACCGGCTGGGCATCGACCACGCCAACCGGCGGGCGACCTCGCGACCGGCCGAGCCCGCCGACCCGATCCTGGTGGAGGTGGACCCCGACCGCCTCGGCGACCCGGAAGAGGCGGCCCGCGCTGCCGATACCGGCCGGTTCGTCTGGGAGATGGCCGAAGGGCTCGACCCGAAGTCGTACGCGGTGATGCACCTCCACGTCCGCCAGGGCCTCGGCAGCGCCGAGATCGCCGACGTGCTCGGCGTGACCAAGGGCAACGCCTACACGATGGTCAGCCGCATGAAGTCGACGCTGGCGGAGACGATCGGCGCCTACCTGCTCGTTCGCCGCGGTGTCGATGAGTGCGCCGACCTGGCCGCGCTCGTCGCCGAGCTCGACATCCCGCCAATGACCAAGCCGATCCGGCAGCTCGTCGACCGCCACGCCCGCACCTGCGAGGCGTGCACCGCGACCAGGGCGGCGCTACTCGCCCCGGCGGCCGTCTTCGACGCACTGGTGATGGTGCCGCTGCCGGTCGCGCTCCCCGGCGCGGTGCTGGGCGCGGCGTCGGCGGCCGCAGCGGGCGGCGCCGCCGCGGCCGGGGCTGCCGGAGGTGGCGCGGGGCCAACGGGGTTGGTGAGCAAGGCCCGCAACAACCCGTGGGCCACCGCCGGCGTCGTGGCGGCCGCCGTGTTGGCGCTGATCGTCGTCATGACGCAGGTCTTCGCCGGCAGAGGCCAGCCGCCCGAGCCGACGGTGCTCGGCGTCACGCTCGAGCAAGAAGAGCCCGAGCCGGAAGCGCAGCTTGCCGCACCCCCTGACGTCGCCCTGCCTCCCGCCCCGGACTCGACCACGACCAGCTCGAGCTCGAGCACGACCACGAGCTCCAGTACGAGCTCGAGCACGACCACGAGCTCCAGTACGACCACGAGCACGACCTCGCCCACCACGACGACCACCGTCGCCGCACGCTCGCCGGCACCGGTTGCGGCCCCCACCACGGCGACGACGACCACGGCGCCGGCCACCACCACGCCGCCCACCACCACCGCGGTGCCGCCCCCCACCACCACGACGACTACACCGGTGCCGCCCACCACCACTACCACGACGACCACCACGGTGCCGCCCACCACCACGACCACGACGACCACCACGGTGCCGCCCACCACCACTACCACGACGACCACGACGACCACCACGACGACGACCACCACCGTCCCCTTGGCGGCCGACCCCACGGACGTGACCAGCGGCAGCCATCAGGTGGGCGTCGAGTCGACAGATCCCGTGATCGTGATGCAGTGGACGCCGGTACCAGGGGCGACGGGCTACTCGGTGTCGTGGACGCCTGGCGAAGGCGACATGCCCGACGACATCGCCGACCTCCCCGGCGATGCCGGCGCGACGGAGAGCCCCGCCCTCGACCCAGGGTCGTGGTGGTTCCACCTCCGCACCCGGGGCCCGGGCGGCGATTGGACCGCCACCGTCCACGTCGGCCCGTTCCCGCTCGTCGCAGCCGGGACCCCTCCCGAGATCGGCGCGCTGCGGGTGAGCCCCACCACCATCAGCGAGACCGGGCCCTCAGGTGGGTGCGGTAGCCAGCCGACGGTTGCCCAGGTCACCGCCACGAGCGTCGACGACCCCGACGGCTCGGTCACGAGCGTTGTCCTCGACTGGAGCATCGATGCCGCCCGCAGCGGCACCGTGCCGATGACCCTCACCGGCAAGGTCGCCAACGCCCCACTCTCGTTCCCGGCCGACACCATCGATGCAACTGAGGGTCAGGTGACCGTCAACGTCACCGTCACCGCGACCGACGACAGCGGCCTCACCACCAGCCGCTCCGAGACGCTCGGCCTCGTCGACTGCCCATGAGCTATGGCGGAGAGCAGGTCTAGACCCCCATTAGCCTGCCGTCGAACCCTCGAGAGAAGGACCCCATGCAGCTCGGCCTCCACGTCGCCAGCTTCACCTGGCCTGACCAGCCCCAGAGCATCCGCCCGACCCTCGCGGACCTGGCCCGCACCGCCGACGAAGGTGGCTTCACCTGGCTCACCGTGATGGACCACTGGTTCCAGATGGACCAGTACTTCGACGCGGCCGAGCCGATGCTGGAGGGCTACACCACCCTCGGCTACGTCGCCGGGCTCACCCAACGAGTGCAGCTCGGGCTGCTGGTCACCGGCGTCACGTATCGCTGGCCCGGACTGCTGGCCAAGACGGTGACGACGCTGGACGTGCTGTCGAACGGGCGGGCCTTCCTAGGCATCGGCGCCGCCTGGTACGAGCGGGAGCACGATGGCCTCGGCGTCCCGTTCCCGGGGGTGAGCGAGCGGTTCGAGCAGCTCGAGGAGACCCTGGAGATCTGCCTCCAGATGTGGAGCGGCGACGTGGGCGCCTACGACGGCGAGCACTTCGAGCTAGCGGAGACGCTCAACTCGCCGCCGGCGATACGCGACCCCCACCCGCCGATCATGGTCGGCGGCAACGGCGAGCAGAAGACGCTGCGGCTGGTCGCCAAGTACGGCGACGCGTGCAACCTGCTGCCCCGGTCGCCCGAGGAGGTCACCCACAAGCTCGGCGTGCTGCGCCGGCACTGCGACGACCTCGGCACGGACTACGACGCCATCCAGAAGACCACGCTGTACACGGGTACGGCTCTCTTCGGCGGGGACGTCGAGACCTTCGTCAAGGAGATGACCGACTACGCCGCGGTCGGCGTGGAGGGCGTGTTCGTGATGCCGATCGGCCCCGACCCGCGGGCCATCACGGAGAAGCTGGTCGCCGAGGCCGTCCCGAAGTTGGCGGACCTCTAGCT
>JBFKDA010000146.1:0-7337 GCA_041619955.1 Acidimicrobiia bacterium | reverse complement strand
CGGCCGCCGCGACGCCCGTGGGGCGCGACAGCGTCGGGTTGGTCGACTCGAGTCAGGGCGTGTGGCACCTCAGGGACGTCGCAGGCGACGTGAAGTTCTTCTTCTTCGGCAACCCGGGCGACACGCCGTTCATGGGCGACTGGGACTGCGACGGCATCGACACGCCCGGCCTGTTCCGCCGCTCGACCGGGCTGGTGTACCTGCGCAACGCCAACAGCCAGGGCCTCGCCGACCGCCGGTTCTTCTTCGGCAACCCGGGCGACGTGCCGGTGGCGGGGGACTTCGACGGAGACGGCTGCGACAGCGTCTCGATCTACCGGCCGGGCGAGGGCAAGTTCTACGTGATCAACCGGTTGGGCGCCGACGGGAAGGGGCTCGGCGCCGCCGACGCGGACTTCTTCTTCGGCAACCTCGGCGACGCACCGATCGCCGGGGACTGGGACGGCGACGGGGATGACACCGTGGGCCTGTTCCGGGCCAGCACCGCGCTCGTCTACCTGCGCAACGCGCTGACCCCGGGCCCCGCCGACGTGTCGTTCATCTTCGGCGACCCCGGCGACCGCCACGTCGCCGGTGACTGGGACGGCGACGGCATCGACTCAACGGCGGTGTTCCGCCCCGCGACGATGCGGTACTTCCTCAAGAACTCCAACGGCTTCGGCCCGGCCGACGCCGAGTTCTTCTTCGGCCAGCCGACCTGGCTGCCGGTGGCCGGCGACTTCGGCGACCTGGAGCCGACGCCGCCGACGACCACCACGCTGGCGCCGGGCACTCCGTTCGCCTTCGAGGACGGCCTCAAGGTGGTGGGGATCGACGTCCCCGCCGGCACCTACCGCAACGTGGACTCGACGTCGGGCTGCTTCTGGGAGCGGCTGACGCCGGCCGGCGTGGTGATCGCCAGCAACCTCACCATCAACCGCCAGATCGTCACCATCGAGCCGACCGACGGCTTCTTCAACTCGGAGCGTTGCGTGCTGTGGGACAACGACCTGACGCCGCGGCGTTTCGACCGGTTCGCCGACTTCCGCGGCGGGCACTACCTCGTGCCGGACGAGGTCGGCCGCGGGATCTGGCAGAGCGCAGTCCCATTCGAGACCTGCACGTGGCAGCTGCTCTCCGACTTCACGGGCGAGGCGAGCGGCGTCATCGCATCGAACACCACGTCGAGCCGGGCGACGGTCTCGATCTCGACGGCGACGTTCCCCAACCTGGTGGGGTTCAACAGCGTGGGCTGCGGCTTCTGGACGCTGGTCGGGTAACCCGGGCCCGGGGGCGCCCGTGCGCCGTCAGTTGCTGAACGTGAGGGCCTGCGCCGCCGACCACCTGGCCGCCGCCGACGCGTAGAACTCGCTCGCCCGGTCGAAGTCGTCGTCGCGCAGGGCCGCCAGGCTGGCGGCGATATCGGCCGCCGTGTCGTCCAGCGCGAGGTCGGCGTCGCTGAACGAGGCCGCGACCGAGCCGTAGTCCAGCTCGACCATGGCATCGAGCGGGAACTCGTCCAGCCAGGCCCGCAGGTCGTTGACCGGTTCGACGATCGCCTCGTCGAAACCGGCCTCGTCGAGCACGTCGGCGGCGTCGTCGAGGCGGTTGATCGCCGCGGCCAGGCCGGTCCGGTACCGCACCGTGCGGCTGCCGTCCCGGCGCTCGACGAACTCCCGCTCGGCAGGCTCGAACGCCGCGAACCAGCGGAGCGGCACGTGCCAGGACGAGGTGAGGATGTACGACCGCGCCGACGGGCGCGACCGGTACAGGCGCTCCAGCTCCTCGGCGGCGGTCCGCACGGTGCGCTCCGGCGCCAGCGCGGTCCCGGCGATGCCCGGGTACGCGTTGCGGAAGGCGACGAGGCCCTCGAGCATCCGCAACCGCGGGTAGCGGGGGCACACCCAGCGCCGCCCGTCCCACTCGGCGACGAACGCGTCGTTGCGCAGCGATTCGCGCCACACCCCGATCTCGCCCATCGTGAGTCGCCCGTCGCTGCCGATGTCGACGTGGGGATCCCAGGTGCCGGCGTCGCGCTCCGGGAGATACACCCGCAGGTAGGCCGCTCGGATCATGGCCACATGGTACCGGGACGCGGTCTTTCGGACTGCTCCCCGCCAGAGCGGGTCGGCATTACACTGCAGATGCCAGCCCCCGCAGAAAGGAGCCGCCGTCTTGGGCGTATTCGACGCCGGAAGCTTCGCCGGGCACGAAGAGATCGTCTTCGGATCAGACCCGGTATCCGGCCTCCGCACCATCATCGCCATCCACGGCACTGCTCTCGGTCCCGCCCTCGGCGGGACTCGCTTTTTCCCGTACGCGACGGAGGACGAGGCGCTCGACGACGTCCTGCGGCTGTCGCGGGCGATGACGCTGAAGTCGGCGGCCGCCGGCCTCGACCTCGGCGGCGGCAAGGCGGTGATCATCGGCGACCCACGCGCCGACAAGTCGGAGCGCCTCTGGCGGGCCTACGGCCGCATCATCGACTCTCTCCAGGGCCGGTACATCACGGCGGAGGACGTCGGCACCGACCACCACGACATGGAGGTGATCCGGCGCGAGACGCGCTGGGTGCTGGGGGTGCCCGAGGCCGAGGGCGGCTCGGGCGACCCGTCGCCCGCCACCGCCCGGGGGCTGATGCAGGCGATGGCGGCGGTCGGCGACCACCTGTGGGGCAGCGCCGACCTCACCGGCCGCCGAGTGGCCGTGCAAGGCGTCGGCAAGGTGGGATCGAACCTGGCGCGCCGCCTCGTCGCCGCCGGCTGCGAGGTCGTGATCGCCGACGTCTACGAACCGTCCGCCGATCTCATGGTGGAGGAGCTGGACGTCAAGCAGGTGAGCACCGACGAGATCCTCGAGATCGACTGCGACGTGCTGGCCCCGTGCTCGCTGGGTGGCGCGCTCAACGCCGAGACCATCCCGAAGCTCGGCTGCGCCGCAGTGGTGGGCTCCGCCAACAACCAGCTCGCCACCGACGAGGACGCCGACGCGCTGGCGGCGCGCGACATCCTCTACGCCCCCGACTTCGTGGTCAACGCCGGCGGGCTCATCAACGTGTACGAGGAGCTGCGGGGTTACGAGGTGGACCGCGCCCGCCACGCCATCGACAAGGTCTACGCCAACACCAAGCGGGTGCTGGACGCGGCCGATCGCACCGGGGTCACCCCACAGCAGGCGGCAGTGGACCTGGCCCGCAAGCGGATCACCGAGATCGGCAACCTCCGCCTGTTCCGCCGCAGCGGTGACGACCGCAACTGAACGCTTCCGAATCACGAGAGAGGAGATCGCGGTGACCCTCGAGGACACCGGCATCGGGACCGACCACAAGGCGCTGGGCCTGGACGACGAGCGCGTCCTCGACATGTACCGGGTGATGGTGCTGGCCCGCCGACTGGACGACCGGATGTGGGCGCTGAACCGCCAGGGTCGCGCGCCGTTCGTGGTGTCGTCCTCCGGCCACGAGGCCGCGCAGGTGGGAACCGCGTTCGCCCTCGATCCCGACATCGACTGGGCGCTCCCGTACTACCGGGACATGGCCGTCAACCTGGCGCTCGGGGTGACGCCCGAGGACATCCTGTTGGGCGTGTTCTCCAAGCAGACCGACCCGGCGTCGGGCGGCCGCCAGATGCCGAACCACTGGTCCGACCCGAGCCGCCGCATCTTCACCCACTCGTCGGTCATCGCCACCCAGTACCCGCACGCGTGCGGCGTCGCCTACGGCCTGCGGGTCCGCGGCGAGCCGGGCGTCGTCGCCGTGTACGGCGGCGAAGGCTCCACGTCGGAGGGGGACTGGCACGAGGCGATGAACTTCGCCGGCATCCACCGGTTGCCAGTCATCTTCGTGATCGAGAACAACCAGTACGCGATCTCGGTGCCCGAGCGGCTCGAGGTCGCCGGCCGGATCGCCGATCGGGCGGCCGGCTACGGCATGCCCGGGCTCACCGTCGACGGCAATCACACGCTCGAGGTGTACGCCGCGATGAAGGGCGCCGTCGAGCGGGCCCGGGACGGCGAGGGCCCGACGCTCATCGAGGCGCGCACCTACCGCTACTACGCCCACACGTCCGACGACGACGACCGCCTCTACCGCTCCGCCGAAGAGGTCGAGTCGTGGCGGAAGAAGGACCCGTTGCTGCGGCTGCGCCAGTACCTCGTGGAGAACCGGATGCTCGACGAGACCACCGAGGCGGAGATCGACGCCGAGGCCGTCGAACGCATCGCGGACGCAGTGACCGCGGCCGAGGGCGCTCCCGAACCGACCGACGCCTTCGTCAACGTGTACGCCCGCCCGATCACCCCGTCCGAGCCGGTCACCGAGCCCGAGGCGGCGATCGAGGGCGAGTCGCTGAACATGGTCACCGCGGTGAGCCGGACGCTGCACGAGATCCTCGACGCCAACCCCCACGCCGTGGTGTTCGGCGAGGACGTCGCCGACCCCAAGGGCGGCGTGTTCAAAGCCACCCAGGGCCTCGCCGACACGTACGGGAGCGACCGCTCGTTCAACGCCCCGCTCGCCGAGTCCCTCATCGTCGGGGCGGCGATCGGCATGAGCGCCACCGGGGTCCGGCCGCTCGCCGAGATCCAGTTCGCCGACTTCATCCACCCGGGCTTCGACCAGCTCGTGTCGGAGGCGTCCCGCATCCACTTCCGCTCGGCCGGCGGCTGGGCATGCCCGATCGTCGTACGGGTCCCATACGGGGGCGGCATCCACGGCGCCCTCTACCACTCCCAGTCGATCGAGGCCTTCTACGGGCACGTGCCCGGGTTGAAGGTGGTGGTGCCGTCGACGCCCGCCGACGTGAAGGGCCTGCTGTGGTCGGCGTTCGAGGACCCCGACCCGGTGATGTTCCTCGAGCCCAAGAAGCTGTACCGGCTCGCCAAGGGCCCGTTCCCCTCCGGCGAGCACCGCGTGCCGCTGGGCCGGGCGAGGCTGCGACGGGCGGGTGACGACCTGACGATCATCGCGTACGGCACGATGGCGCACTACGCGTCGGACGCGGCCGAGCAGCTCGCGGCCGACGGCATCGACGCCGGCGTGCTGGACCTGCGGTCGATCAAGCCGCTCGACTGGCCGTCGATCGAGGTGCAGGTGCAGCGGACGGGCAAGATCCTGGTCGTGCACGAGGACAACGAGTTCCTCGGCTTCGGTGCCGAGGTTGCCGCCCAGATCGGCGAGAAGGCGTTCGAATGGCTCGATGCCCCCGTCCGCCGCTACGCCACCCCCGACGTGCCCACCTTCCCGTTCGCGACCAAGCTCGAGGAGCAGCTCATGCCGTCGATCGAGGGCATCGTCGAGCGGGCGAGGGACCTCGCCGCCTACTAACTGCCATCCGACGGTCGGGACGTCCACGTGGCGACCCTGGCCGCCCTGCCGAACGTGCACTCGTTGGAGGTGGCGAAGCGGCCGAGCCGCTCCCGAGCCACCGAGACGAGATCGGCGGGTTGCTGGTCGGAGACCGAATCGCCGAGCGTCCAGCCCCCGACCTCGGTGGTGACCCATTCAACGACGGAGGCGAAGCGGCCGGAACCCTGGATGCTCGAATGCTCCTCGGTGGAGCCCTCAAGCTACCCCCGACATCGTCGGCGAGGAGTCGAGCACGACACCGGAAACCGCGCTCGTATGCTGCGCGGGTGAGCTTCACCGTCAGGCCCGCCCGGATGGAAGACCAGCCGGCGATCGCGTCCTTCACCAAGGACACGTTCAGCTGGGGCGACTACGTCACCCGGGTCTACAAGGATTGGCTGGCCGACCCGGACGGCATGGTGATGGTGGCCGCCGACCAAACCGACCGCGCCATCGGCATGGCGAAAGTGGCGCTGCTGTCGCCCGCCGAGGCGTGGGCGCAGGGCGCCCGCGTCCACCCGGACTGGCGGCGGCGCGGGGTGGGTTCGGCGATCAGTGCCGAGTTGTGGGCGTGGGCCGCCGAGCGCGGCGCCCGGGTCGTGCGGCTGATGGTGGAGGACTGGAACGAGCCGGCGCGCGCCCAGGTCGCAGCGATGGGGTTCCGGGCCGTCTCGCAGTGGGCGATCGCCGACCGGGCCGTCGGCGACGCCTCCCCGGTGATCGAAGGCAACGGTGGGCGCCGCCGCCAGACCGGCGAGCTGCTGCGCCGGGTGCCCTCGTCGGAGGCCGAGCCGGCGTTCCTGTCGTGGACCACCGGCCCGCTGTCGGTGGCGGCCCGCGACCTGGTCGCCCTCGGCTGGACGTGGCGGCGGCTCCAGGTCGCCGACCTCGCCGCAGCCGCCCGCCGCGACGCGCTGTGGGAGGGCGCGCCCGGCTGGGCGATCGCCGAGGACACCGACCGGGCGTTCGAGGTGTCGTGGCTGGAGACATCGCCCGAGAACGCCTACCGCATGGTCCGCTCGCTGGTCGACGCCGCGGTCTCCCAGAGCGCGGAGCAGTTCCACGCCAAGATGCCGAACGTCGAGTGGCTCGTGCGCGCGCTGCGGCGGGCAGGCTGCGAGATCGCCCCGATGACGATCTACACCCGCGAGCTGTAGCCGTCGGTCAGCCGCGGCCGAGCAGGTGCGCCAGCTCCTCGGCGAGCAGCCGGCCGTGCGCCTCGTCGTCGAGCATACGATCGATCGCGCCCGTCACCGGACGCTGGCGGGGGTCTGGGGCGGTGTCGCTCTGCTCGACAGGCTCGTCGCGCTGCTCCGGGGGATCCAACCAGGCCTCCTTCCGTCCCGACCAGGGTGACGGCCGGGCGCCGGGGCGGCCAGGGCCGGAGGACCCTGCTCACCGGGGCGACGAGTAGGCGACGAGCGTCCGCATGTAGTTGGCGCGCTCGTACGCAGCCGGGTCGGGGGCGTGGCGGCGGCTGAGCGAGCCCTTGGCCTGCTCCACCGAGGAATACTCCCGGGCGACGAACCAGGCGCGCAGCTGCTCCAGGACCTTGCCCAGGTGGGCGGGCCCGCGCAGCAGGAGGGCCGACGCCATCATCGCAACGTCGGCACCGGCGAGGATCAGCTTGACGACGTCCTCGTGCGTGTGCACGCCGGTGGTCGCGGCCAGCGACGCGCCGACCCGGCCGCTCAGCATCGCGATCCAGCGCAGCGGCAGCCGCAGCTCGGTCGACGAGCTGAGCTCCAGGTCCGGCCGCACGTCGAGCGTCTCGAGGTCGACGTCGGGCTGGTAGAAGCGGTTGAACAGGACGAGGCCGTCGGCGCCCGCCGCCGCCAGCCGTCCCGCCATGTGCGCCATCGAGCTGAAGTACGGCCCGACCTTCACCGCCAGCGGCACGCGCACCGACTGGCGCACCGCGTCGACCAGGTCGACGTACTGCTGCTCGATGCGAGCTCCCGGCACGTGCGGATCGGCCGCGATCAGGTAGACGTTCAGCTCCACGGCATCGGCG
>JBFKDA010000145.1:0-7472 GCA_041619955.1 Acidimicrobiia bacterium | reverse complement strand
TCGGTGACGAAGTCGTGGGCGCCGGCGAGCCGGCCGGCCTCCTCGACGCGAGCGGCGCCGAGGTCGAGCCCCATCTCGACGTTGCCCCGCACCGTGTCGTCGAACAGGAACGACCCCTGGGACACGTAGGCCACCTCGCGGGGCAGCTCGGCCCGGGCGAAGCTGCGCAGGTCGCGCCCGTCGAGGCGGATGCGGCCGGTGCCCGGGTCCCACAACCGGGCGAGGAGGAGGGTGAGCGTGGTCTTGCCGGACGCGGTGGGGCCCACGATCGCCACGGTCCGACCGGCCGGGACGTCGACCACGACGTCGGTGAGCACCGGTGCCCCGTCGTAGGAGAACGACACGTGCTCACCGTCGACCGGTGCTGCCCCCGCGTCGGGATGCGCCTCCCGGGAGCCGTAGACGACCAGCTCGTCGGCCGCCAGCACGGTGGTGACGCGCTTCCACGCGGGGATCGCCGCCGCCAGCTCGAACAGGACGAACGCGATGAGCTGGATCGGGAAGCCGAGCAGCGACAGCAGGTAGAGCGCCGACACGACGTCGCCAGCCGACACCGCGCCGGCGTCGACCCGGACCGCCCCGACGGCCAGCATCGCCAGGCTGGCGGCCGGGATGAGGGCGAGGATCAGGGTCCGGTACGTCTCCCAGCCGACCCCGAGCCGGATCAGGCGGTCGCGCAGCAGCTCGGACTCGCGACGCAGCCGGCCGGTCTCGAACTCCTCCCGGCCGAGCGCCTTGACCGTGAGCGCGCCGTCGAAGCTCTCGTGGGCCACGTCGCTCACCACGCCGAGCTGGTGCTGGATGCCCTCCCAGACCGGGTACAGGCTCACGGCGGCGCGTACCTCCACGGCCACCACGACCGCCATCCCGACGGCGGCGGTGATCCCGAGCCAGTAGTCGACCACGGCCAGCAGCACCGGCGTGGCGACCAGCAGCAGCGACACGCCGGTGGCGTACGGCAGGGGGGCCAGCACGCCCGTGCCCTGGCGGGCGTCATTGTCGGCCACCGACAGCAGGTCGCCCACCGACTGCCGCCCGAACCACGAGAGCTCCAGGCCCAGCTCGTGGCCGATCAACTCCTCGCGCACGTCCTGCTGGGTCTTGAACTGCAGCCAGCCGGCGGCAGTGCGCCGCAGCACGATGCTGACCGCTTTCCACAGCGCCACGGCGGCGATGGCGGCGACGGCGGCGAGCACCCTGCTGCCCGCCGCTTCGCCGTCGCGCAGCACCGGGAGGATGGCGGTGTCGGTGACCCAGCCGATGACGAAC
This sequence comes from Acidimicrobiia bacterium, assembly GCA_041619955.1. GTDB lineage: Bacteria > Actinomycetota > Acidimicrobiia > Spongiisociales > JAOTWH01 > JBFJZV01. The sequence goes on along the minus strand of JBFKDA010000145.1, from coordinate 6,203 downwards.
GCCGAGGCGGCCAGCGCCCCGGCGAATAGGGCGGCGCCCCCCACGGCCAGCGCGAACGACCACGGATGGCCCCGGACGAACCGCCCCACGATCCGCAAACCGTCGCGCAGCACCGCGAACGCCGACAGGGTCGGGGCCTGGCTCATCGCTGGTCAGCCTATCGACGGGGGAGACACGGAACAGGCCCGTGCCGAAATCGGCACGGGCCTGTTCGGGTTGGGTCGGTGCGGTCCGCTAGCGGCGGGGCCGCGCCTCGTTCACGGTGAGCGGGCGACCCTCGTAGTCGTACCCGTTGAGCGCCTCGATGGCGGTGCGGGCCTCGTCGTCCGGCATCTCCACGAACCCGAAGCCGCGCGAGCGGCCGGTGTCGCGGTCGGTGATGACCGACGCCGAGTTGACCGAGCCGTACTCCGAGAAGAGCTGCTCGAGATCGTCGTTGGTGGTACGGAAGGGAAGGTTCCCCACGTAGATGTTCACTGCTGCTTCATCCTGTCTTCGTGACGGACCCTCGTGGACCGTCCTGGCTGCTTCGTGCGGCTCCGCGAGGGTCCGGCCAATCACGAGACGAACGATGCTCCTGTGAGCTGCCGAAGCGTCGCCCATGATACCGCCGAACGGCGGCCTTGTGGACATCACGACCCGGTAGGTTCTTTCTCAGCGATCGAAAGGACCTGCGGATGGGTGACATGGTGACGTTCCCTTCGAACGGCAAGCAGTCGCGCGGCTACCTGGCGGTCCCCGAGTCCGGGTCCGGACCGGGCGTCGTGGTCATCCAGGAATGGTGGGGCCTGGTGGACCACATCAAGGACGTCGCCGACCGGTTCGCCACCGAAGGCTTCGTGGCTCTCGCCCCCGACCTCTACGACGGCCAAACCGCGGACGAGCCGGACGAGGCAGGGAAGATGATGATGGCGATGCAGTTGGACCGGGCGGCCCGCGACCTCGGCGGGGCCGTCGACTACCTCGCCGGGCACGATGCGACCACCGGCGACGGGGTGGGCGTCGTCGGCTTCTGCATGGGCGGAGGGTTGGCACTCTGGCTCGCGACGACCCACCAGGGCGTGGCCGCCGCGGTGCCGTTCTACGGCGCGCTGCCGTGGGAGGGAGTCGACCCCGACTTCTCCCGCACTACGGCCGCGTTCCTGGGCCACTACGCCGAGAGCGACGACTGGGCGACGATCGAGTCCGCCCGCGCGATCGAGCAGACCCTGCGCGACCAGGGCAACACGGCGACGTTCCACATCTACCCCGGCACCGGGCACGCGTTCTTCAACGACGAGCGGGAGTCCTACGACGAGGGCGCCGCGACCCTTGCATGGCAGCGGACGCTGGCGTTCTTGCGAGACGAGCTGGGCTGAGCCACCGCAGCCGCTCCGGCGACCCGGCGCTACGCTGACGCCATGGACCCGATACGACGGTTCAGCCGCCCCCAGCTCCGGCGGCCGGTCGCGGTGGTGGCCTTCGAGGGCTGGAACGACGCCTGCGACGCGGCTTCCGGGGCGGTCGCCTACCTGATCTCCCAGTTCGAGGTCGAGCCGTTCGCGGCGATCGAGCCGGAGGAGTTCTTCGATTTCCAGGCCCGCCGCCCGATGGTCGAGATCGACGACGGCGACACCCGGTCGCTGAGCTGGCCGGACACCCGGTTCTTCGCAGTGGAGCGGCCCGACCGCGACCGCGACCTGGTGCTCGTGCTGGGCGAGGAGCCCAACCTCCGCTGGAAGACCTATGCCCGGCTGGTCGCCCAGGTGCTCGCCGGCGTCGACGCCGAGCTGGTGGTGACGCTCGGCGCCTTCATCGGCCAGGTCGCGCACACCCAGCCGGTGCCGATCGTCGGCGTGGCCACGGACCCCGACCTGGTCGCCCGCCATGACCTCGTGCGATCGCGCTACGAGGGCCCCACCGGGATCGTCGGGGTGCTGCTGGAGGCATGTCGGGAGGCCGGGCTGCCCGCGGTCAGCCTGTGGGCCGCCACCCCCCACTACCTGGCGGCCAACCCCAACCCCAAGGCGATGCGCGCGCTGCTGAGCCGCACCGAGCGGATCGGGGCGCTCGGGGTGGACACCGACGAGCTCGACCAGGTGGTGGTCGAGTTCGAAGCCAAGGTCGACGAGGCGATGCTGGCCTCGGACGACCTGACCGACTACGTCCGCCGCCTCGAGGACGGAGCCGACGACGCCGACGTGGAGGCCGCCGTGGAGGCCGGGCCGCTGAGTGCAGATGCGCGCACGTCGGCGCGCCTCATCGAGGACATCGAGGAGTACCTGCGCGACCAGCGCTAGGTCGTGCCGTGCCTGCCCGCCCCGCCGGCGAAGCGGGCGGCTCCCTCGGCCGCCACGCCCAGCACCGCCGTGCCCAGCCGCCGCTCGGTCGCCAGCCCCTCCTCGAGGGCGGTCCCCAGGCCGGCGTAGACCGCGGCGCGGTCGGAGCGAACGGTGGCCTGGGGGAAGGCGGCGATCTCCTCCGCCAGCTCGACCGCCGCCGCCACCTCGGCCCCCGCCGGGGCCACCCGGTTCGCGAGGCCGATCCGCAGCGCCTCGGCGGCGCCGACCGGCCTCCCGGTGAGGATCATGTCGAGCGCCCGCCCCAGCCCGACGACCCTCGGCAGGCGCTGGGTGCCGCCGTCCACCAGCGGCACACCGAAACGCCGCTCGAAACACCCGAACACCGCGTCGTCGGCCGCCACCCGCAGGTCGCACCACAGGGCCAGCTCGAGCCCCCCGGCCACGGCGTAGCCGGCGACGGCGGCGACCGTCGGCTTGCTCACGACCAAACGGCTCATGCCGAGGAAGCCGCCGGGACCGTCGACCAGATCGAAGGCGCGCAGGTCGGCGCCCGCGCAGAAGTTGCCGCCTGCCCCGGCCAGCACCCCGACCGCGGCGGCGGCGTCCGCCTCGAATCGCCGCCACGCCGCGGCGAGCGCGGCGGCCGTCGCCCGGTCGATGGCGTTGCGCCGCTCGGGACGGTCGATCGTCACCACCGCCACCGCTCCCTGCCGTTCGTACCGCACCGCCATGCGCCCTCCCTGCTGCGTCGCGTCCCGTCCGAGATCCCTGCCCACCGTAGGCGACCGGTTTACGCTTGCGCCCGATGGGGATACCGGATGCAGGGCCCCACCGCAACGGCCTCTGGCGGGCCGGCGGCGGGAGCCCCTGGTCCAACAGCGGGCGGCGGAGCCGAGCACGCGACGAGCACGGAATCCGTCAAGAGGAACGCCCGATGGACCGATACTCTGAGTGGCGACAAGGAGTGCTTACGGTGACGACCCGGCAACGGGAACCCCAATCCGCAACCAACTCCCAGGCCAGGTCCCGCACGGACGCGGCACTGGGTTCCAAATCGACGGAGGGCGATCAGCCCGACCCGGTGACGCTCAGCGAGCCGACGTTCGACTCGTCCGGCCGGCTCCGGTGGAGCTCCTCGGCCTGATCGAGATCAGGGCAGCCCTCAGGGCAGCACCGCGAACAGGCGGTCCACGTCCGCCTCGTCGTTGAAGACGTGCGGCGCCACCCGCAGCGAGTCGCTGCGGACGCTCACGAACACCTTGGCCGCGGCCAGGCGTTCCGCAACCTCGGCCACCCGACCCGATGGCAGCCGCACACCGATCAGGTGCGCCACCCGGTCGGCGGCGGGCACCGCGGCCAACCCCCGCTCGGCCGCCCGCTCCTCCACGAGCCGCGTCAGCCGTCCCGTGTACTCGGCGATGTCCTCGACGCGCCACTCGAGGATCTGGCGCAGCGCCGCGATCGCCATCGGCAGCAGCGCGAAGTTGCTGCGCTCCCCCACGTCGTAGCGGGTCGCGCCCGGCTGGAAGCCGGCCTGGTAGTCGACGAGCTTGGCGAAGTCCTCGCTGCCCGCCCGGGTGATCCAGTTGTGCTCCAGTGGCCTGCCGTCGCGCCGGTGCGGCGCGGCGTACAGGAAGCCGACGGAGTACGGGCCGAGCAGCCACTTGTAACAGGCGCTGACGAGGAAGTCCGGCCGGCAGCGGGTGACGTCGATGGGATGGGCGCCGAGCGACTGCGTGGCATCCACGACCAGGGCGGCGCCGACCGCATCGGCGGCCTCCCGCACCGCCAGCAGGTCGACCAGCGTGCCGTCAGTCCAGTGGCAGTTGGGCACCGCGACCACCGCGGTGCGCGAGTCGATGGCCTCGACGACGGAGGCGGTCCAGCCGCCGGAGGGCGGGCGGGGCACGGTGACGACGGACGCGCCGCGTTCGGCAGCGGCCTCCAGCCAGGGGTAGACGTGCGACGGGAACTGCTCGGCGAGCACCACGACGGTCGACCCGGGCGGCGTCGGCAGGTTGGCGACCGCCACTCCCACGCCGTAGCTCACCGAGGGCACGATCGCCACCCCGGCCGCGTCGCCGCCGACGAGGCGGGCCACCAGCGCCCGCGCGTCGTCGGCATCGGTGAAGAAGTCGGCTGCGGAGATCTCCCACGGGCGCGACTTCGCGGCGACTGCGGCCTCGCCCGCCATGCGCACGGCGCGCAGGTTGGGCGACATGTATGCGCAGTTGATGTAGGTGACGCCAGCCGGGATCTCGAAGAGGTCGCGCTGACAGCCTGCGATCACGAGGCGACGGTGCCGCTACTTCTTCCGCTTGTGGCGGTTGGCACGCAAGCGCTTGCGGTACTTGTGCTTGCTCATCTTCCTCCGCCGCTTCTTGATCAACGAACTCAATGCAGACCCTCTCGTCGTGGATGGCTCGGATTTCGCCCGGGCCGCAGCCCGGCAGGCGGGCCCCAGGTTGCCGGGGTGCCCGCGCTTTGCCAAACACAGCGTACAGTGCTCCGGATGCGCCCCGTGATCGGCATCACCAGCCGGCTGCGCGACCTCACCGGCTCGATCGGCGTCTCGACCGCGCACACGGTCAACGTCTCCTACGCGGATGCGGTCGTCCGTAGCGGGGGGACGCCGGTGGCGCTGGTGCCGGCGCCGGAGCCCGGCGCGCTGGCCGGTCGCCTGGACGGGCTGCTCCTGAGCGGCGGCGGCGACGTCAACCCCTCCTGCTACGGCGGCGACCCCCACCCGTCGCTGTACGACGTCGACGATGCCCGCGACCGGTTCGAGATCGACCTCGTCCACGAAGCCCGCCGGCGGCGCCTGCCCACGCTGGCGATCTGCCGCGGCATGCAGGTGCTCAACGTGGCGCTCGGGGGGACGCTGGTGGTGGACATCCCTTCGTGGCGCGCCGGGGCGCTGGCGCATTCCAGGGTCGGCCAGCATGCCTACGAGCGCCACCAGCCGCTCGCCATCGACTCGAGTAGCCGGCTCGCAGCCACGATCGGGACGTCCCTGGCGGTGAACTCCATCCACCACCAGGCGATCGACCGGATCGCCCCCCAGCTGCGCGCCGTCGGCACGGCGGAGGACGGGATCGTCGAGGCCGTCGACCACGAAGACCCGAGCTGGCCCGTGTGGGCGGTGCAGTGGCATCCGGAGCTGCTCGCCGACGGCGGCCCGGATCGGTCGCTGTTCGACGCGCTGGTGCGGGCGGCCGCCGGCTACGCGAGCCAGGGGCCGGACTGAGCCGGCCCCCGGCTGGACTGCGACGCGCGCGGCGCTAGCTGTCGACTCGCGTGATCGTGACCATGGCCACCGGGTCGTCCCAATCGTGGGCGGCTGCCAGGTCGCCGACACTCAGCACGCCAGGGTGCATGGCGATGGCCTGGGCGGGGGTCGTATCGACGGCGGCGTTCTCGTTGCCGTTCGGATCGCCGGCGAGGGCGACGGGGCCGAGGGCCGAACACGGGTCGACGATGTCCTCGCTCGCCTCGGTGTTGTCCTCCGAGCCGGCGTCGTAGCCGGCGAGCATCCGGACCTTGGTGCCGTTGCCGGGCAGCGTGAACGCGTCGATTCCGGTGAACCCGTCGTTGGTGCAGATCAGCATCGTGGCCAGCGACAGCCGGTCGCCGGGCCGGGCGGTGATCTCGAACGTCAGCGAGTCCGAGAACGGCCCGACCGTCGTGCCAGACGGCGTCAACGGCTGGCCGCCGTCGACGACGTCGGTGACGAGCGGAGCGCCGGTCAGCGCGCCCACCGCCACCGACTGGTTGCCGTCCTCGGCGATCGCGACGATGGCCGGCGACGCCGGCTCACCGACCTCGAACAGCCGCAGCTGATTCCGATGGGTGACCGCCACGGGCGGCGACATCGGCTGGCCGTCGGTGAGGTTGGTGATCGTGACCTCGTACGTGCGCAGG
>JBFKDA010000144.1:0-7489 GCA_041619955.1 Acidimicrobiia bacterium | reverse complement strand
GCGTAGCGCAGGGTGATCGGGGTGCGCGGGTCGCCGTTCCAGCCGGGGTAGTCCTCCTGGTCGGTGCCGATCGGGAAGCCGACGACGAGGCCCTCGCGCCCGTCGAAGACCCGCTCCTCCTGGGTGAAGTTGGGCACGTGGAGCATCGTGGACCGGTCGATCGTGTACCAGTCGTCGGAGCCGATGATCACCTGCCCGGTGGGGCCGATGATGTCGGCCTTGCTCCGGACCAGCGCGAGGTCGCCGTCGACCTGCTCGGTGGTGACCCGGCGCTCGACGTCGACCGGCAGGCCGATCAGGAACGCGTTCCCGAAATCGGCGCTGGCCAGCGCCTCGGCGTTGACGATGTTGAGCGTGCCCTCGTACACCCTGGTGGTGTCGACGTCGTCGGGAAACTTCTTCTGGCCGGGCACGATCGCGAACCGCACGACCAACCCCAACACGATCAGGACGACGCCGCCCGCCATGGCGAACGCGCCCCATCTCCGCATGTTCATTCTCGTCGTTTCCTCTCGATGTTCTCCGGCGGCAGGTTAGAGGGTGCGTAACCGCCGGCGGCTGTGCGCAAACGCGGAACGACCTACCCTCGGCACCGTGTTGGGCCCAGTGTTGGGTGTCGTGCTGGCGGGCGGGCGGGCCCGGCGTATGGGCAGGGACAAGGCGCAGGTCGAGGTCGACGGGATCCCGATGGCCCAGCGGGTCGCGACCGCGCTGTACCAGGTGACGCCCGATGTCGTGTGCGTCGGCAGGGACCGCGGCCTCGCCGGGCTCCGGTGCATCCCCGACCGCCTCCCCGGTCCCCGCGGGCCCCTCGCCGGGCTCGTCACCGCGCTGGCCTCGGCCGGAGGGCCGGTGGTGCTGGTGGCCGTCGACCAGCCGCTGGTCCGGCCCGCCACCCTCCGCGAGCTGGTGGCACTCGCGTCCCCGGGCCGCGCCGCCGTCCCGGTGGCCGGCGGAGCCCGCCAGGTGACGTGCGCGGTCTACCCGGCCGGGTGGGCCGCCGAGGCGGCGGCCGAGGACGACGCCGGCGGGTCGATCCAGTCGCTGCTCGACCGGCTGGGGGCGCGGGAAGTCCCGGAGGACGTATGGGCCTCGTGGGGCGAGGACGGCCGGAGCTGGTTCTCGGTCGACGCACCCGAAGACGTCGCCGCCGCCGAGGCGCTGCTGCGCGGCGACCGGCTCCGCCCCTGACGAGCCCTACCCTCGCGATGATGCCGAAGACCACCCCCGCCGAGGTCACCCGCGTCGCGGGTGGGGAGCGCCGGCAGGTGGCCGACTCGGTCGTGACCGAGGCCCCGCTCGAGATCCGCCTGGCCGGCGTGCCGATCGCCGTCGTGATGCGCACCCCGGGCGACGACGCCGAGCTGGTCCGCGGGTTCGCGCTGACCGAGGCGATCGTGCTGCATCCCCGCGAAATGGCCGAAGCCCGGCCGCTGCCCGACCCCGAGGGGAACCGCTGGGAGCTGGTCTTGGCTGACGGGGTGAGCGTCGACCCCGAGCGGTTCCGCCGCAACCTCTACACGACGTCCTCCTGCGGCGTGTGCGGCAAGGCCTCCATCGACGCGGTGCGGATCGCCGCTCCCCCGGCCTTGCCCGGCCCGGTGGTGAGCCCCGACCTGCTGTTGGGGCTGCCGGCCCGGATGCGGGCCCGTCAGGAGGCGTTCACCGCAACGGGCGGGCTGCACGCCGCCGCCCTCTTCACGCCATACGGCGACCTCCGCGAGCTGCGGGAGGACGTCGGGCGGCACAACGCGGTGGACAAGGTCGTCGGGGCGGCGGCCGCGACCGGCTGGCCGCTCGGGGAGTCGATCCTGCTCGTCTCGGGGCGCGTCTCGTTCGAGATGGTGCAGAAGGCTGCGGTCGCCGGCGTGCCGGTGGTCTGCGGGGTGTCGGCGCCGTCGTCGCTCGCCATCGAGCTGGCCGCGGAGCTGGGGACGACCGTCGTCGGCTTCCTGCGCGACGCCGGCTTCAACGTCTACACGGGAGCCGGCCGGGTCACCTGACGCCGGCTACTCGGGCGAGAACCCCACCGACAGGCGCTTGTCGGGCTCGAACTCGATGTACAGCACCGCGGCGACGACCACGCCGAACTTCTTGCCGTCCGACTCGGTAACCCAGTACAGCGCGTCGCCGTTCTCCAGCGCCCGCTCGTAGCCGGCCGCCACCTCCTCGGCGTCGTCGACGTCCAGGTCGAGCTCCCTGGTGGCGTTGGCCACCCCGATTCGCACTCGCACTGTCGATCTCCTTCGGCTCGTCCTACCTGATGACCAACTCGGGGTGCGTCCGTGCGCTCCACATGCCGATCCCCGAACGAGCCTCACGCTTCATCGGATGACCAACTCGGGGTGCGTCCGTACTCTGGGCCGGCGGGCGGCGATCCCGGCGGCGATCTCTTTGAACGCGGCGGCGGCCTCGGACCCGGGCGCGACGGCGGCCACCGGCTCGCCGGCGTCGGCGCCCTCTCGCATCGCCGGCAGCAGCGGGACCTTGCCCAGCAGCGGCACACCCAACTCGTCGGCCAGCGCGGCGCCACCACCCTCGCCGAAGAGCGGGTAGCGCTTGCCGTCGTCGCCGGTGAACCACGACATGTTCTCGACGACGCCCAGCACCTCCTGGTTGACCTTCTCGGCCATCCGGGCCGCCCGCTTCGCGACCCGCTGCGCGGTGATCTGCGGCGTGGTGACGATCAATGCCTGGGAGCGCGGGAGGAACTGGCTGATCGAGATGGCGACGTCGCCGGTGCCGGGCGGCATGTCGAGCAGCAGGAAGTCGGGATCGTCCCAGTGGACGTCGGCGAGGAACTGCTCCAGCGCCTTGTGCAGCATCGGGCCGCGCCAGATCACGGCCTGGTCGGGCTCGACGAAGTAGTCCATCGACATCACGGCCACGCCGTGGCGCTGCGGGGGGATCAGGAGCTGGTCGAACACCTGCGGCTTGCGCTCGATCCCGAGCATCTTGGGGATCGAGTAGCCCCAGACGTCGGCGTCGATGACACCCACCCGGTGCCCGGCTGCGGCCAGCGCCACCGCCACGTTGGCGGTGACCGACGACTTGCCGACGCCGCCCTTGCCGCTGGCGACCGTCACCACCCGGGTGCGCGAGCCGGCCGCGCCCACGGAGATTTCCCGGTTGGGCCTGACCTGGGAGCCCACCGCGGCGCGTTCCTCGTCGCTCATGGGAGCGTACGAGACGGTGACTGCGGTGACCTCCGGGAGGGCCCGCAGGGCGTCGGTGAGGCGGCGGCGCAGGACGTCCTCGGCATCGGGGATCGTGAGGCCCACCAGCACCTCGACGCTGCCGTCGGACCGGGCGTCGACGTCGCGCACGATGCCCAGCTCGCCGAGCGGGCGCTGGAGCGCAGGCTCGACGACGGCGTCGACCGCTGCCTGCACTGCCTGGGTGTCCACCACTTCTCCTATCTGGATAGGGGATAGAAAACTATAGTGAGGGCGGCTTCCCACGGATCCGGCATGGACACGAAGCAATTCGATCGCAACGTCGGTGACCTCACGTCGTCGCTCGGCGACCCGACCCGCCGCGGGATCTACGTCTCGGTACGCGAGTCGCCGCAGGGCATGACGGCGTCGCAGGTCGCCGAGCTGTTCTCGATCCACCCCAACGTGGCCCGCCACCATCTCGACCGCCTCGCCACCGACGGGTACCTCCGGGTCACCCGCCGGCGGCCGCTCGGCAAGTCGGGCCCGGGCGCGGGACGGCCGGCCAAGTGCTTCGAGGCGACCGACAAGGAGATCGCCATCCAGTTCCCGACACGCCGCCACGAGCTGCTGTCGGAGCTGCTGGTTCGGGTCGTGGAGCGGGTGGCGCCCGAGGACGGCCCGCAGGTCGCCGAGGAGATCGGTCGCGAGTACGGCCGGGAGATCGCCGCGGAGATCGGCCTCCCCGAGGAAGAAGGGTTCGACGCGGCGGTGAAGGCGGTGGCGAGGGCGATGACCGGCGTCGGCTTCGCCATGGACGTCGACCCCGACGGCAGCCACCTGCTCACCCGGTCGTGCCCGTTCGGCGCCACGGCGGCGGCCCACCCCGACGTCGTGTGCAAGCTCGACCAGGGCATCGTGCGCGGGCTGATGGAGGCGGTGCACCCCGACCAGCGCACGGTGGTCGTCACCCCGCACGACCGGCCAGGCGACCATTGCGTCACGGAGGTGTGACGCTCCGCCCCGGCCGCCCGGCCGAGGCCCGCGAGCTGAGCGAGCTGGCGTTCCGGGCGAAGGCGCACTGGGGCTACGACGCGGCGTTCATGGAGGCCGCCCGGCCGTGGCTGCTCGTCACACCGGACGACTTCACCACTGCGCAGCTCGTGGTCGCCGAGGTCGACGGGGCGGCGGCAGGCTTCTGCGTGCTGCAGGTCGACGGGGACCGGGCGGAAGTGCTGGACCTGTGGGTGGACCCGCCGGCGATGGGGCGCGGGGCGGGCCGGGCGCTCTGGGAGGACGCGGCCGCCGCGGCCCGTGCGGCGGGCGCCCGGCTGCTGTTCGTCGAGGCCGACCCGCATGCGCGCGACTTCTACGAGGCGATGGGCGCCGAGCTGGTGGGCGAAGCGCCGTCGGAGGCGGTCGCGGGCCGGATGCTGCCGCTGCTGTGCCAGGAGCTGTGACTCGCCACCTGGTGCTCGTCGGCCTGATGGCCGCCGGCAAGTCCGAGATCGGCGCCGCGCTGGCCGAGCACCGGCAGATGCCGTTCCTCGACAACGACGCGCTGCTCGAAGCCCGCAGCGGGCGGACGGGGGAGGAGATCGCGGCGGCGGACGGGGTCACGGCGCTCCATGCGCAGGAGCTCGAGGTGCTGCGGGCGGCCCTCGCCTGCCCAGAGGCTGCGGTGGTCACAGCCGCGGCCAGCGTGGTCGATCACCCGGAGATCGACGAGCTCCTGGCGTCGCACGTCGTCGTATGGCTCGACGCGCCCGACGCCGCGCTCTTCGGCCGCATCGCCGCAGGGGGGCATCGCCGCCCGGTTACCGCGCAGGAACTGGCAGCCCTGCGCTCGAGCCGTGAAGCCACGTTCGCGCGGCTCGCCGACCTCCGGGTCGAGTGCACCGGGGCCCCGGCCGGCGTCGTGCGCACGATCGCCGGCTTGCTCCCTCCGCAGGCAGGCGCGCGGCCTGTTCGTAGGTGACCCGCCGCACGACCACCCGAACGGCGGAGCCACCCACGCCGAGCGTGACCACCTCGTCGAAGTGATCACGCGAGCGGCGCTGGAGCGGCTGGAGGCGACGAGCTCGCCGGCTATCCGAGCCGAGGGTGGAGGAGCCAGCCGAGCAGGCCGGGCGGAACGGGGTCGGCTCGGCGCCGTCCCCGCTCCTCGCTTGCCTGGAACAGCCAGGCGACCGTGGGGTGCCGGCCCGACTTGGCCGCCTGCGACGTATTGGCCGCCAGCCGGTCGATCTCGTAGTGGGTCTGCATGGCGGTGGTCCTTTCTGTGTCACTACAGAGAACCACGAAGTCCCGTCCGCTCCATCGGCCGCCGGGCCCCGTGCGCCTCGGCCTTTGGTCTCAGTCGGGGTCGACCAGCCCCTCGCGAACGGCGACGAGCGCAGCCTGGGTGCGGTCGTCGACGCCGAGCTTGGCGAGCACGTTGGAAACGTGGGTCTTGACGGTCTTCTCGGCGATGCCCAGCTCCTGGCCGATCCGGCGATTCGGCCGGCCGCGGGCGACGAGCTCGAGGACGTCGAGCTCGCGGGCGGTGAGGGCGTCGAGTGGCCCGGGAGCCGTGGCCCGGCGGTAGCCGCGCATCACCTGACCGGCAACGGAGGGGGCGAGCACGTCCTCGCCGGCGTTGACCCGGCGGATCGCGTCGCGCAGGTCGAAGGGGTGCACGTCCTTCAGCAGATAGCCGGCCGCGCCGGCCTCGACCGCCGGCAAGACCTCGTCCTCGCCCTTGAAGCTCGTCAGCACGATCACCCTGGTCCCGCCGCCGGCGGCGGCGAGCGACCGAAGGACCTCCAGCCCGCCCATCTTCGGCATGTCGAGATCCAGGAGGACCACGTCCGGCTCCAGCTCGCCGATCATGCGCAGGGTCGCCTCGCCGTCGCCCGCCTCGCCCACGACGTCGATGTCGTCCTGGACGTCGAGGAAGGCCCGCAGACCCTGGCGCACCACGGGGTGGTCGTCTGCGAGCAGCACCCGGATGGCGGTCACGCCGGCACCTCGGCCCGGATCAGCGTGCCCGCACCGGGTGTCGAGCCGATCGTCAACTCGCCACCGAGGACAGCCGCCCGCTCCTCCATCGACGTCAGGCCGAGGTGCCGGGCACGCAGCCCCGCCGCCTCGGGGTCGAAGCCGGCGCCGTCGTCCTCGACCTCCAGCAGGATGCGGCCGTCCCGCTGGCTGAGCCGCACCGCGATGCTCGTCGCGCCGGCGTGGCGGAGGGCGTTGGTCAGTGCCTCCTGGGCGATGCGGAACAGCTCGCTCGCCCGGGCCGGGTCGAGCCCGGCGACGTCCTCGGCATCCACGACTACGGCGGTCCGGTAGGCGCGCCCGACCAGCTCCGCATGCTTCGCGAGCGCGGGGGCCAAGCCGTCGGCGGCCACATCGGGCGGGCGCAGCTCGAAGATCAGCTCCCGCAGCTCGCCGAGCGCCGACCGGCTCTGCTCGCCGAGGCGCTGCACCGTCTCGGTGGCCTTCGCCGGGTCGCGCCGGACGAGGTCGGTGGCGGCCTCCGCAGTCAACGACATGCTGAACAGGGTCTGGCTCACCGAGTCGTGCAACTCCCGGGCGAGGCGGTTGCGCTCCTCGACGGCCGCCAGCTCCTGGACGCGGGTGAGCAGCTCGGCGTTGCGGATGGCGACCGCGGCGTGCGGGGCGAGCATCTCGACGAGCTGCTGGTCGCGGTCGTCGAACTCCTCGCCGTCGGCGCGCTCGGTGAGGTAGAACGCGCCCACCGCCTCGCCCTGCCACCAGATCGGCACGCCCAGGAACGCCCGCATGATCGGATGGGCCGCCGGCCACCCCTCGAAGCGCGGGTCGCGGCGGATGTCGGGCACCCGGTAGCTGCGGCGGTCGTGGAGGATCGCGCCGAGCATGCCGTGCTGGCGGGGCAGCGGCCCGATGCGCTCGATCTGGCGGTCGGTCATCCCCGAGACCACGAAGTGGGCGAAGCCCTCGGCCCCGTCGGGCACCCCGACCGCGGCGTACTCGGCGCCGACCAGCTCCCGGGCGGTGGCGACGATGCGCTGCAAGACGCCTTTGAAGGTGCGCTCGGACGAGATGGCGAGCACCGCCTCGCTCATCGCTCTGGTCACCGGGTCGAGCGGCGTGCCGTGCGAAGCCGTCATGCCGGTCAGCATACGGATGGGGGCGTACCATGCCGCTCCGCATGCGCGACGCCGCCGCCCGCATCCACGCCGACCTCCCGGTCGTCGACGGTCACAACGACCTGCCGTACAAGACGCGCTTCGAGCCCGGCGAAGCGCCGCACACCGACCTGCCGCGCCTGCTGGCCGGCGGGGTAGGGCTGCAGTTCTGGTCCGTGT
>JBFKDA010000143.1:0-7504 GCA_041619955.1 Acidimicrobiia bacterium | reverse complement strand
GATGCCGCGCTACCGGCCCGTGCCGATCTCGTACAGCGCCCGGGTGCGGCCCTCGCCGTACTTCGAGGCGACGCTGGCCGCCGGCGCCGGGGCGATGACCATCTACAACCACATGCTGATGCCGATGCACTACGGCGACCCGGAGGGCGAGTACCGCGGCCTCGTCGACGGCGTGTCGGTGTGGGACGTCGCCGGCGAGCGGCAGGTCGAGATCACCGGTCCCGACGCCGCCGCGTTCACCCAGTACCTCGTCACCCGCGACGTCACCAAGGTCCGCCCGGGCCGCGCCCGGTACACGCTGGTGTGCCAGGACGACGGTGGCATCCTCAACGACCCGGTGCTGCTGCGCCTCGCCGACGACCACTTCTGGCTGTCGCTGGCCGACTCGGACATCCTGTTGTGGGCCAAGGGCGTCGCCCACAACTCCGGGCACGACGTGTCGATCCGCGAGCCCGACGTGTCACCGTTGCAGATACAGGGGCCCAAGTCGCCGGACATGCTGCGGCCGCTGTTCGGCGACGTGGTGGACTCGCTGAAGTTCTACCGGTTCGTCGAGACCGACCTCGACGGAGTGCCGGTGGTGCTGTCCCGCACGGGCTGGAGCGGCGAGCACGGCTACGAGGTCTTCCTGCGGGACGGGTCGAGGGGCGCCTGGCTCTGGGAGCGGCTGTTCGAAGCGGGCGCGCTGTACGGGGTGATCCCCGGCGCCCCCAACCAGATCCGCCGCGTCGAGGCCGGCCTGCTGTCGTACGGGACCGACATGGACGCATCGACGAACCCGCTGGAGCTTGGCCTGGAGAAGTTCGTCGACCTCGACGGCCCGGACGACTTCATCGGCAAGGCGGCGCTGCAGCGGGTCGCCGCCGACGGGCCGGCCCGGCAGAGGATCGGCCTGTTCGTCGACGGCGCGCCGATCCGCCAGCCGCCGATCCGGTGGTGGCCGGTGTCGGCCGGAGGCCAGGACGTCGGGGTCGTGACCAGCGCCACCTGGTCGCCGGGCCTGGAGCGCAACCTGGCGTACGCCGTCGTGCGAGCCCAGCACGCCGTCGTGGACCGCGAGATGCTCGTACACACCCCGGACGGCGACCGGCCCGCGACGACCACCGCGATCCCGTTCGAGGCGCCGCGCTACCGCGACTGACGGACGACCATCGCGTCCACGGCGACTGCCCCACCGGCGACGACGACGACCGGGTTGAGCTCCACCTCCAACACGCGCTCGTCGCTCGCGACCAGTTCCTGCAGCGCCAGCACCACGTCGACGACCGGTTGCGGGTCGGCGAGACGCGCCGCCACCCGCAGCTCGCCGACCGCAGCCTCGATGCCGGGGGCGGCCCGGGGCAGCAGCCGGTGGGTGCGGTCGTCTGCCAGCTCCACCAGCGTCCCGCCGGCGCCCAGCGTCAGCAGCCAGCCGAGGCCCGGCACCGAGCGGACGCTCACCAGCAGCTCGGCCCGGCCGTCAGGGATGGTCTCCTCCACCAGGTAGCGCTCGGCCGCCGGCATCGCCGCCACCGCCCGGCGGACCTCGGCCTCGTCCCGCAGGCCCACCGCCACCGCGCCGGCCGCCGCCTTGTGTGCGATGCCGAGCACCTTGACCGTGACGGGGTAGCCGGGCGACGCCGCCAGCGGGTCGACGACGATCTCGCCCGCCGGCACGGCGATGCCGACCGCCGCGACCAGCTCCTTCGACCGCGCCTCGTCGAGCACCTCGCCGCCGTCGGCCCGCCGAGCCGGCCAGTGCAACGGCTCGGCCCCCGGGCCGGGGAGGGCGCCGAGCGCCTCGATCGTCTCCGCCAGGCCGAGCATCGGTATCAGCCCCAACCCACGCACTCGCTCCTGCGCCTCCACCGGCATCGCCTCCGGCAGCGTCGCCACCACCAGGCCCACGACGCCGGCCGCGGCCTCCGCGAACGCGCCGACGGCCGTCCACCACGGCGGCGGCACCTCGTTCAGTGGGAAGTCCAGGACGAGCATCGCCACGTCGAACGCATCGGCGATGAGGCTGTGGAAGGTGTCCCGGAGCCTCGTGAAGTCGCCCCAGCTGAACGTGTGGTAGTCCATCGGGTTGCCCACCGCGACCAGCTCGCCCACCGTGGCCGCCACCTTCGCGGCGTGGTCAGGCTCCAGCTCGGGAAGGTCGACACCGGCCCGCTCGGCGAGGTCGGCCACCAGCGCCGCCTCCCCTCCCGAGGCGCTGAGCGAGACGACGCGCGGCGATCCGGGCACCAGCGGCGCCAGCTTGAGCGCCTCGAGAAACGCCGGGATCGTGTGCACCCGCGCCACGCCGTAGCGGCGGAACAGCGCGTCCCACACGTCGTCCTCCCCGACGAGCGCCCCCGTGTGGGACGTCGAGACCGCTTCGCCGAGCGGCGAGCTGCCCATCTTCAGGGCGACGACGGGGACGCCGCACTCGGCTGCGGCGATCGCGGCCCGGCCGAAGGCGACGCCGTCGGCGGCACCCTCGAACTGGACGCCGATCGCGGTGACCCGGGGGTCGGCGACCAGCTCCTCGACGATGGCGGGCACGGTGAGGCCGGCCTGGTTGCCGGCCGTGACCACCAACCCGACGTCGAGGGAACGCCTGGCCATCGTGAGGTTGATCCCGATGTTGCCGCTTTGCGTGACGATGGCGACGCCGGCGTCCACCGGGCGCAGCCCGTGCACGTCCGGCCAGATCGCCGTGCCGTCGAGCGCGTTGACGTACCCGTAGGTGTTGGGCCCGAGCAGCGGCATGTCCCCGGCGGCCTCGACGAGATCGCGCTGGAGGTCGTGGGCGCCCGACTCGGCGAACCCGGAGGTGTAGACCACGGCGCCGCCGCAGCCGTTGGCGGCCAGGGCTCGCACGATCGGCGTGACGACCTCCCGCGGGACGGCGACGAACGCGGCGTCCGGGGCGCCGGGCAGGTCGTCGACCGAGTGCAGGCACGGCCGTTCCCGAACCACCGCCCGGGTGGGATGCACGGGCCAGACGTCGCCGTCCCACCCCAGCAGGTCGAGCTGTCTCACCACCTGCTCGGCCGGCTGCCCGCCGAAGGTGGCGATCGTGGCCGGCCGCAGCAGCCGGTCGAGCCCCGTCATCCGCCGCGGGGCCGCAGCAGCGACCGGGAGATGATGTGGCGCTGGATTTCGCTGGTGCCGTCCCAGATGCGGTCGACGCGGGTGTCCCGCCACATCCGCTCCAGCGGCAGGTCGGCCATCAGCCCCATCCCGCCGAACACCTGGATCGCCTCGTCGGTCACGTCCTGGCACATCTCGGTGGCGAACACCTTGGCCATCGCCGCGTCGGCGTCGGTCATCGTCCCCTCGTCGGCCTTCCACGCCGCCCGCAGCGTCAGCAGCTCGGCGGCCTCGTACCTCGTCTGCATGTCGGCGAGCTTGAACGCCACCCCCTGGAACTTGCCGATCTTCCGCCCGAACTGCTCGCGCTCCGCCGCCCAGCCGACCGCCAGGTCGAGCGCCCGCCGGGCCCGGCCGAGGCAGAGCGCGGCGACCTGCAGCCGGGTGGATCCCAGCCACTCCCCGGCCAGCTCCCATCCCCGGTGCAGCTCGCCCAGCAGGTTGGCCGCCGGCACCCTGCACTCGTCGAACTGCAGGATCGAGTTGTGGTAGCCGCGGTTGCTGACCGCCTGATAGCCGGGCGCGACCGTCAGGCCCGGCGAGTCGAGGTCGACGAGGAGCACGCTCAGCTCACGTGCCTCTCCCGTGACCGCGAACAGGATGACGAAGTCGGCCAGGTCGACGTGTGAGATGAAGTGCTTCGTACCGGTGACGACGAACTCGTCCCCGTCGCGCACCGCCCGGGTCTTCATGCTCCGCATGTCGGAGCCGGCCTCCGGCTCCGTCATCGCCAGGCAGTCGACCCGCTGGCCGCGGATCGCCGGCAGCAGGTAGCGGTCGACCTGGTCGGCCTCGCAGGCCAGCAGGATGTTCGACGGCCGCACCACCAGCGAGTGGAGGGCGTAGGTGGTGGCACCCAGCTCGCGGTCGACCAGCGTCATCGTGAGCGTGTCGAGCCCGCCGCCACCCAGCTCGGCCGGCATGTTGGCGGCGTAGATGCCGGCGTCGATCGCCCGCTTGCGCACGTGCGTCACGAGGTCGGGGGGGACGGTGCCGTGGCGCTCGATCTCGTCCTCGTGGGGGATCAGCTCGGCCGCGACGAACCGCCGGGCGGTCTCGACGATCAGCCGCTGCTCGTCGCTGAGCCCGAAGTTCACGGCGCCGCCCCGGCGTGCGCGGCGGCGACCGCATCGAGCGCCGCCCGGGGCCCCGGCAGTATCGGCGCCGACCTGCCACTGCCGGTGTCGACGTGGACGAGCACCTGCTCGACGGTCGCGACGATCTCACCCGACTCGAGCATGACGTGGGTGAACGCGAGCTTCTTCTCGCCGACGCCGGTGACGTAGGTGTCGAAGGCCAGGAGATGGTCGGCATGGACCTCCCGGCGGAAACGCATCATCGTCTCCGCCGTGTAGAAGGCGTGGCCGGCGGCGCGGTAATCGTCGTCGATGCCGGCGTAGCGGAACAGCGCGTCCGACGCCCATCCGGCGGCGAGCAGGTAGGCGCTCTCGGTCATGTGCCCGTTGTAGTCGACCCACTCCGCCTCCACCGGGCACGCATAGAGCCGCAACGGCGCCTCGACCTCGTCGCCGGGCTCCCAACGGCGAGCGGGCGACGCATGGATCCGCTCCTCCCAGCGGACGAGCACGGCGCCCGCCCCCACCCCATGCGCCCGCAGCGCCCGCATGACCGACACCAGATACGAGTCCCGCAGATCCTCCAACTCGACAACGCTGCGCTCCCCCGCTTGCGCCTCGACGCCGGCCGTCATGTCTTCGATCAGCCCCGGCGTCAACGCCGGGGCTGCGAAACGCGCCCACGGCTGCTCGAGCGCCGGGCCGAAGTGCTCCAGCATGTGGCGCATGCCCCCGTTGCCCCCGGCGAGGTGGAACGTCAGGTTGGTGCCCATCCCCGCCCACCGCAGCCCGGGCCCGTAGGCGACGGCCGCGTCGAGCTCGGCGGTGGTGGCCACCCCGGCGGCGACGAGGTGGAGGATCTCGCGCCACATCGCCTCCTGGAGCCGGTCCGACAGGTAGCCCTCGATCTCGTTGCGTACCACCAGCGGGTGCATGCCCAGCTCGCGGTACACCCCGAGGAGCCGCTCGACCGTCGCCGGGTCGGTGCGGCGGCCGGCCACGACCTCGACGAGCGGCAACAGGTACACCGGGTTGAACGGATGCCCGACCACGAACCTCCCCGGGAAGCGTCGCAGGTGCAGCTGCATGTCCGA
The DNA here is from genome assembly GCA_041619955.1 of Acidimicrobiia bacterium. GTDB lineage: Bacteria > Actinomycetota > Acidimicrobiia > Spongiisociales > JAOTWH01 > JBFJZV01. The sequence goes on along the minus strand of JBFKDA010000143.1, from coordinate 2,217 downwards.
CGGCAGCAAGCCGGAGCTGGAGCTGGCGACGACCACGTCCGGCCCCGCCCACCGGTCGATCTCCGCGTGTACCCCCGCCTTGACCGCTCCGTCCTCGGGCACGCTCTCCTGGATCAGCTCGACCCGCTCGCACACCTCCCGCACGGAGGAGACGAACTCCACCCGCGCCGGGTCAGACCCCGGCATGACCCCCAGGCGGCGCGCATGCGGCCAGGCGCGCGCGATGCCATCCCGGAGACGCGCCGCGGCGCCGGGGTCGGGATCGGTGGCGACGACGCCGTGGCCGGCGGCGAGGCACCGCACAGCCCAGCCGGTGCCGATGACGCCGGTGCCGACCAGGCCGAATCTCATGGAGCCCGCAGCGGCACGTCCAGCAGCAGGCCCCACTCGCGGCGGGCCCACAGCCCCACCGTGGCGTGGATGGAGCCCTGGCGATTGTGGAACGTCGCCCGGTCGGCCAGCGGGAGGGGCGCGGTGTGCCATACGCCGGGCGCCATGTTGAGGCCGGAGGAGCCGTCCGACCACAGGGCGACGAAGTCGCCGGGCTCGACGTCGTCGCCGGGCGGCGCCACCAGGAACACGGTGGGCACGCCCGGGGCGACGAACGCCTGGCCGCCGTCGTCGTGGTAGTTGACCTCGTCGACGTGCAGCCGGCTCCGGTCGCCCGGTACGGCCGCCCAGCCCAGCAGGTCGGAGCGGCCCACGGCATGGTTGTGGGAGTACAACTCGTCGCCGTCCCAGGCGACCTCGAACGGCCCGTCCACCACCTCGCCGTACCCCCCGCTGGTCACCGGGCGCGATCCGCCAGGCCGCCACCGGCGCAGCTCCACGTCGGCCTCCTCGATCGAGGCGATCAGCGTGCCGAGCCCGGCGGCCGTCGCGGCGGTGAGCTCGCGCAGCGGGACCGGGTGCGGCTCAGAAGGCGACACGGTCGAGGCCCTTGAGGTCGAGAATCTCCCGCGCCTCGTCGGAGGTGGCCACCTCCCGCGACAGCTCGTCGAGGATGCGCACCATCTTCGCCACCTGCTCCTCGTTGGAGTCGGCGAGCCGTCCCTTCCGCAGATAGATGCCGTCCTCCAGGCCGACCCGGACGTGGCCGCCGAGCAGCGCGCCGGCGGTGACCAAGTCGAACTGATAGCGCCCGCCGCCGAGGATCGACCACTCGATGTCGGCGCCGAACAGCCGCAGCGCGGCCTGCTTCATCGCCACGACGTTCTCGACGTCGGGGCCGATGCCGCCCAGCGTCCCCATCACGAACTGCATGAAGATCGGCGGCTGCACCAAGCCCTGGTCGGCGAAGTAGGCGAGCGTGTAGAGGTGGCCGACGTCATAGGCCTCGAACTCGAAGCGGCAGCCGGTCTCGGCGGCCAGCTCGGTGAGCATGTACTCGATGTCCGAGAAGCGGTTGACGAACGGCTCGGACCGGGTGCTCTCGAGGTACGGCTCCTCCCAGTCGTACTTCCAGCGGCCCTGGTACTTGGGGATCATCTGGAAGAGCCCGTAGTTCATCGTGCCGAGGTTGCAGGTCGCCAGCTCCGGCTGGAGGACCTTGATCACCCGCAGCCGCTCCTCGACCGTCTGCCCGGTGGCGCCGCCGGTGGTGATCGAGATGATCGCGTCGCACCGCTCCTTGATCCCCGCGCAATACTCCCGGAACAGCCCCACGTCCGAGGATGGCCTTCCGTCGGCCGGGTCGCGGGCGTGGATGTGGATGACCGCGGCGCCGGCGGCGTGGGCGGCGACCGACTGGTCGACGTGCTCCTCGACGGTCACCGGAATCTGGCTGTTCATCGTCGGGGTGTGCGACGACCCGGTCACCGCGCACGTCAGGATCAGCTTGCTCATCGTCGCTCCTCAGGACAGCCGGAAGTCGCCGCCCTTGCGCTCCAGCACCCGCAGCCGGCTCAGGAAGTCGTCCCGCTCGACGTAGGTGCCCTGCAGGTGGCGCGGGCCGGAGTTGGGGTCGAACTCGGCGCGGGCGTGCAGCACCCGCCGGTTGTCGAACACCTGGCAGTCGCCGGGCTGCATCTTGAAGACGTACTCCAGCTCGGGGCTGCGCAGGATCCGGCCGAACGCCTGCCACGCCGCGTAGAACGGCTCGACGAGCTCCGGGTCGAGGTCGACGGCGCCCAGCAAGGCCGGGTGGAAGCGCACCTCGGTGTGGTGGCCGTCGGCGTCGAGGGTGATCACCCGCTGGTGGTTGCGGACGTCGTGGTG
>JBFKDA010000142.1:0-7568 GCA_041619955.1 Acidimicrobiia bacterium | reverse complement strand
TCGGCAACCCGGGCGACCTGCCCCTGGCCGGCGACTTCGACGGCGACGGCTGCGACACGGTGTCGCTGTACCGGCCCTCCGAGGGCAGGGTGTTCGTCATCGACGAGCTCGGCTCCGAGGACCGGGGCCTCGGCGCCGCCGCGTCGAGCTACTACTTCGGCAACCCGGGCGACAAGCCGTTCGCCGGTGACTTCGACGGCGACGGCGTCGACACGGTGGGGCTCCACCGCGAATCGACCGGCCTGGTGTACTTCCGCAACTCCCACACGGCCGGCGTCGCCGACCTCGCCTTCATCTTCGGCGACCCGGGCGACCGGATCATCGCCGGCGACTGGACCCGGGACGGCACCGATACCCCGGCCCTGTACCGCCCCGCCGACACCACGTTCTACTTCCGGCACTCGAACAGCCAGGGCGTCGCCGACGACCGGGCCACCTGGGGCCGGAGCGGCTGGCTCCCGGTGGCCGGCGCGTTCGGCCTGTTCACCAACGCGCCCGCCGAGCCGGGCCGCCCGTCGGTCCAGGACGCCGCCGCGTTCACCCAGGCCTTCCTGGACGCCCGCATCGCGGGGATGGGCGCCGAGGCGTCGCTGACGCCGTTCGCGGCGGCCCAGTACGCGGACCCGGGCGGCCTGGCCCTCTACGCCGGCTACGTGACCGCCGGGGTCGTGTCCGTGGACCAGGCCGACCCGTCCTCCTTCGAGGTTGCCGTGCAGCTGTTCGGGAGCGCCGGCACGGTGCGCGAGGACCTCGCCGTGGGCCTGGGCGTCGACTCGGGCGGGGTGACGCGCAACCTGATCGTGCGCAGTGCCCGCCTCGTCCCCTGACGACGTGGCGCGGCTCGGGCGGCAAGGGTCCGGTCGGCCCTACCCCGCCCCCACTGCCTGGCGTACGTTCTTCTCGGGCCTGGCGGAGGCACGCGACAGGAGGTGACCTGGTGAAGATCGCATTCACGAAGACCTTCCCGGCGACCCGCAAGCAGGGGTTCGCCTTCTTCATGGACGTCTCGCGCTGGGACGAGTGGACCCCGTTCACGATCGAGGACGTCGGCGCGGCGCGCTTCGCCGAGGAGGGCGACGAGCTGCGGGTGGTGTACCGGCGGCTCGGCATCCCACTGCACGGGACGATCGTGCTCGAGGAGGTGGTCGACGGCGAGATCATGGCGGCCAAGCTGATGGCCCCGGGCATGCCCGCGGTCATCGAGCGGTTCGTGCTGCACGACTCGGGTTCACGCGCATTCGTGCTCGAGGCGACGATGGAGATCGCCGACCACGGCTGGCTCGGCAAGTCGCTGCAGCGGATGTCGATGCTCCCGCTGATCATCCGTCGGGACCTCCGCACCTCCCTCGACAAGGCGCACGCCCTGTTCGCCGCCGAGGCGATCAGGAAGGCGGGCAAGAAGGCGGCCTGAGCGGCGCACCGTCGCCCGGTGTGCTGCCTAGGGTGCTCGGAGCCATGGAAGGAGGGGCGCGATGGCGGCCGACACGCCACGCACGGAGATCACGGTCTTCTACCGCTGGACGGCGCAGCCGGGCAAGCTGAACGAGCTCCGGGGCATCTACGCCGACGTGGTCGAGGCGATGCGGCAGAACGAGCCGGACGCGACCTCGGTGCACTGCTGGGTCTCCGAGGAGGAGGGCACGCTGTACGTCGAGGACGTCTTCAAGGACGCTGCCGCGCTCGGCTTGCATCTGGGCACCACCGCAGGGGCGCACTTTCCAGCGCTGCTCGCGATCGCCTCGCCCGGGCCCTTCTACTTCTGCGGCGACGTGCCCCCCGAGCTACGGCAGGCGGCCGAGCAGATGCAGCTCGGCGCCGAGTTCTCGGCGCACGCGTTCGGGTTCGATCGGTGACCTGACCGGTCCGGGCGGGCGCGGCATGCGCCCGCCCGGACCATACGCAGCGGGATCAGCAGTCGACGTACAGCGTGAACCCGTCGCTGCTGGACGGGTCCGCCTGCGTCCCCGAGCTGTCGAACGTCCGCACCCACAGCGTTGCGGGGTCCGCCGACGAGCCGAGCTCGATCGAGACCTCACCGGGACCGGCAACGCCGTCGAGGTTGTCGTTGCGGGTGGCCAGCCAGCCGCACCCGACGACCGACGAGTCGAACGTCACGCTGACGACGCCAGTGTTGATGCTGGCGACGGACGTGGCCCCGTGGCCGTCGAGCAGGGTCGCGCTGCCCGCGTCGGCGTCGACCTTCGCCCACTTGTCGCTGCCGATGTAGTAGCCGGTGATGTCGATGATGAAGTGGACCGTCCCCGACTCGATGCCGTTCCACACCTTGACCTGACGCTGGCCGTCGATCGTGACGACCCCGGCGTTGGCGACGTCGGCGGTGCCGTTGAAGTTGATCGCCGACGTCGAGAAGAACCCGGCGTTGCCCGGCGTCACCGCGACGAAGTTCGGCCCGGTGGGCTGCGTGATCGTCAGGTTGTACGACACCGCGGTCGCCCCGGGCGGCACCGCATTGGGCGTGGTCACCGTCCCGAACGAGTTGTGGCCGTCCTTCACCGGGATCACCCGGCTCTGGTTGGGCGCCAGGCTCCCGCTCTGCGGGTAGGCGGCGACCCGCGAATCGAACGCCCGCACCGGGTCCACCGGCACGAACTCCGTCTTGACCGTCGGGGTGACGGCCCGCGGTTGCGGCGCCGCCGGGGCCTCCCGGTCGACCTTGGCGCCGGGCTCGTTGGCACCGAGCGTCGGCGCCACCAGGACCCCGACCACCAATCCGACGATGGTTACGAACATGACGAAGCGTTTGGACATGGTTCCCTCTCCTCGCCCCCTGTTTGACTTTGCCAACCTACGGCCTCGGCACCCCGCCAGAAAAGGGCAACTCGTCACACGGTGCCTGGGCCAGGCAGGGCCTGGAAGGCAATTGCGACCGATGGGAGGGAACGCGCGTGCGGGGCCGGGGTTCCTCCCCCGGCCCCGCATCGCTCCATCCGGCCCCGGCTACGGGGTGAGCTTCACCAGCGAACCGCCTCCGGCGAACGCCGGCAGGATGCTGCCGGTCGTGACGTACACGGCACCGTTGGCGGCAACGGCCACGTCGCCGACCAGCGGGAGCGTGGCGATCGCCTCGACGCCGCCGTCGTCGATCCGCAGGACCGAGCCCGGCGTGTCGCCGCCGCACAGCTCGAGCTCGAGCAGCGAGTCGTCGGTCATCTGCGCCACGTACAGGGCGCCGTCCGGGCCGAAGTCGATCCCGGTGATATGGGTGAGGCCGTCGGCGTGGACGGTCACGTCGCCGGTGGCGGGATCCACCCGGTACACCTTCGCCCCGCCGGCGGGGAAGGGGAAGCCGGTCAGGATGCCGACGTAGTAGGCGCCGTCCGGCCCGACCGCCACCGAGGTGGGCACCGATTGCGCCGGGATCGGGGTGCCCTCCGGGGGCAGCGGGAACGGCAGCTCGTCGGCGCACGACGGGGGCACGAACGGCGTCGGCGCCAGCCGCGGGAACACCGCCACGGTGCTGATGGTGCCGTCGTTGGCGACCCGGAACAGCGCGTTGGCGCCGGCGTCGGCCACGAGCCGGCCGCCCGGGACGTGGGCCACGCCGTAGGGGTTCGAGTCGGGACCCTCGGCGTCGGGGTCGGTGGCCTCCTCGTACGCGGTGACGTTGCCGAGGAACCGGGTCTTGCCGTTGGGCCGCACCTGATGAAGGCTCCCGAAGGCGTCACCGAGCACGTCCTGGAGTGCCTCGTCACCACCGAGGCCCATCGCCACGCTCAGCGTGCCGTTGCCGAGCAGCGCCACGTTGGACGGGCCGACGGCCGCGAATCCCACGGGTCCCTCGCACGTCGGGTCGGCCCCTCCCGGGCCGTCGGGATCGAACGCCTCGGCCAGGCTCGGCAGCGTCGCTACCCGGCTGGCGGCACCCTTCTTGTCGATCCGGGTGATCGCCCCGGTGTCGCCGACGCAGCCGGACGCGGGCTCGCCACCGATCGTCGCCTCCACGAGGGTGGCGCCTCCGCTGCCCGACTCGGCGACGTAGATCGAGCCGTCCGAGCCGACGTCGACGCCACGCGGGTTGTCGAGCCCGCTTGCGACGGTCTCCGCAGTCCAATGGCCCGCCGCACCGGCCGGCACCGCCGTGGCGACCACCAGCAGCACGGCAACAACGAGAAGGCGACTCGCCTTCATCTCCCACCTCCTGAACAGATCCCCCCGGCAGGTCCGCGGCGATCCTACCGGCACACAACGCAGCGTGGTCGCGTTCGGGTTTCAACTCGCGGCGGCCAGCTCCTTCTCGGCCCACACCGACCCGTCGGCGTCGCCGTCGTATGGCGGCGCCACCACGTAGCCGTGGCGGAGATAGGGGACGTGCTCGCGGTGGAGGAACGCGCTGCCGTCCAGGCACAGCCGGTGGCACCGCAGGTCGAGAGCCACCGCCTCCAGGGCATCGAGCAGCGCCGACCCGGCGGTGCCGGCGAGCCGGTCGGGATCCATGCAGAGGTGTGAGGCGGACGCGACGCCTTGCGGGTCGCGGCCGATCGCAGCGCCGGCCGCCGGGCGACCCCCGGCATGAACGACCACGAAGGTCGCCGCCGGCGGGGGGTCCCAGCCGCCGCGCCACGCCGGGTAGAAGGCGGCCGTCGCCTCCAGCAGCGCGCGGGCCGCCGGGTCGGCGCGATCCACGAGGGCGACGGGCACCGGGCGCGCCGCCACCTCGATCTGGCGGACTCCGTCGGCACGGGTGGCCGCAAGGTGGAGCCGCACGTCCCAGCGACCGGCCGACCACGGTTGGTCGGTGCCGTCCGGCGCAGCGACGGGATGGGTCGTACCCCACGCGGCGTACACGTCCACCACGGGCACCGGAGGGCGCAGGTCGAGGAAGACCCTCGGGACGGGAGCCGGGAACCACCGGCCTTCCATCCACACACGATCGGGCTCCACCCGCCGAACCACGCCGTCCGGCGGCCGGGTGGCCGCCTCCAGTTCCGCGGCCCCCACCGCGCCTGCGAGAGCTCGGGGCAGGCCGGCGAGGAACCGCCACCGTGGCCCGGCATCCATCGGGCGATCGTACCTTTCAGGCGTACGACGAGAACTCGGTGGGAATGCCGCGCTCGCCTAGCCAGGCACGGAAGTCGGAGTCCGACGAGAAGCGCCCGGCCTCGAACAGCTCCTGCAGGAGGGTGAGCAGCAGCGGGAGTCGGAGCGCGTCGGTGGGCGCGGCGCCGTGTCGGGCCAGCCACGCCTGCCGCTCGGCCTCCGCCGGGTACCGCTCCTGGAGGAGTGCCCGGCCCACGTGGTCGAGATGCGGCGGCCGGATCGTCAGCCAGTACTCGTAATCGCCGTCACCCCACATCTCGTGCACCAGCGGCCCGAGGTCCTGGCCGTCGAGCACGAGGCTGCCGTCGCGCTGGATCGTGGCGTCGAGGATGACCTTCACCCGCGGTGTGTCGATGCGCAGCAGCGGGACCGAAAGCTCGGGATGCTCGTCGTGGAACAGGGCTCGGCCTCTCTCCGCACTCCCCCGATTCGTCAGCATATCCCTGGCAGCGGGGCCGGTTCGTGAATAGCACCGCGCCGTGGCGATCGGCGCAGCCGTGCAGCCCGCCCATCCTGGCTGCGGTGTTCGTGGCGGTGGCGGCTGCCGGCACCGTGGCCTGGTGGGCCGGCGGGATCAGGCCGGACCTGCGACGCATCGCCCGGGCGGCTCCTCTGCTCGGATACACCGGAGTCGCCGGGGCGGCGCAGTTCGGGCTGATGCGCGCCGTCTCCGACGTCCTCGACGCGATCGCCTGATCGGACCGCCTGCCGTCGCGACAAGACCGGCGTCCGCGGGTGCGCGACAACGGGCAGCGGGCATCGGTGGGCCGCCCGGACCGCGGTGGCCAGGTGGAGTAGTACAGCCCCGGCCGCATGCGGCTCGCTCGGCTAGCTCTGCTTGACGAGTGCGTCCACCTGCTCGCCGGAGAGCTCGAGCCCGGGATGGGCCGCTTCCACATGCACCTGCAGGTGCTGCATGAGCTCGTCTTTCGTCTCCGTCGTGAACTGCCCGGGGCAGTCCGCGCCGCTGTCGGCGCACGTCACCGAATACGCCATGGCGTTCCTCCTCTGCTCGCCACTCCGAACGTAGCACCCTGTCTTCGGCGACGATGCGGGACTCGCGCCCTCCCGGGTCGCCGAGATCTCCTGCGCGGCGGCGCCGGTCGACGGGGCCGTCCTCGACGTAGGCTGCGGGAAGACTCGTCGGGTTCGAGTTGCGGGGGCTGGGAGTGCGATGCTCACCACTCCGCCGACGCCCTTTCCGGCGCATTCAGGTCCGGGACAGCCCCATCAACTGCGCGACCGGCGCCTTCTGAACGGTCGCGACAGGCCGTGCACTGCCGAGCGGATCATCGCGTTCTTGCGGATGTTCCCCACTTGTGACCACTGAACGCGCCGATCGATACACTCCGATTCGCGCTCGGTCGCCGCCTCGATGCCGAAGTGCGCGGCGAGCCGCTCCAGCGTCGACCCCCAGAAGCGGTCCTCCTTGCGGTTGCCGTACAGCCGGAAACCGATCTCGTACAGCGGATCGCTCGTGCGGATGTACGGCTGGATCTGCGCAACCGTGGTGCCGGCGTCGTCGTACGCCGAGAAGGTGATCCAACCCGAGAACACGTGGCCCTCCGCGGTCGCGAACGCGAACGACTCCTCGTCGGCGTAGATCACCATCACCCCGGTCGAGAGCGTGACGCCGCTCTCGCTGGCGTTGATCACCGCCACGTCGCCCGGCTCGAGACGCGCCAATGGCGCGTACAACGTTGCCTTGTCGGGCCAGAACGCCGAGTAGTTGGCCTTCCAGGTCGCAATGAGGTCGGCTGGGGTGACGTGTGCCCCGGTGAGCCGCACCCGGTAGGTCTTCTTGTACGCGGGGCCGAAGCCCTGCAGGACGCCGGACAGGCGGCGGCCCGAGACGTTGAGGTTGAGGGCCTCGGCCGGGATTTCACCCACTTCGAGGTGCTCGACGGGCTCGGCCCAGCGGTCTTCGGGTGCGTCGCTCATCGCCTGTCTCCGATCGGCAGGTCGGCCTCGTCGGCGAAGATCTCGATCGCCTCGTCGAGCCGGGTGAGGCTGAAGATCTCTCGGTAGTGATCCGACAGTCCATACGCGGCCAGCCGTCGCTTCCCTCGCTGCGCCCGGATCAGCAGAGTGACCAGCACCCCGATGCCGCTGCTGTTGATGTAGCCGACGTCCGTGAGATTCAGGGCGACGACCGCCGCCCCGGTCCCCGCCGCCGACTCGAAGGCGGCGGACATCTCGTCATCGGCCTGTCCGGTCAGGTGGCCGCCGACGTCGACCACTGCGACCCCCCCTTCGATCGACCTGACCGCAGTCGAGATCGTGAGCTGGGTCATTGCTCCCCTCCGATGTCCGGGCCGCCGCCGAGGGCGGCCGCTTCGTCGTTGTGGATCGTCATGAAGTCGATGAGCCGGGTGATCTCGAAGATCTCCCGATAGTGGTCGGTGAGGCCGAAGGCCTCGACCTTGACGTAGGCCGCTCGCGCCCGGCCCATGAGCCCGACGACCATGGCGATGCCGGTGCTGTTGATGAAGGTGACGTCCGAGAAGTTG
>JBFKDA010000141.1:0-7596 GCA_041619955.1 Acidimicrobiia bacterium | reverse complement strand
GCGGCGCGGATGGCGAGCGCGGCGGTCAGCGCCGACTTGCCGGTGCCGCCCTTGCCGCTCACGAGCACGACGCGCCGGTCCAGCACATGGGGCGTGGGCATGGCGGGATATCCTACGGGCCGCCGCGACCCCGGAGACACAGGTGGCCGAGTTCGACATCGATGCGATGCAGGAGCGCTTCCGGCTGCGCGCCCGGGCGGTGAAGGAGCGCGGGATCCCCCCGCTCGAGGGCACCGCCCGCCGCAAGTTCATCCAGCAGGCCGAGCAGGACTACACCGACTTCGCCATGCTGGCCGCAGCCGAGTGGGAGGTCGGCGACAGCGAGTTGGTGCTCCGCATCCCGCTCCAACCCGGCGGCTGACCCGCCCGGCGCCGCCTCGATCCGTGTGCAATACTCGGCGGGGCGCCTGCTTGCGGGAGGGCAGGGGTGGAGCAGCAACCGATCGAGCTGATCCTCACACGGCGCTGGGCTGCGCTGCTCGCGATGCCGGTGTGGGTCATGGACGTCGACGGCAACCTCGTCTTCTACAACGAGCCCGCCGAGGCCCTGGTGGGCGCCCGGTTCGACGAGGTGGGGCCGATCCACGCCAGCGAGCTGGCGAAGCGGTTCGAGACCACCGCGCTCGACGGCGAGCCGATCCCCAACGAGGATCTGCCGATCGTCGTGGCGCTGCGGGAGTGGGCGCCGAGCCACATGGAGCTGCGGGCGCGGGCCCTCGACGGCGCATGGCGGCTGCTGGCGATCACCGCCGTGCCGATCGTCGGGCACGACGCCAAGCTGCTCGGGGCGCTGGCGGCGTTCTGGGAACACCGGTGAGGATCACCCTCTGGGGCACCCGCGGCTCGCGCGGCGGGGGTTCCGAAACCTACCGGTACGGGAGCCACACGTCGTGCGTCGAGGTTGCCGGCAGCGACGGTACGACGCTGGTGCTCGACGCGGGCTCCGGGCTGCGGCGGCTCGGCGACGCCGCCACCGGAAGCTGGGACCGGGTCGACCTGCTGCTGTCACACCTACACGTCGACCACGTGGAGGGCCTGGCCGCCTTCCTCCCCGGCCTCGATGCCGACGTCGAGGTTTCCGTGCGCGGGCCGGCCACTGCCACCAGCCACTTCTCGACCCGGATCGCCCGCTACCTGTCGCCGCCGCTCTTCCCGGTGCGGCTGCGCGACCTCCGCCGCGTCCACCTCGCCGACGCAACCTCCGAGCCCTTCCGGATCGGGTGCTTCACCGTGCGGGCGGAGTTCGTCATCCACGCCGGCCCCACCGTGGGCTTCCGTATCGACGACGACGCCGGGCCGTCCCTCGCCTACCTGCCGGACCACGAGCCGGCGCTCGGGGCCGAGCGCTTCCCGATGCATCCGACGTGGACGTCCGGCTTCGCGCTGGCCGACGGGGTCGACGTGCTCATCCACGACGCCCAGCTCACGGCCGCCGAGTACGCGGTGCGGCGGGGCACCGGGCACTGTGCCATCGACGACGCGCTGGTGTTCGCCGAGCTGTCCGGCGTCCGCCGCCTCGTCACCTTCCACCACGACCACGACGACGCCGAGCTGGACCGGATCCACCACGACGCGCGCCACGCGCACCCGTGGAGCTTCGAGCTCGTGCCGGGCCGCGCCGGCGCCACCCTCGAGGTGGCCTGAGCCCAGCCGGCCCACCACTCGGCTACTCGGGGTCGGCGACCCCGGCCGCGGCTCGCTTCGCCGCCGACCGCCGCTCGCTCTCGAGCCGCGCGAGGTCGTAGTCGGCATGGTCGACGTAGGACATCGCCGCGGCCAGCCGCCGGTGGCCGGCCTGGTCGCGGATCAGCCGGTGCATGTCCTGGCACACCCGGCGGTAGTCGGGGTGGCCGCCCTGGCCGGTGCGCAGCTCGAGCATGTGGAAGGCCTGGCGGGCGTTGAGGTGCATGTAGAAGCGGATCCGATACGCGAACGGCACGACGTACTGGGCGGCGTCGGGACCCACCGCCGTGCCCAGGCGGCCCCACAGGCCCGCGGTGCGATCCATCGCCTGCCGCCACAGCGGGCCGGCGCCGACGTCGTCGATCGCTTCCGGCGTCACGTAGCCGTGGGTGGGGGAGAGGCGCTGCCAGTCGATGGTGAGCATCCGGTGGCGCTGGAGGTCGCGGAAGATCCCGAAGTCGCACAGCACGTCGAAGCGGTAGTAGGCCCGCTCCATGCCCCGGCCCGGCTTGTGGCGCCGGTTGCCGCGCTGCCCGGCATACGCGGCCAGTACCCGACCGACCTCGTCGTCGGGCATCGCCGCGACGAGGTCGGCGAGCTGGTCGTCGGGCAGGTCGGTGTAGGGGTACAGCGCGGCCGCGGCGATCTTGCGCTCGGCGTCGGCGTCCCACTCCACCAGCGTCACGTCCGGCCGGGCCTCGGGCTCGCCCGCCAGGTCGGCGGCGAGCCGGTTCATGTCGGTGGCGACGCCGGCGAGGTAGGCGCTCCACGCCCCGCCCCGCTCCGGCTGGTCGACGCGGCGCAGGAACGCCGGGATGACCTTGCGCAGCTCGGCGAGCATGAGGTCGGCATAGGTGCGGGCCTCGGCGAGCGGGTGGGCGCGCATGCGCAGCAGCATCGCCTCGTAGGCCTGGCCGGTCCCGAAGATGCCGACGTTCGACTGGGTGGCGGCGGGCAGCAGGCCGCGCAGGTCGTCGCACGCCTTGGCACGGATCGTCGACCGCCACACCCACTTCTTGTCGGACGGGTCCCGCGGGTAGAGCTGCTCGTAGTAGGCGACCAGCTTGGGGACGAGCGCGGCGTAGGTGTCGAAGAGCCAGTCCATCAGTTCGCCGTACTCGGCGGCGTGGGGCGAGGCCGCGACCTCGGCCGGCACCAGGTAGCGGTAGCGGTCGCCGAGGCGGTCGTCGTAGAAGATGTAGCGCGTGGACTGCTCGAGGTAGGCCGCCAGCCGGCCCCACTCCAATGCTTTCGTGAGCAGGTTGGACGCCTGCTCGCAGGCGAGGTGGGCCCCGCCGAGCTGGGCGACCGAGTCGTCGCCGTAGTCGCTGAACACCCGGGCGTACAGGTCTTCGGCGCGGGCCATGCGGATCCGCTCGTCGTCCTGACCGAGCCCGTCGGCGATGGCGGCGATGCCGGCGGCCGGTTCGTCGTAGAACTCGTCGAGGAAGAGCCGCCGCACCGACTTGGCCGACCGGCTGTAGCGGGCGAACAGCGCCCCCTTGACGACCTCCGGCAGGTTGACCAGCGCGTAGACCGGCCCGTCGACGTTCGTGAAGAACCGTTCGAGCACCGCCCGCTCCTCGGGCGTGTACGGCTCGTCGAAGTATGCGGGCGTCGCACCGGGGGAAGTGACGACGGCGGGATCGCCCCGGTTGAGCGTGCTGGTCATGCGAAGCGCCTCCGGGCGTGTCCGAGTTACACCAGTGTAACCCCGGCGCGCGTCCCGTGTCGAGCGGCCAGCGGTACCCTGATGCCCGGTCATGATCAGGCTCTTCCAGGCACTCCGTATCGTCGTGGTCCTCGCCATCGTGGGCGTGGCCTCGATCCCGCTGATGGCGGGGATCGACCTCGTGAGCGGCGGCTCGGGATGGGGCCTCTGCCCGACCCGCCTGGGCAACTGCCGCACCTCGTACTTCGACGGGCCCGAGCTGGCCGGGATGCTCACGCTGGCGCTGTTCGTGCTGGTCGGGGCCCAGCGGCTGCTCACCCACGTCATCCGCCGGCTCCGGCGACGCCAGGAGCACCGCGACACCCTCCCGGTGCGGGACGCCGTGCCCACGCCGCGCTGACGGAACCTGGGCTGAGGGCACTTGGCCTGACGTGCACTGACGGAACTTGGGCTCACGGGTACGCTGGGCTGCCATGGCTGACGACACCGCTTCCCGGTACGAGGATCCCCGGCTGGCTCCGGTCGAGCCGCTGCGGCAGCGGCTGCCGGCCTACGCGGTGGTGTTCGCCGTCGGGCTGGGCGTTTGCCTGGTGCTCGGCTCGATCTGGGGACTGTCCACCGACGCGTCGATGATCGAGGCGATCTCATGGACGTCGATGCTGTACGGCGTGGTGATGCTGCTGATCGGCGGCACCACCGGCGGCGGCTACGCCAACCTCGGGCTGGGCGCGTTCGGGTCGATCTTCGGTGGTCGCCAGAACTACGACGAGGACGTCACTGACGAGGACATCCGCCAGGGCCGCGTCAAGCGCCGCGACCCGCGCGAGCGCCTGCGGAAGGGCCTGCGCCCGCCGCCCAACCCCACCGCCTTCTGGCAGGTGATCGGCGGGCTGGCCTACATCGGCGTCGGCGTGCTGCTGATCGAGTCGTTCCCCGGCTGAGGCGGCGCGCTCAGCCGATCTTGCGGCTCGCGCTCGCCAGCGCCCCGCCCACCCCGACCAGCGCCGCGGCGGCGAGCACCCACACCCCGATGCCGATCGAGCCGTCGGCGGCGTCGGCGGCCCGCGCCGCATCGGCGACCTTGACGGCCGCGAACACCACCGCGAACCCGGCCAGCAGGAGCGCCGCCAGCACCCGCGCCGCGCCGAAGCCTTCGGCCCGATCGCCGAGGAGCGCCAGTGCGCCGACCGCGCCCAGCGCCACCGTCGCGGGCCACGCGTCGCCGGAGATCCCGTTGACGGCGCCGGTCGCGTCGGACTGCAGGAACGCCAGTGGCAGCGCCACGAGCGACAGCAGCGCCGCCGCCAGCAGGAGCACCCGCGACCAGTGCATCACGGGGCCGGCAGCTCGGCACGGACGAGGTAGAGCCCCGACCCCTGCGCGACGAGCCGCCCGCCGTCCAGCATCTCGCCGCTCAGCATGAGCCGGCGGCCCCGGCGCTCGTCGACCCGGCCGCGCAGCTCGAAATCGGCGTCCATCTCGGCTGGCGCCCGGAACCGCAGCTCCATCGTGCCGGTGAGGCTGAAGACCCCTTCGGTGGCGATCGCGGCCCACGCCATGATCTCGTCGAGGGCGGTGGCGACGATGCCTCCGTGCAGGATCCCGTGGAACCCCGCGTACTCGGGGCGCGGCCGGAACGAGACCACGACGTCACCGTCCTCGACCCGGAACCCGTCGAGGCGCAGCCCCATGGGGTTGCCGCGGCCGCACGCGAAGCAGTGCGGGTACTCGGCGCGCAGCCGCTCCATGCCGGTCTGACGGTCGGGCGCGATCACACCCGCTCCTCCTGCCGGGTGGCGTCCGGGGGCGGGCGGTGGAGGTGCCGCACCGCTTCACCCGTCTGCACCGCCCACAGCCCCGCGTAGATGCCGCCCGCCGCCACCAGCTCGTCGTGGGTGCCGTGCTCGGCGACCCGGCCGCCGGCCAGCACGTAGATCCCGTCGGCGCTGCGGATCGTCGAGAGGCGGTGCGCGATCACGACGGTGGTGCGGCCGACGGCGACGCGTTCGAGGGAGCGCTGGATCGCAGCCTCGGTCTCGTTGTCGACCGACGACGTCGCCTCGTCGAGGAGCAGGATCGGCGGGTCCTTGAGGATCGCGCGGGCGATCGAGAGCCGCTGGCGCTGCCCGCCCGACAGCTTCTGGCCGCGCTCGCCGACGAGGGTCTCGTAGCCGGCCGGCAGCTCCATGATGAAGTCGTGCGCCTCCGCCGCCCGCGCCGCCTCCTCGATCTCGGCGTCGCCGGCCCCGGGCCGCCCGTATTCGATGTTGTCCCGCACGGTGCCGTGGAACAGGAACACGTCCTGGGAGACGAGCCCGATCGCCCGCCGCAGGTCGGCGAGGGGCAGCTCGCGGACGTCGCCGCCGTCGAGCAGCACTGCGCCCGAGTCCACGTCGTAGAGCCGCAGCAGCAGCTTGACGACCGTGGTCTTGCCCGCCCCGGTGGCCCCGACCACTGCCGTGGTGGCGCCGGCCGGCATGACGAGGTCGACGTCGCGGAGCACCGGCACGCCCTGGTCGTACGAGAACGCGACGTTCTCGAACCGCAGCTCGCCCTTCACGTCGCCCGTCGTCAACCGCTGCGGGCCGTCGACGATCGACGGCCGGATCGCCAGCAGGTCGAGGATGCGGTTGGTGGACGCCATCGCCCGCTGGTAGAGGTCGAACGTCTCACCGAGGTCGGTGAGTGGCCACAGCAGCCGCTGCGTGAGGAACACCATCACCGTGTACGCGCCCACCGACAGCGTGCCCCGGCTCGCGAGCACGCCGCCGTACACGAGCGTCGCGGTGAAGCCCAGCACGATCGCCATCCGGATGAGGGGCGAGAACGCCGAGCTGAGCCGGATCGCCACCCGGTTGGCCGCCCGGTAGGCGTCGCTCTCCTCCTCGATCCGCTGCGCCTCCCGCGTCTCGGCGGTGAAGCTCTTGATCGTCGCCATCCCGCCGAGGTGGCCGGCGAGCTCGGCGTTGAGCAGGCCCGCCCGCTCCCTCACCTCGGCGTAGCGGGGCGCGATCCGCCGCTGGAACCGGAACGAACCCCACAGGATGATGGGGATCGGCATGAACGCCAGCCAGGCGACCGCCGGGGCCAGCCAGAAGAACGCCGCGCCGATCAGCACCACGGTGGTCGCCACCTGGATGAGCCGGTTGGCGCCGTCGTCGAGGAATCGCTCGAGCTGGTTGACGTCGTCGTTGAGCACCGCCATCAGGTCGCCGGTGCGGCGCTCCTCGAGGTAGGCCATGTCCAGGCCCTGGACGTGACGGTACGCGTCGAGGCGCAACTCGTGCTGGACGGTCTGCGCGAGGTTGCGCCACAGGACGTCGTGCATGTACTCGAACGCCGACTCGGCGGCCCACACGACCAGCGTGAGTGCCGCCAGCACCCAGAGCTGAGCGGTGACCGACTCCACCCCGAAGCCGGCGAGGAACGAGTCCTGCTCCTGGACGACGATGTCCACCGCGAGCCCGATGAGCAGCGGCGGGGCGATGTCGAGCGCCTTGTTGAGCACCGACGCCGCCGCGGCGGCGGCCATGCGCCGGCGGTGGCGGCTCGCGTAGCGGAGGAGCCGGCGCAGCGGGGCGGCGCGCGGGTCCGGCGCACCGGCGCCGCGTCGGAGAGGCGTGCGATCGGCCATGGGTGGCGGAGGCTACCCCCTCCCGACTTGGCCCGTCCCGACGTGGCCCGTCCCGACCTGGGCATCCCCAGAGCCGGGTTCCCGTAGAGCCGGGCCTCCCTAGCATCGCCGTGCCGTGCCGACCCCCGACCCGTCCTCCGCCGCCGACAAACGCGCAGCTCGCACCGTCCTCGATCGGCTGCACCGCAAGTACCCCGACATCGGCACGGCGCTCGACTATCAGGACCCGTGGCAGCTCCTCGTCGCGACGGTCATCTCCGCCCAGACCACCGACGAGAACGTCAACCGGGTGACCCCCGAGCTGTTCGCCCGTTACCCGACCGCCGCCGACCTCGCCGAGGCCGACCCCGAGGCGGTGGAGCAGCTCATCTTCTCGACCGGCTTCTACCGCCAGAAGACGATGTCGATCATCGCGCTGTCGCAGGACTTGGTCGAGCGGTACGGCGGCGAGGTCCCGGCGGAGCTCGACGAGTTGGTGACCCTGCGTGGGGTGGGCCGCAAGACCGCCAGCGTCGTGCTCGCCGAGGCGTGGGGGATCCCCGCCATCGCCGTCGACACCCACGTGAAGCGGGTGACCCACCGGCTGGGGCTCACCACCGAGACCGAT
>JBFKDA010000140.1:0-7666 GCA_041619955.1 Acidimicrobiia bacterium | reverse complement strand
GTTGGTCAACCCCGACGACACGGTGGCTTTGAAGCGGATCATCAACGTGCCGAAGCGCTCCATCGGGTCGACGACGGTGGGCCATGTCGACCGCTTCGCGGAGGCCGAGGGGGTGGCGTTCCACGCAGCGCTGCAGAAGGTCGACGACATCCAGGCGCTCCAGCCCCGCGCCCGCAAGAACATCAAGGAGTTCCTGGGCCTGCTCGACTTCCTGCGGGAGAAGGCCGACGGTGGGCCGGCCGCTGCGGTCCGGGCGGTGCTCGACGAGACCGGCATGGTGCAGGCGTACGAGGCGGAGCGCACCATCGAGTCGCTGGGGCGGGTGGAGAACCTCAAGGAGATCCTGACCGTCGCCGAGGAGTTCGAGGCAGCGGGCCCGGGGCTGGCGCCGGAGGGCGAGGAGTGGTCCGGGATGTCCGGGTTGCGCCGGCTCGGGCTATTCCTCGAGTCGGTGGCGCTGGTGGCCGACATCGACGACCTCGAGGACAGCGGCGGCCAGGTCACGCTCATGACGCTCCACAACGCCAAGGGCCTCGAGTTCCCGGTGGTCTTCCTCACCGGCCTGGAGGACGGGGTGTTCCCGCACGTGCGGTCGCTGGGCGAGCCCGACCAGCTCGAGGAGGAGCGGCGGCTGTGCTACGTGGGCATCACCCGGGCGATGGAGCAGCTCTACGTCACCCACGCCTGGAGCCGCAACCTGTGGGGCGGGAGCAACTACAACCCGCCGAGCCGCTTCCTCGGCGAGCTGCCCAAGCACCTGCTGAAGGCGGCGAAGCGCACCCGAGTGGCGCAGAAGGAGCGGCACCCGGCGACGGCCGACCCGTCCGTCGATGCCGGCGAGATCTCCGCCGGCGACCGGGTGAAGCACACCCACTGGGGCGAGGGCACGGTGATCGAGGTGCTCGGCACCGGCGACAAGGCCGAGGCGCGCGTCAAGTTCGACACCGAAGGCGAGAAGCGCCTGCTGCTGGCCTGGGCCCCGCTGACGAAGGCGTAGTAGCGGCCGCCGGGCCGCATCGCTACCGTGTGACCGCGAGGGGTTGCGACGATTCTGAGGGGGGTCCTCATGAATTCCCGAAGCTGGCGGATGTTGGGTCGCGTCGTCATGCTGGTGGCCGCGGGACTCCTGCTCGCCGCCGGTTGCAGCGACGCCGGCGAGGACGGCACCATCCGGCCACCGGTGACCGGAGACGTGACGGCGCCTCCCGGCACCGATGGCGCGGACGCGTGCACGGCGCCGGCCGAGTGGTTCCCGCAGAGCCAAACGCCGCAGCCCGAACCGAGCGGGCCCTTCCAGAACTTCTGCGACTTCCACAGGTGGGCATGGCAGAGCTTCCTGTGGCTCACCCAGGACGTCGGAGGTGGCCAGCTGCGCTTCGAAAGCTTCCCTACCCGCCAGGACGCCGTGTCGGGTACGCAAGCCGCCGCCGCCGACATGCCCCGGCTGCTGGTGCGGACCCAGAAGATCGACCACCCGGACGCCACGTCTGATCAGCCGCTGGACGAGGTGTTCCAGGCGGGTGAGCGGGGGCTCATGGTCGACCAGAACGGGCGCGCCATCTACTACTCGCAGCACCTGAACGAGGCGATGTTCGACGAGATCGTCGACAAGCAGTGGAACCTGCCCAGCGTGCTGGAGGAGATCCCGCCCGACACGGAGTTCGCCACCGGCGACGTGGTCCTCAAGGTGTCGTGGTCGGTAGCCGACCAGGAGACCGATCGGTCCCGGATCTTCGTGCGCAGCGCGCTCATCGACGAGCTCGTCAACTCCCCGGCGGGCAACATCACGGTCAGCAGCGAGCCGATCGAGGCGGACATGGCGCTGGTCGGCATGCACGTGGTCGGCTGGGTGGCGGGCCATCCCGAGGCGATCTGGGCGACGTTCGAGCAGGTTGAAAACGCCCCCGACCTCCAAGCGGACCAATCGCCGGATGCCCCGGTCAGCGACCGGTCATTCCGCTTCTACGCAGGCGGGACTCCTGCGAGCGGGTGTAACCGACCCAACCTCACCGAGCTGGTGCTCGACGAGGCGACGCAGGTCCTCCAGCCGATCACCCAGGCCTGCCGCCAGTTCCCGTTCGGCATGGTGCCGGGCTCGACGGACTCGAACGACCAGCAGAACCTGGCGGCGATCACCACCCTCAATCAGTCGGTGTGGGACCAGCTCGCACCCGACAATCTGTGGCGCAACTACTTCGAGGTCGGGGCGGTGTGGACCAACGGCGACCTCCAGCCGAACAATGACCAGCAGGCCAACCTCATCGGCTCGACCAAGCTCTCCAATGCGACGATCGAGACGTTCACCCAGCAGGTGGCGAGCCAGAACAACTGCTTCTCGTGCCACAACACGTTGATGTTCAACCCCACCGACCTGACGATTCCTCCACTTCAGGGCACCAACATCAACCTGAGCCACATCATCACGACGGCGTACGTCCAGAACCAGGGCAAGTGAGAGGCGGGATCGAGATGACCGAGACGGTGCTGCGGATCCACCCGGCGATCGGTATCGCCCGGGTCGGCAACAGCGACGAGTACTACCTGGCGCCCGAGACGCCGGCGGCCATGCCTCAGAAGGGCACGGGGCTGCTCGGCGGGTTGCCGATCAAGCCCGGAACCGAGTCGGATCCCATCGACGACGGCGACCTGCGTGACGCCCAGGGCGCGCTGAAGCGCCAGGCGGCCCGCTTCCGTATCTACGCCTACCTGGACGGAGGCGCGGCGGGGAAGTACCCGTACGAAGGCGAAGTGCAGGAGGTGACCATCGGCAGCCAGCTCGACGGCGGGACGGTTAGGGCCATCGTCTGGATGGTGCACCTGGCCAACAAGAAGGCGAACTGCTGGTGGCTGGAAGAGGAGGTCGATCCTCCGGTGGGCACCCGCCCTGAGACCAGCAGCTTGGCCGCCTACAACGCGGGCCAGGCCCCGAAGCTTCGCAATCCGGACATGGGCACCGACCCGGCAGACACCACTCGGCTCACCAAGCTGATCGTCGACGCCGGGCCGCGCACGATCCAGGGCCCGAACGCACCGCGTGTCGCGGTCGACGCGTCCACCACCCCCAGTTACTTCACCGCCGGCGGCGTCGTCCCGCTGCCCGATTACCCGGTGTCCTTCCCCAGCGACCACTTCGATCGGCTCAACAGCCCGTCCGGGGTGGTGGTCTCCCAGCTCGGGGCTCTCGAGACGGACGCCCACGGCCGGCTCATCGTGCTGGGGGGCCAGGGCACCGCCACCGGCTGGTACCAGAGTGACGGCCAGCCGTACGGACTCGTCGACGACGTGAACAACGACGGCTGGTTCGACGACACCGCGGACGGGCCGGTGCAAGCGATGATCCTCTTCGAGGACGGTCCCCCGCGGATCCTCGAGAGCACCGCGTGGGTCGTGTCCACCGACCCGGCATACGCGCCGCAGGTCCGCAACGTGGTGAGCCTCTGGGACGAGGTGTACGACACCTGGTTGTGCTGCCTCGGCCTCGACTCGTCGATCTACCGGGGCAAGTGCTTCCCGGACGACGCGAGCGGGTTCCAGGCCGGCTTCCAGCCGTACTTCGATCGCGACATCGCACCGATGTTCCGCAGCGCCCACACCCAAATGTTCTCCACCGGGCTCAACCAGACCGCGATCGCCTCTCACCAGCGGCTCGCCGGCCTCGACGCATCGGCCCAGCCCGCCAAGTGGCTGAACGTCCCCTCGTTCATCCGCGATCCCTACCAAGCGGGCGGGCAGCTCGAGTCGGGAGCGCCCCGAATGCCGCTGGCGCTAGGCGACACCGAGGTGTCGTATCTCGCTCTCACCAAGACCCAGTACTTCTTCGTCAACCAGTGGTTCGAGGGCAAGTACCGCCAGGAGCCGGCACCGACGCTCACCGCCGGCGAGAGCCTCGACAAGGTCGTCCTGGAGAACTGCCTCGGCGGGCGGTTCAGCCCCGGCATCGACATGACGTTCATCGTTCGGGACACGGCGTTCTACGACCCGAACCACGCGAACCCGAGCATTGGCCCCTTCCGGCCGCACGCCGCCGAATTGGACTACTCGCAGGCCAGCAAGGGCCAGCCGTTCCTCGGCGTGGGGTACTTCCCCCAGCGGGAGGACTCCCGGGTCGAGCCCGGCGACATCTGCAAGTTCATGGCGATCCCCTGGCACACCGACTACAACTCCTGCGCCACGCACCTGCCCTCACCGAACCCGGGTGGTCCCGTCGACGAGAAGACCAAGAACAAGGTCTACGACGGGCGGAACACCACGCTGCTCTGGTCGTGGCCTGCGCAGCGCCCCGTGTCCGTGTACACCTACGCAGACTTGAAGGCGAGCGGCGGCAAGCTGCCCGAGCAGCGCTTCTCGGTTCGAGGCGAAGGCACCCAGGGCCAGGCCGGCGTCGACGGCTCGGTGTTCCCCATGCAGCAGGTCGGCCGCTTCCAGGTCCGCGCCGACATGGTGAAGCGCTGGCAGGACATCGGCACGTCAATCCAGGGCGCGGCGATCTCCGGCTACGACGCGAGCTACGACCAGCAGTACCTGCTCGAGGTGCAGGGCCGGTTGTCCGACGCCGGGGACGAAGTCGAGCCGTATCCGAACGAGGTGACCGACCAGGTTCACCCGGTCGGCAGCTCGACGCCGGCGCCCAACCCGTCACCGCCAAGTGCGCCGGGGCCGTCGGCTCCCGCCGAGCCGGCCACCCGGACGCCGGGGGGCGGGGGGAGCCTGTTCGATCGCCTGCTCGCGCTGCTCCGATCCTTCACGAGCCGCCGCGGCCGGCGGTGAGCCGTTCCGGCGCCCACCCGGTCGTCGTGGTCGGCGCGGGACCGGCCGGGAGCGCAGCCGCACTGCGGCTCCGTAGCCACGGGCTGGACGTGGTGGTGGCGGAGGCCTTACGGTTCGACCGGCCCCGGATCGGCGAGAGCGTCCCCCCCGACATCGGGGTGCTGCTGGAGCGACTCGGGATCCTCGACGGGTTCCTCGCGGAGGACCACGAGCGCTGCCTGGGGAGCGCTTCGGCGTGGGGGACCGGCGCCCTCGGCTACAACGACTTCGTCACCAACCCATACGGGGCCGGCTGGCACCTCGACCGCGTGCGCTTCGACGCGTTCCTCGCAGGCCGGGCCCAGGCGCACGGGGCGACCCTCCGGACGGGCTGGCTGTGCCACGACATCGTCGCGAGGCCGCCGGGGGGCTACGACGTCACGTTCCGCACCGCCGCCGGACCGAGGCGGGTCGCGGCGTCCGCGATCGTCGACGCCACCGGCGCCCAGGCTTCCGTGGCTCGGCGGCTCGGCGGTCGCCGGCGTGTCACCGACCGGCTGATCGCGGTGGCCGCCCGGCTCGAGAGGCCGGGCTCGCGTCTCGGCAAGCTGACGATGCTCGAGGCCGTGGAATACGGCTGGTGGTACGCCGCCCGGCTACGCGGGAACACCGCCCTCGTCATGGTCGCCACCGACCCGGCAACGTACCGGCGGCGGGCCTTGCGGTGGCCGCGGCCGTGGCGGAGGCACCTCGCCGGCACGGAGCACCTCGCGTTCCTGGCCGGCCTCGCGATCGACGGAGAAGGGCTGGCGACGCACCCAATCGTCTCGCTGCGGTTGGACCCGCCGAGCGGCCCGGGCTGGGTCGCGGCCGGCGACGCCGCCGCCGTGTTCGATCCGCTGACCTCGCAAGGGATCTACAAGGCGCTGGCCACCGGCATCGACGCCGCCGACGCGATCGCCGCTTACCTCGCCGGCCACGGACACGCGCTGGCTCGCTACGCCGAAGCGACGCACGCTGCGTATGACGACTACCTGGCCCTACGGGAGCACCTGTACGGAGCCGAAGCCCGCTGGGCGCAGCACCCGTTCTGGCGCGGCCGGCGCCCGCTGGAGCCGGCGGCGGCTGGCCGCCGGCCCCTATAGGCCAGGGTCTCTAGGGCGGGCAGGGCGTCGCCAGGATGTGCTGGTCGAGCGGGTCGATGGTGAACGCGCAGCCGAAGTCCGGGTCGGCGACCGCCGCCGGGTTCGTCACGTCGTCGCCGGCCGGCTTCACGCCGCCTTCCACCCACGCCACGAGGTCGGTGAACGCGCTCACCAGCTCGAAGGCGGTGAAGTCGCAGTGGCCGACGCCGCGGATCGCCCGCTGCACCACCAGGTCGCTCTTGCCGTTGGCCGCCGCTTCGCTGCCGTAGACCACCTGGTTGTGGAAGGGCACGAACAGGTCGCCCAGGTTGTGCAGGCTCAGCACCGGCACCGGCGGGTCGCCGGCGATGGGCGCGACCTGCGACAGGCCGTTGGGGCTGCGCGCCTGCGGGTCCTGGGCGACCCGCACGACGGAGTTGTTGAACGCCTGCTCGGCCGCCGTGAGCGCCGGGTCGGTGTCGAACTGGTAGACGACGTCGGTGTTGTCGAGAGCGTTACCCGGCGAGCGGGCCAGGGTGCCGTCGCCGATGCCGAGGTCGAACAGGAAGTTGCCGGGGCCGGTGGCGAACTCGGGGAACGTGTTCCAGAAGAACCACGCCTCGTCGAAGTTGGGCCGCTCCCCGCCCGAGCGCAGCTCGGTGAGGTTCTTCAGGTTCACGCCGTCGGGCGTGAGGCTCACCGGCCAGCCGGGGCCGGGCCCCGACAGGTTGGCCTTGATGGCCGGCACGGTCACCGCGACGTACTGCGCCGGGTCCACCGGGAACGTCGACGACCCGGTGCCGAGCTGCTGGGCGGCCGCGTTGAAGTCGAGGAAGTAGTCGAACAGCTCGAAGTCGCCGAGCACGCCGCAGATCGGCATGGCGCCGTCGTAGGCGTTGCGGTACTGCTCGATCGACACCGCGGTGATGTGGCCGCCCATCGAGGCGCCGGTGATGTACGTCCGGTCGGGCTTGCCGACGATCCCGTTGAACCGCTTCGCCAGGGCGTGCGTGTCCTGCACGCCCACCTGGATGTCGTAGTCGTTGCGGCTGTAGCTCGACGCTGCCCACGCGAAGCCGTTGGGTACGAGGAACTCCCGGAGCGGGTGGTTGTCGACGGTGAGTTCCAGACCGGTGCCGCGGAAGCCGTGCGCCCACATGACGAGCGTCCCGTTCCAGTCGTCGGGGACCTCGATGCGGTACCCGGCGCCGCTGTGCACGCCCCAGTAGGCGGTGGCGTCCGCCAGCGCGGTGAACGGCAACGTCGACTCGTCGACGAAGTACTTCGGTTGGGGCCCATTGGCTGCGGTGGCGGCCGGGGCGGCGGCCAGGCCCAGCAGGGCCGTCGCCGCAATCAGGATCATGACCTTCCGCACCGTGTTCCTCCCGTCGACGTCGTGTCGCCACCCTAACCGGATGTCACTCTCCGTGTCGGCTGGGCGGTGACGCAGAGTGGCTAAGGTGACTCCGCTCCTCGAAAGGACACCCGTGATGCGAAAGACGCTCGTTGCGCTGCTGACCGGCGCGCTCGTATTGGTTCTGGCGCCGGCCGCCGGCGCCGGCCACCCCGGCGGGACATACCTGGCTCTCGGCGACTCGGTGGCCGCCGGCACCCAGCAGCCGGCGCCGTTCACCGCCAACGGCTACACCGACAACCTGTTCGAGCACCTCGAGGACACCTACGGGTTCGACGA
Source organism: Acidimicrobiia bacterium (assembly GCA_041619955.1). Lineage (GTDB taxonomy): Bacteria > Actinomycetota > Acidimicrobiia > Spongiisociales > JAOTWH01 > JBFJZV01. The sequence continues at coordinate 103 of JBFKDA010000140.1, read as the reverse complement.
CTTCGTGAACCTGGCCTGCCCAGGCGAGGACACGGTCGAGATGCTGGTCGCCGCCGGCGGACCGACCTCGGACGGCTCGCTGTGTTACGGGGCGGGCGCCCCG
>JBFKDA010000139.1:0-7675 GCA_041619955.1 Acidimicrobiia bacterium | reverse complement strand
GCCTTGCTGCCCGAGCAGCGTGAACTCGGCCGAGATCTCCGGGTTCTGGTTGATGCGCGCCCCCACCTGGCCCGGCCCGTCGATGAAGCGGTCGCGCGGCAGCTGGTAGTCGATCATCTGGCCGTACGACTCCGGGCCGCTCTTGGCGACGAGGAACCCGACCATGTTGCGGCGCTTCTCGGGCGTGAACGGCTGCAGGATGAGGAACGACAGGTCGTCGTCCTGCGGCAGCCGCATCAGCAGGTAGTAGGGCAGCATCGGCGCGAACTCGCCCTCGTCGTCCTGGTAGAAGCCGCGGCGCCGGATGGGGTCGGTGATGCCGACGTTGGTGTCGGACGGGTCGCGGGCGATCGCCCACGGGTCGCTGTTGGTGAAGAACACGGTGGGGTCGGTGACGTGGTACTGGCTGTACATGTCGCTCTGGACCCGGAACATGTCCTCGGGGTACCGAAGGTGGGAGCGCAGGTCGTCCGGCATGTCGGCGCCGTCGGTGAAGATCGTGGGGAAGATGTCGCGGTAGGCCCGCAGCACCGGGTCCTCGTCGTCGACGACGTAGAACGTCATCGTCCCCTCGTGCGCGTCGACGACGGCCTTCACCGGGTTGCGGATGTAGTTGAAGCGTGACGGCAGCGTCGCGCCGCGGGCCGAGAGCCGTGCGTCGATCGCCGGCTCGGAGTACGGGTAGCGGTCGGTGGCCGTGTACATGTCGATCACCCAGACGAGCCGCCCGTCCACGGTGACCATGTACGGGTCGGCGTCGGCGTAGAGGAACGGAGCCACCTTGCGGACCCGCTCGGTGACGTTGCGCACCATCAGGACCCGGGTCTCGTTGGTGAGCTGGCCGGAGATCAGCGTGTTGAAGTCGGCGAAGCGGAGCGCGAACGCCGCCCGCCGGAGCAGGTCGCCCATCTTCACGCCGCCCTGGCCGTCGTAGGTGGTGAACTGCACGGTGTCCTCGCCGGCCTCGAGCGGGAAGTCGACCTCCGGCTCCTCGGTCCGCACGAACACGAAGCTGCCCGGGTCGAAACCCTCCCCGAAGTAGATGCGCGGCTGCTCGATGTCGAGGGCCGGGTCGTCGATGAGGTTTTCGGGCGGGATGTCGCGCACGTAGAAGTCGGGCTGGCCCTCGACGGTGACGTCGTTCGCCGGGCTGATCACCGCCCCGAAGCCGTGGGTGTACACCAGGTGCGTGTTGACCCACCCGGAGCCCGGGATGTTGTCCTGGTCGAGCTCGCGGGCGGCGAGCATCACCTGGGTCAGCCCGTCGCTGAGTGCGTAGCGGTCGACGTCCACGTCCTCGAACTTGTAGTAGGTGCGCAGCTCCTGGAGCTGGCGGTAGGTGGTCTCGAGGACGGTGGGGTCCCACAGGCGCAGGTTGTCGATCGTCGCCCGGTTGCCGCCGATCTCCTCGGCGCCGAGGTTCTCGTCGGCGGCGAACGGCCGCACCTCCACGTCGGCGAGGCCGTAGGCGCGGCGGGTCGCCTCGATGTTGCGGGCGACGAACGGCAGCTCCTTCTGCACCTCGTCGGGCTCGACCCGGAAGCGCTGCACGACCGCCGGGATGATCCCGCCGACCACCACCGACGTCGCCAGCCACAGCCCAAAAGCCACCGCCGGCAGCGTCCAGATCTGCACGCGGATGTTCACCAGCAGCAGGACGGCCGCGAACAGCGAGATCAGGATGAGCAGGTTGAGGGCGGGGAGTCGCGCATTGACATCGGTGAACGACGCCCCGAACACCTGCCCCTGCTGGGAGTAGAGCAGCTCGTAGCGGTCGAGCTGGTAGCCGACGGCCTTCAGCAGCGCCAGGATCGCCAGCAGCACCGAGAGGTGCACCTTCACGCCGGCGGCCACCCGCTCCCGCGGCCGCTGGAGCTGGATCCCGCCGTTGAGGTAGTGGAGCGCGGCCACGATGAGGGTGGTGACCAGGAAGAACTGGAAGGCCCAGCCGAACAGGTCGCGGTAGAGGGGCAGCCGGAACACGTAGAAGCCCAGGTCGCGCCCGAACTGCGGGTCCTCGACGCCGAACTCGGCGGCGTTCGTGAAGAGGAGGAAGTCCTCCCACCAGGCGCCGGCCGCCAGCCCGATGAGGAGCCCGAACGCGGCGGCGACGAGCAACCGCACCCGGCCGATGCGCGGCGTCACCCACTCCTGGAAGCGCACCACCAGCTCCTCGTCGGCACCGCCGTCTCCCACCGGCGCGGCGCCCCGCGGCGATAGACGATCGGCGACCCACAGGTTCAGCCACAGGAGCCCGAACGCGACCACCGACGCGACCGCGACCAGCAGGACCCGGCTCAACACGAGCGTGGTCCACACCCGGGTCTGCTCGACGGAGGCGAACCAGAGGTAGTCGGTCCAGAACGTGGCGGCCTGGCGCAGCGTCAGCAGTGCGACGACGAGGATCGCGCCGAGGACCGCGAGCCACCGCCGCCCACCCTGGGACGGACGCCGGACCTGGACGGGCTCACGAGAGAACATCGGCGGCCATTGTATGACCGGGCGGATGCTGTGCTCCTGTGCCGGCCGGTTATCGCGCCGCGAGCACCAGCCCGCACTCGCAGTCGGGGTGGGCCGGTGGCAGCTCCGTCCCGGCGGGGGGCGGGTCCTGCGGGGCCCACGCCTCTCCCGTTCCGGCCGGGCAGGCGGCGCAGATGCTGCCGGTGGACTGGCCGGCGATGGCCGGCACGCCCAGAGCCACGCAGCCCGCCACCAGGCCGTCGTGGTAGGCGGAGAAGGCCACGTGGCGGATGCGCCGCTCGGCTTCGTCCGTCCGCCAGATCCGGAAGTGGCGGGAGACCGCCGACGACTGCTGGCGGGCGCCGGCCCCGCCCTCGCGGGCCCGCCGAAGTACCTCGCGGAGGCCGGCGGCGAGCGCCTCGGCCATCGCTGCGACCGGGTCTCCCGGCTCGCCGGTGATGCCCGGAGCCGGCTCACCGGTCATCTCCCCCGCCGCGATGGCACCCGCCCGTCGGCTCTCGGCGGCGAGCTCGCGCAGCGGGCCCGCCATCTCGGCCACGATCGGGGCGACGTCGGGCTCCCACTCGCCACCGGAGGTCCGCAGCGCCTCGAGTGTCTGGTTCTGCACATCCACCACGACCCGTTTGATGCTGCGCAGCGCGCGGTTCGTCAACGGCAGGATGAGGCGATCCCGGCGGGCGAAGGGGCCGGGGTCGGCGCCCGCCGCCTGCGCCGTCGGCGCGACCGCTTCCGGCGCCGTTGCCGGTACGCCCGGCTCGCCGGTCGTTGCGGGCGGCTCGGGCTGGGCTACCACCGGTCGCTCGGGCTGCGCAGCCGCCGGCTCAGGCTGGGCCGCCACCGGCTCAGGCTGGGCCGCCACCGGCTCAGGCTGGGCCGCCACCGGCTCCCCGCCGCGCAGGCGAGCGAACAAGGCGTCGATCTGGCGACCGGCGGCCCCGACCGCTGCCGGTTCCGGTTCGGGAACTCGCTCCGGCTCTCGCTCCGGCTCCGGCTCGGGCTCGGGTTCAGGCGCCGGCTCGGGCTCAGGCGCCGGCTCGGACTCAGGCGCCGGCTCCGGCTCCGGCTCGGGTTCAGGCGCCGGCTCGGACTCAGGCGCCGGCTCGGAATCGGGCTCGGGTTCAGGCGCCGGCTCGGGCTCAGGCGCCGGCTCGGGCTCAGGGGCCGGCTCCGGCTCGATCTCCGGCTGCGGCTCGGCCCCTCCTGCCTCCCACTCTGCGTCCTCGACGAGTCCCGGTCCGGCCACCGGCTCGAGCACGGACACGGGCTCCGGCGCCGGCTCGGGCTCTTCGGCAACGGCGGTCGCGGCCGGCTCCGCATCGCTCGTCGCACCGGCAGCGGGGTCGAGGCTCTCGCGGCGCTCCCGCAGGCGTCGGACCTCGGCCGCCATGGCTTCGGCGTCGACCACGTCGCCGACGTCGGCGGGCGTGGTGCTGATGATGCGAACCGTGCCCTCGTCGCCCTGCCAACCGCTCGGGCGTGGAGCAGGCTCGGCTCTCGGCGCTGGCCCGGCCACTTCCGGTTCGGGCTCCTGGGGCTCCTCGACAGCCACCTCTTGCTCCAATTCGGCCTGGGCGGCCTGCAGCGCCGTGCGAGCGGCGTCCAGCTCGTCGAGCAGCTCCGCCCGCCGCGCCTCCAGCGCCCGGACGCGTTCGGCGGCGGCATCGACCTCGGCGGCGGCATCCGCCATGAGCTGCTGGCTCTCGACGCGCGCCTCCTCGCGCATCCGGTCGATCTTGAGGCGCGCGACGCGGGTGTCCTCGGCGATCTCGCGCCGAGCGTTCGCCACCAGGCGGTGCGCCTCCTGCTCGGCCTCGGCACGGGTGAGGATGGCGTCCTGCTCCCCCGCCGCCTGGATCCGCTCGGCCTCCTGGCGCGCCTGCTGGAGGAGCTCGGTCCCGGTGCGCCACGCGTCGCCGCGCAGCGCCATGGCGTCGTCCTCGGCGCGGCGGATGGCGTCGGCGACCTCGACGCCCGTGTCCTCCTTCCAGCGGGCTGCGTCGGCCGCCGCCCGGGCTCGCATCGAGGCCGCCGCTGCCCGCGCGGCCTCGAGGACCTGCGCGACCTCGGCGGCCATCGCCTCCAGCTCGGCTTTGGTTTCGCCGGAGTCGTCGATGCCGACGGCCTGGAGCTGGGAAGCCATCCGGGCCCGATCCGCCTCGGCGGCCGCAACCCGGGCTTCCAGGTCGGCCACGAAACGGTCGACCGCCTCGCGGTCGTAGCCGCGGCGAGTCGTCCGGAAGGGGGAGTCGCTCATCGGCTGCGAACGATACCGACGGCCCGGCCGCGGCCCCAGGCTTTCAGCCCGAGGCGACCGCCGCCGGTGGCTCGAGCTTCGCCAGGAACGCCAGCGCGTCGTCGATGGTCTCCACCGCCACCACCTGGATGTCACCGCCGGCCGCGTCCTCCGCGGCGCGGGCGTTGGCCGCCGGGACCAGCACGTACTCGGCACCGGCATCGATGGCGGCGAAGACCTTCTGCCGGATGCCCCCGATCGACCCAACCCGGCCCTCGTTGTCGAGCGTGCCGGTGCCGGCGATCAGCCGGCCCTTGGTCAGGTCGTCCTCGGTGAGGAGGTTCATGATGCCGAGTGCGTACATCAGGCCGGCGGACGGCCCACCGATGTTCCGGCTGTCGATCTCGATGTCCACGGGGAACCGCGCGAGCGAGTTCACGGTGTCGAGGTACACGCCGATGAAGCCGCGCTCGGGCTCGTCCGGGTGCTCGGCGAGGGTGATCGACGCGTCGAGGCGCTCCTCCTCGCCCTCGGTGTCGCTTGGCCGCAGGATCTCGAGTGCCACCGTGTCGCCGGGCCCGAGCCGGCTGACCGCATCGACGGCGTCGGTCGCCATCTCCACCGGCTCGCCGTTCAGGCGGACGATGACGTCGTCGGCGAGCAGCTTGCCGACGGCGGGGCTGTCCTCCACGAGGGCGGTGACGAGAGCGCCCTCGCCGCTGAGCTGCGCCTCGTACCCGAGCCGGGTGAGCGCGACGAAGATCGCCCGCTGCTTCGACTCCTCCATCGACCGCCGGTTGGCAGCCTGCAGTTCCCCGGACGACACGCCGGACGGGCGGATGGACTCCCGGGGCTGGAGGTCGACCTTCGAGTCGATCGCCGCGTCGAGGTACTGCAGCACCGTGACCTCGTCGAGCACCACCGTCAGGAAGACGAAGTCGCCGGTCGCGTCGAAGGTCTCGACCTCACCGTTGACCGTCAGCAGCGGTTCGACCTGCTCGACCGGGCCAGGGCCGACCGCGTAGTAGTCGACCTGGATGGTCGACGCCGCCAGCACGGCGCCGACCAGCGCCGCCGCCACCAGGACGACGGCGAGGCTCCAGCGCCAGCTCGGACGCCAGCGAGGCGCAGGTGCGGCGGCTGGAGGGGCGATGGTCGGTGATTCGGGAGGAGCGGTCACGGTGGGAAGGTGGATGCTACTGCCCGACCCTGCATATGGCCGGGGAACGAACCGGCGCTCCCGCCCACCGGGCCGGCCGCCTCAGGGCAGCAGGACCGGCGCCCCCACCAGAACTGCCCGCACCACGATCCGCTGCGCCAGCGAGCCCTTCGGGTGGCAGGCGAACAGGGTGAGGGTGGGCTCGCGGGTCCAGTCGGCGATCCACACTGCCGCCGGGTCGACGATCAGGGTCCGGTCGACCTGGTATTGGGCGCGCACCCCGTCGATGCCGGTCACCCAGATGTCGTCGCCGGGCTGGAGGCGGTCGAGGTCGAGGAAGGGGCGGCTGTAGGTGGTGCGATGGCCGGCGAGCACCATGTTGCCCGCCTGGCCGGGCATCGCCGTGCCCGCCCAGTGGGCCGGTCCCCGGTTGATGACGCCGATGTCGATGCCCTCGCGGACCCGCTCGTCGACGCCGATGGTGGGGATCTCGACCCTCCCGACCTCGAAGCCCAGCGACTGCGTGATCGCACCGACGATCGCCCGCTCCCCCGGGACGATCTGCGTGTCGAACGGCACGTCGGCCCCCACCGGCAGCGGCGCGACCAGCGAGGCGCAGACGAAGACAACGATCAGCACGAGGCGGCGCATGCGATTCTTTCGGCAGCGAGGCGGCCCGTCCTTGACACCCTAGAGCCCCCAAATGGTCGGGGCCCCCTCGACGGGGGCCCCGATCATTCCTTCCAGCCGCCGCCTGCGGCGGCTGGCTAGCTGGCGGGATCCCAGTCGGCCAGGTAGGGCGCCTCGAAGAAGTCGCTGATCCGGTCGAGGCCGAACACCGCGTCGTCGGTGGTCACCACGAGACCGATCGCGTCCTCGTTGGTCGAGAGGCGGTCCTTGGGCGTGGGCCCGTAACCGGCCGGGCTGCCGCCCAGGCCGAGGTCCACGCCCTGCACCTGGTCGACCGCCGCGAGCATGCCCTGCTTGGTGATGTCACCGTTGGCGATCGCCGCTTCGAGGATCTCGTTGAACGTCTGCCCCTGCGTGTAGCCGAAGAAGTAGAACGCCGTCACGGCCTCGATGGGAGCGCCGCTCGCCTCGAAGTCGGCACGCATCTGCTCCATACCCGGGAAGTCGTCCTCCCAGGCCGCCGAGGTCCCCAGGTTGTAGTAGGGGAACTGGTTGAACAGCGCGGCGCCGGCCGCGGCGTCGCCGCCACCCAGCGCACCGTTCAGGATCGGGATGTACGACGGGCTCGAACCGAAGATCGCCGGGAAGTACGTCAGCGCCGCCATCGTGCCGACCATCGGCGCCAGCACCGACGGGAGGGCGCAGATGAACAGCACGTCCACGCCGGCGGCCTGGGCGCCACCGATCTGACCGGAGAAGTCCGAGTCGCCGACCGCGTAGGTGTCCTCGTAGGCGCTGGTGAGCCCCATGTTTTCAAGGCCGAAGTCGTAGCCGGCCTTGCAGTCGGCGCCGTAGTCGTCGGCCTGGTAGATGATGCCGATGACCGAATCGGTCGTGATGACGGGCGGGTCGGCGATCTCGACGGCCCAGTACGGGGCGTTGGCGAACTGCGCGAAGTACGTGTTGGCGCCCAGGTTGAGCACCACGTTCTCCGTCAACGCCCACTGCGACGCCAGCGAACCGGCCGCCACGAGCAGGTCGTTCTCCGCGGCGTCCTCGAAGATCGTCGCCGTGGTCGGCGTGCCGATCGTCGACGAGAAGGCCAGGACCTCTTCCTTGATCTCGTTGTAGACGACGACGTTCTGCTCGGGGTTGTACGCGTTGTCGCGGAT
>JBFKDA010000138.1:0-7751 GCA_041619955.1 Acidimicrobiia bacterium | reverse complement strand
TCGTTGCTCGTGCCGTCGAGGCACACGACGAGGTTCTTGGGCACCACTCCCCCTCTTGGACTCGTTGACGCAGCGTACCAGGCGGAGCCCGGCGGGGCCACGGACCGTCACCGTCGCGCGCCGGGGGCGGTCAGCCGCCCCCTCGGCGCCGGTCGATGATGGCCACCTCGAACGGGTGGAGTTGGAGCGCCGGCGAGAGGTCGCCGGGTCACCCCCCGTTCGATGAGTTCGGGGTGGCCCAGACCGGGTGCCAGGATTGCGAGTGCGCTACCTCTCAGACTCTTCGACGGGCTCGTGTTCCTCGACGCCGTCTTGTAGCTCCAGCGGCTCGCCGCACAGTCGGTGCGCACCCGCTGCGTCGAGCCGATAGTCGAACTCGAGACCGGCGGCGTGTAGCACCACCCAGTAGCCGTCCTCGGGCCCGGTGCCCGGGTCTTCGAACCGCACGCAGCCCAAGCGCCCATCGGCCCAGGCGGTGGGCTCGGCTCGTGCCACCTCGACGTCCGTGCTCGCCGTTCCAGCAAGTGTCGCGGCATCGGCGACGACCGCCGTCAGGAAATCTTCGGGGATTTCCAAGCTCGCCGGATCCACCTCGGCGACCGTCAGCGTGGGCACAGCCGAACCGGCGGCATCGCCGCAGGCGGCAGCCATGAGCGTGACGACGGAGAGGCAAACGGCCGCGGTTGGTCGCATGGGCACGAGAACCTAGCGGCTGCGCAGGCCATCGGTAACCGGTCGGCAAGGTGAACGCGGTGCCGAGCGCTGAACGCGGGAGGAGGCGGCCCGTAGGCCGCCTCCTCCGATCCGTTTGGGAACGACGGTTACGGCGTCGTGAGGATCACGAGACCGCCGACGCTGTCGCCACCCGGCAGGCCCTCACCTCGGTCGCTACCGAGGATGTAGGTGTTGCCGTTGGGGTGGTCGTGCAGGTATACGCCCCAGAAGTCGTACTCGGGGATCTCCCCGCCGCCGAAGTGGTACAGCTCCACCGGCGTGCAGCCGTTGAAGCCATCACCGGCAGCGCAGTCCGAGAAGTCCACGACGCGGATGCCCTCGTGGTACCACGCCCAGTAGGCCGTGGTCCCGTCGACGACGACGTTGTGGGCGTCCCGGGTGCCGATGCGCGGATCGACCTCGGACGTGTTGCCCGGGGGCAGCGTGCGCTCGGTGTAGTACTGGCCGACCTGGACCATGTTGGTCGGGTCGGTCACATCGATGACTCGCATGAAGCCCTCGCCGTCGGGCGTGCCGGCGACGTCGTCCGCCGTCACGACCTTGCCGCCGTCCAGGGCGGCCTTCATGGCCAGCCCGAGCGTCCGGGTGACGAACAGGCCGGGGATCTCGGTGCCCTCCGGCGTGCCAGCCGACATGCTGATCAGGCCGTCGCCGCCAGCTGCGCTGTTGTACACGATGTAGCCGTCGTAGCCGGCGTCGAACGCGTTGCCCGCCTTCTCCGAGAAGAAGCAGGCGCCGCGCTCGATGAGGACGACCTCACCGGCGCCGCCCGCCGCGGGAATGGCCGGGTCGATGTCGCAGCCGCGTCCACCCACTGTCGTCACGTTCACCGGGAACCCTGCCGTCGGGTCGGGCCCGAACAACGAGATGCCGACCTTGTTGGTGGTCGGCGCCCCATCGATCGTCGAGTCGAGGAACACCGCCGCGCGGGTGGTGTCCTCGTCGCCGAATATCACCAGCGAGCCGTCTGCGTTGGGTACCGCGACATGGCCGTTGCCCTCCGGGGGCAGGCCGCTGGCATCCGGGTTCGGATACGTGCTGTCGCCGAGGAACACCGGGTTGGCCGGATCGCTCACGTCCAGCAGGACCAGGCCTGCGTCCCAGTACGACAGATACGCGATGCCGCCCTGGACCCACACGTCGTGGAGGAACACCGCCGGGCCCTCGATCTCGGAGAAGTCGAGGCCGGGCCAGTCGGGCGCACCCGTACGGGTGACGACCTTCGGGCTCGCCGGGTTCGTGATGTCGACGATGATCACGTCGCGCGCGTCGACGTCATCGACTGCGATGAGATACGCGTTGCCGCCATCCTCCCAGATGTACGTGTTGTGGATGCCGTTCGCCTTCGGCAAGAAGTTCTGCTTCAGTGCCTTGGGCTTCTCGGGGTTGGTGACGTCGTAGATGTTGATGCCACCCTGCCCGCCACGCGCCTTGGCCGACATACCGTTCGAGTTCAGCCGGGGCAGCGAGACACCGCAGCCTTCGTTGGTGGTGACGAGGATGTCCCCCGACCACTTGCTGGTGTCGATCGAGGCCGCCTTGACATCGTTGGTCCGAGTCCCCTGCTTGTCCTTGATGAACGCCGCCAGCGACGGGCTCGTCGGGTCGCTGATGTCGACGATCCGAGTTCCGGTCGTGTCGAACGAGCAGAACGGCGAGCTGAAGCTGCCGAGATAGGCATAGTTGCCCAACGCCCAGACGTCACTGGTTCGGTTGGCTCCCGGGACGTCGAACGTCCCGACCTCGACGAGGTGCTCGGACCCGGCCGGGGCCGGGAACGGATCGCCGCCGTCGTGGGCGGCGGCCGGCAGCGCCGCCAACATCATGATCGCGAGCACGACAGCAGCTCCGGATACGAGCATGCGTCGCGCCGATCTCCTTCTCAACACAGTACTTCCTCCTCGCTCGTCTCTCCCTCGGCGCGCGGCCGCACTGCCCTCCGACAACACGAATTCGGCACAGGAACGCGCACGAAGCGCCTCCAGGATGACACTCTCAGTAGCGAGATGCCGCGAAAAGCCAGGGTTAGATTTCGCGGTCCTGAACGGGCAAGGAGGTCCGGACGCGGGAGGAGGCGGCCCGCAGGCCGCCTCCCTACTCGCTCTGTCGTCAGGTATCAGCCTTTACGGCTTGCCCTTCTTGGCCGAACCGGAGCCGTACTCCTTCAGGATGTACAGGCCGCCGTTGCGGTCCGAGGCGTAGATCCAAGGCTGGTTCTCGATCTTGTAGATGCCCCAGACGTCCTGGATGCCAGCGTTCGAGGCCTCGAAGTCGGCGCCCTCACGGTGCCACCTGGCGGTCTCGACCGGGTTGTACGGATCGCTGATGTCATAGATGACGACCCCCTCCGTGTACCAGGAGATGTAGGCCTTGTCGTCCTCGACGATCACGTTGTGCACCGAGTACGTGCCCCGCGGATCGCACTCCGGCAGGTTCGGATCGGCACTGCACGGCGTGTTGATGTGCGCCGCCAGCACCGGCGCGGTCGGGTCCGAGTAGTCCCAGACCCGCACGCCGCTCCACGCCGTGTCCTCCACGTTGTTCGTGATGACGATCGCCGCCGCACCGAGCGAGGCCGCCGTGGCCAGCTTCGACGCGAAGAGGCAGTCGCCACGCCGCGCGATCGCGATCTTGGTCCCGGGGGTGGCGGCGAACGCACCGGCGTTGAGGGTCGACCCGGCGTCGCACGCCGTGCCGATCCAGATCGCGTCACCCGTCACCGAACCGCCGAGGCTCGACAGCAGCGGCTGCGAGCCGGCGAACTCGAGCGCCGGGTAGATGTTGCCGACCAGCGGGCCGCTGTTCACCGTCACCTCGGCGGGTACGCCGCCGAGCGTGGCGACCGTGACGTTGTTGGTCAGCTGGTTGCCGGGCATCTCGAAGGCGTCGCCTGCCCGGGTGTGTGTGCCGACGCCCGGGATCGTGTTCGTGATGGCGCTGCCGAACGTGCCGCGGAACGGGTCGAGGCTGGCGAAGACCGAGAAGTCCTCTTCGGTCTCGACGACCACGCTGCCGTCGGCGGTGGGCCAGGCGGCGTGCGAGTTGACCTCGCCGTCCACCGAGCCGTTGGCGACGTCGAACGCCGTCGACACGAACGTCGGCGATGCCGGGTCGCTGATGTCGAGCAGCACCAGACCGGCGTCCCAGTTGCTCAGGTACGCCGAGTTGCCGTCGGCGCTGATGGTGATGTCGTGCAGGAGGCGGTTCGACGAGGCGCCGAAGCCACCCAGCATCCAGTCGACGATCAGGTCGAACAGCACGTCGAGGTCCGTCTCGGTGTAGGGGTCGGCCGGACAAACGCTGCCGCTGATCACGGGATCGCACAGCTGCTCGGCGCCCCAGAAGCTCACCCGCACTGGCGCGCTGGCATCGGTGATGTCCCAGATCTGGAAGTTGCCGAACCAGTTCTCGAACACGCCCGCTGCGTAGTCATTCTCACCGTCGGTGAAGAGGAACAGGTTGTGGACACCGGAGTCGGCCACGAAGGAGCCGAGGAACGGATCCGCGTTGATCGTCGGGTTGAGGTCATCGGAGCGCACGGAGCCGATGTGGACCGGGTTCTCCGGGTCGTCGACGTTGTAGATCTCGAAGCCGCCGGGGCCACCGGCGCACGACTCGTTGGAATGGACGAGCACGTCGCCCTGGTTCATCGAGGCGACCTTGACGTCGTTGGTGCGGCTGCCGGTCGGCGACGGGATGATGGTCGCCAACTCAGGGTTGTTCTTGTTGTGGACGTCCCACACCCAGATGCCGGCCTCGGGGTCGCCACCGCAGGGGGAGTTGAACGTTCCGGTGTAGGCGTACTTGCCGTGCGCCCAGACGTCGGTGGTGGCGTTGGCGTCGAGCCGCTCACCGTGGCCGGCCACAGTCAAGTTCTTCACGACGTCGGCGAACGGCCCGTCGCTGATGATGTCGGCTTGGGCCGCGTCCAGCGCCGCCAGCGGGGCCGACAAGTCGTTGACGAACTCGTCCAGATGCGGATGCTCGCCGCTGCCGTCGTCGGGGTGGGCCAACGCGCCCGGCGTCAGCACCGCCAGGGCTGTGGCGAGCGCCACGAACAGCATGAGCGCGTGCCACCGTTTCGGATTGCGAGTCATGAACCCTCCTGATTCCGCCTCAGGGGCCCACAGAAGGGCCCCCCGTTTGCCGCCCGGCACCCTAGTCGGCCACGCGGAGTTGCCACGAATCGCACGGACCGTACACGCCCCGGCGGCTACGGGCTGGCGACCAAAGCCTCGGTGGCCTCGCCGAAGAAGGCGAGGAGGCCCGGGAACACGCCGACCACGACCACCGCCACCACGGTGATGCCGAGCGCCAGTGCCAGCGACGGCGCGTAGTCCCGCTCCCGTGCCTCGTCGGCCGCGACGCGCTCCGGCACCGGCGAGAACCAGGCCGCCGCCACGACCCGGGCGTAGTAGAAGAAGGCGATGACGGCGTTGACCGCCGCGATGGCGGCGAGCACCGCCGCCCACGAGTTGGAGAACTCGGACAGCACGGCGCGGAACATCACCAGCTTCGCGAACCAGCCCGCCAGCGGGGGGATACCGGCCAGCGACAGGAAGAACACGGCCAGCATGCCCGCCGTCGCCGGCGAGTAGGTCGACAGCCCGCCCCAGTCGGCGATCTCGCCGGAGCCAACCTTGCGGGCGCCGGCGATCACCACCGCGAACGCACCAAGGTTCATGAACGCATAGATGAGCAGGTACGTGACCGTGGCGAAGAACGCGTCCTGGAGGCCCACCTGGTCGAGCGACGCCGCCATCGCGAACGGGACGAGGATGAACCCGCCCTGCGCGACCGAGCTGTAGCCGAGCAGCCGCACGATGTTGGTCTGGCGCAGCGCGGTGAGGTTGCCCACCGTCATCGACACGGCGGCGAGGAGCCAGATGGCCGGTCCCCAGATGTCGGCGACCTCGGCGAACGCCAGGTAGCACATCGACAGCAGGCCCACGAAGCCCGCAGTTTTCGAGCCGACCGACACGTAGGCGGCGACCGGGGTCGGGGCGCCCTCGTACGTATCGGGCGCCCAGAAGTGGAACGGCACCGCCGACACCTTGAAGCCGAACCCCACCAGGATGAACACCAGGCCGAGGATGAACGCCGGCTCCTCGCCCAGCCCGGTGCCGGCCGTGGCGGTGCGGATGCCGTCGAACGTCAGCGCCCCGGTCGTGCCGTACACCAGCGACATCCCGAACACGAGGATGGTCGCGGCGAGCACGCCGGTGATGAAGAACTTGAGCGCAGACTCGTTGGAGCGGGCGTCGCCCTTGCGCCACCCCGCCATGAGGAAGGCCGGCGCGGTGACCACCTCGAGCCCGATGAACATCGTGAGCAGGTCGCGGGACGAGGCCATGACGACGGCGCCGCCCACCGAGCACAGCAGCAGGAAATAGAACTCGCCCTGGTAGAAGCGGTCGTTCTCGAGGTAGCCCACCGAGATCAGCAGCGACACGAACCCGGTGACGAGGAACAGCCCCTTCAGCACCAGTGCGTAGTCGTCGACCACGTACGAGCCACCCAGCATCGTGCGGGTGCCCTCATCCGACAGCACGCCGAGCGTCAGCAGCGGCACGGCGGAAGCGAACAGGCCCACCAGGCCGACGACCGCCGTGTAGTACTTGTCCACGGGCAGCATGTCGACTACCAGCACCGCCATGATCGTCAAGGCCAGGACGATCTCGGGCGCGATGGCGTGGTAGTCGATGTCCATCGGGTCAGCCCCCGGCCACGACGGTCGTCAGGCCCTGCACCAGCTCGACGACCGCGTCGTTGGTGGCGCCGAACACGATCTTGGGGTAGATGCCGATCGCCAGCGTCGCCAGGACGAGCGGCACCCACGCCGCCAGCTCCCAGGCGTCGGCGTCGTGCAGCCCGGCGTCGACCCACTCCTGCGCGGGCTCGCCCAGGTTGACCTTCTGGAGCATCCACAGCATGTAGCCGGCGGTCAGCACGGTGCCGATCGCCCCGGCGACCATCGCCCCGCGGAACAGCTCCTCGCTGAGGCCCGGCAGCGGGTTGTACGACGCCAGCAGCGCCATGAACTCGCCCCAGAACCCCGCCAGGCCCGGCAGGCCGAGCGAGGCGAGCGCGGTGAACCCGAGTATCCCGCCAAGCACCGGCATCAGCTTCATCTGGCCGCCGAGGCGGTCCATCTCCCTGGTGTGGTAGCGGTGCGACATCGAGCCGGCCAGGAAGAACAGGAGGCCGGTGATGATGCCGTGCGCCACCATCCCGATGATCGCGGCGTTGATGCCGATGTCGGTGAGCGTGGCGATGCCGAGCATGACGAAGCCCATGTGGCCCACCGACGAGAACGCGATGAGCCGTTTCACGTCGGTCTGCGCCAGGCAGGCGAGCGAGCCGTAGATGATGGCGATCACCGCCAAGACCGCGATCACCGGCGCCCAGTCCTGCGCCTCCTGGGGGAGGATCGGGATGGCGATGCGGATGAAGCCGTAGGTGCCGAGCTTCAGCAGGATCGCGGCCAGCAGCACCGAGCCCACGGTGGGCGCGGCGGTGTGGGCGTCGGGCAGCCAGGTGTGCAGCGGCCACATCGGCACCTTTACCGCGAAGCCGAGGAAGATCGCGAAGAACGCCCAGAACCCGAACGTGCCGGCGAACACCCCGGCCCGGCCCAGCTCCGACAGCTCGACGATGCTGAACGTGTCGGCGCCCGACTTGAAGAACAGCGCCAGGAAGCCGAGCAGCATGAACGCCGAGCCGAACAGCGTGAAGAGGAAGAACTTGATCGCGGCGTAGAGCCGCATCTCGACGACCCGGTTGAACACCGGCAGCGTCACCTGCATCCGGTCGCCCCAGATGCCGATCATGAAGTACATCGGCAGCAGCACGACCTCGAA
Source organism: Acidimicrobiia bacterium (assembly GCA_041619955.1). GTDB lineage: Bacteria > Actinomycetota > Acidimicrobiia > Spongiisociales > JAOTWH01 > JBFJZV01. The sequence goes on along the minus strand of JBFKDA010000138.1, from coordinate 156 downwards.
GAACAAGAAGAAGAGGATGAGGTCGAGGGCGACGAACGTGCCGGCCATGCCGGTGGCGAGGATCAGGATCAGCGCCAGGAACATCTTCGGGTTGTGCGGCTCCGGCCAGTGGTTCCACGAGTAGACGATCGCCAGCACGGTCATCACCGTCGACAG
>JBFKDA010000137.1:0-7765 GCA_041619955.1 Acidimicrobiia bacterium | reverse complement strand
ATGTCGATGGGCTTCTCGAAGTGGCGCTTCTCCTCGACGAAGCGGCTCTCGCCGGGGCCGTAGGCCATCGTCTGGTCCTGCAGCGGGCACTCGCCGCCCCGGTCGCACACCGGGCAGTCGAGCGGGTGGTTGATGAGGAGGAACTCGAGGACCCCCTCCTGGGCCTTCTTGACCACGTCCGACTGGGTGTCGACCTGCATGCCGTCGTTCACCCGCATCGTGCAGGCGGTGGTGAGCATCATCCCGCGCGGCCCCTCGACCTCCACCAGGCACATGCGGCACATGCCGACCGGCTTCATCCGCTTGTGCCAGCAGAACCGGGGGATGTAGACGCCCTCGTCCTGGGCGGCTTCGATCAGCAGCGAGCCGGCCGGGACCGACATCTCCTTGCCGTCGACGGTGATCGTCACGCGCTCAGCCAAGCGGGCAGACCCCCTCTTCGACGTGGGCGGCCACCTCGTCGCGGAAGTACGTCGTGATCGTCGTGATCGGCGACACGGCCGACGGCCCGAGCGGGCAGATCGTGGTCATCGCCGGCGGCCACTTGAGCCCCGGGCTGATGTTGTCGGAGACGTCGAGGAGCAGGTCGACGTCGACCGGCCGGCCGGCCCCGTTCTCGATGCGCCACAGCATCCGCTGCAACCACCCGGTCCCCTCCCGGCAGGGAGTGCACTGCCCGCACGACTCGTGCGCGAAGAACTGCACGATGTTCATCGCCGCCCGCACCACGCACGTCGTGTCGTCCATCACGACGACGGCGCCGGAGCCGAGCATCGAGCCGTGCTTGCCGACGTCGTCGATCGTCACCGGGGTGTCGAGGTGCGGGTCGGGCACGAACCATGGCGCCGAGGCGCCGCCCGGGATCCACGCCTTCAGCTCGCGCCCGTTCGGGATGCCGCCGCCGATGTCGTAGATGAACTCGCGCCACGTGAGCCCCATCACCAGCTCGTAGTTGCCCGGCTTGGCGACGTGGCCCGACAGGCTGAACAGGCGGGTGCCGGCCGAGGTCTCCGGGCCGATCGTCGCGTACTGGGCGCCGCCGTTGGTGACGATCCACGGCACGTTTGACAGCGTCTCGACGTTGTTGACGATCGTCGGACTGGCGTACAGGCCCTCCACGGCGGGGAACGGCGGCTTGATGCGGGGCTCGCCGCGCCGGCCCTCGAGGCTGTTGAGCAACGCGGTCTCCTCGCCGCAGATGTAGGCGCCGGCGCCGAGGTGGACGACCACGTCGCAGGCGAAGCCGGTGCCAAGCACGTCGTTGCCCAGGAAGCCGTGCCGGTACGCCTCTGCGATGGCCCGCTCGACGCGGCGGGCCGGACGTGGGTACTCGCCGCGGACGTAGACGAACGCCTGGCGTATGCCGAGGGCGTAGCAGCTCAGCGCGATGCCCTCGATCATCTGGTGCGGGTCGCGCTCCAGCAGCATCCGATCCTTGAAGGTGCCCGGCTCGGACTCGTCGGCGTTGACCACGAGGTAGCGCGGCTCGGTGGCCGCGAGGAACCCCCACTTGACGCCGGTCGGGAAGTTGGCGCCGCCCCGGCCCCGCATGTTGGAGGCCTTCAACTCGGCGGCCACGTCCTCCGGCGCCATCGTCTCGAGCGCCTTGCGCAGCGCTTCGTACCCGCCCGTGGCGAGGTAGCGCTCGATCGTGTGCGAGTCGGCGGGGTGGGCGTCCATGCGCCCGGTGAGGATCTTCGTGGAAGTGGCGGTCACGTGCTCCCCCCTCCCGGCGGCTGCGCCGCCGGACTCCCCCCAGAGGGGGGAGAGGAAGAACCGGCTGCGCTGCCGAGATGCGCGATGGCGGGGACGGCGGCGACGGCGCCCTCCGGCTCTTTCGGGCCCCATTCGAACGAGCGCTGGCCGCCGAAAAGCGCCTGCATCTCGTCGGAGAAGACGACCTCCGGGCGGCCGTCGCGCAGCCACCGGCACAGCTCGCGGGCCTTGTCGGGCGTGACCCCCTCGATCAGCTCGTAGTTCACCTGCACGGCCGGCGCCCCGCCGCACGCGCCGATGCACTCGACGTGCTCCACCGAGAACGTGCCGTCCTCGCCGGTCTCGCCGTGGGGCACGCCGGTCTCGTCGGCCACGGCGTCCAGCACGTCGTGGGCGGCGAGCAGCATGCACGAGATCGACGTGCACACCGACACGAGGTAGCGCCCCACCCCCTCCCGCTTGTACATCGTGTAGAAGCTCGCCACCGACTGCACCTGGGCCGGGGTGAGGCCGGTGTGCTCGGCGACCTGGCGCATCCCGTCCTCGGTGAGGTCACCGTCCTCGGTGAGCATCGCCAGGTACAGCAGCGGCATCACCGCCGACCGCCGGTCGGGGTAGCGCGCCACCAGGGCGCGCGCCCGCTCCCGGATCGCCGCGCTCCACTCGCTCATCGGTCGACGTCCCCGAGCACCGGGTCGACCGACGCCAGCGTCGCCACGATGTCGGCGACCAGCGAGTCCGCCATCATCACCGGCAGCGCCTGCACGGCTGCGAAGGAGGGGCCCCGCACGTGCAGCCGCCACGGCTTGGCGCCACCGGTGGACACCAGGTACATGCCGAGCTCGCCGCGCGGCGACTCGACTGCCTGGTAGGTCTCCCCCTGCGGCACCTTCGGTCCCTCGGTGAACAGCTTGAAGTGGTGGATGAGCGCCTCCATCGACTCGTCGATGCGCGCCCGGGGCGGCGGGGTGACCTTGCGGTCCTCGGTGCGGTAGTCACCGGCGGGCATGCGCTCGGCGGCCTGCTGCACGATGCGCAGCGACTCGCGCATCTCGTCCATCCGCACCAGGTAGCGGTCGAAGACGTCGCCGTGGGCGCGGGTGGGCACGTCGAAGTCGTAGCCGTCGATGCCGCAGTAGGGCATCGACTTGCGGAGGTCCCAGGGGACCCCGGCCGCGCGCAGCGTGGGACCGGTGACGCCGAGCTGGTAGCACTCCTCGGGGGTGATGACCCCCACGCTCTGGGTGCGGTCGAGGAAGATCGGGTTCTCGTTGAGGATCTCCTCGTAGTCGGCGATGCCCTTGGGGATCACCTCGAGGATCTCGGCGACGTCGTCCTGCCAGCCGTCGTGGAGGTCGGCAGCGACGCCGCCGGGCCGGATGTAGTTGTGGTTCATGCGCAGGCCGGTGAGCTTCTCGAAGAAGTCGAGCAGCAGCTCGCGCTCCCGCCAGCCGTAGATCATGATCGACAGCGCCCCGATGTCGAGCCCCTGGGTGGCGAGCCACAGCAAGTGGCTGGCGATGCGGTTGAGCTCGGTGATCATCACCCGGATCACGTCCGCCCGGGGGGGCACATCCACGCCCAGCAGCCGCTCGGTGGCCAGCGAGAAGCACAGCTCGTTGAAGAACGGCGAGAGGTAGTCCATGCGCGTGACGTTGGTGGGGCCCTGCAGGTAGTTGAGGGCCTCGGCGGTCTTCTCCATGCCGGTGTGCAGGTAGCCGATCACCGGCTTCACCCGGCGGATCTTCTCGCCCTCCAGCTCGAGCTGGAGCCGCAGCACGCCGTGCGTCGAGGGGTGCTGGGGCCCCATGTTGAGGATCTGGGTCTCGTCGTCCGCCGTGTCGTCCTCCAGCGCGTAGTCGTCGGCGACGAGCGACCCCCGCTGGCCCGACAGCACGCCGGCTTCCTCCTCGACCAGCATCTCCTGCGCGCCCTCCGATGTGGCCCGCCGCACCCAGGAGGGCTCCTCGGTGCCGGCCGCCCACACGTCCGCGAGCCGGCGGCGCTCGTCGGCGACGGTCGACGTCGCATCGCCGCCGGTCACCCGCTCGGTAGTGGCGGCTTCGATCTCGCCGGTGACGATGTCGGGGGGGTTGGCCATCGGGTCAGCTCATCTGCGGGGACGACTTGAACTGCACGGGCACGGCGCCGACCGGGAAGTCCTTGCGGAGCGGATGACCCTCCCAGTCGTCCGGCATGAGGATGCGGGTGAGGTCGGGGTGGCCGTCGAAGACGATGCCGAACATGTCGTACGTCTCCCGCTCGTAGAAGTTGGCGCCGGCGTACACGCCGGTGATGGAGGGCGCCGTGGGGTCGTCGCCAGGCACGCCCGCCCGGATCCGCAGCTTGCGCCCCTGGCTGATCGAGGTGAGGGTGACGACGATCTCCAACCGTGGCTGCCGCCGCAGGTAGTCGACCCCGCAGAGGTCGCTGAACAGCTCGAACCCGGCGTCCTTCGCCGCCTGCGCGACCGCGGGAAGCTGCTCGCGCTCCACGAAGACCACGTCCTGGCCGAACGACTGCTCGTACCGGCAGCCCGCCACCGCCCCCACGATCTCGGCCAACACCGGATCATCCGGCACCTCGACCTCACCACCGGGCACGTCGCTGGCCGTGTCCGGCTCCTCGTGCTCCGCAGCCGGCGCCGTGTCCGACACCTCAGGCGCGTCGACCGGATCCCCGGCGAGTTCCTGCTCGGCAGCATGCTCGTCGGCAGCCCCCTCGACGGTCGGCGCGACCTCCTCCTCCACGGCCCCGGCAACCTCACGCGGCTCGTCACTCACGCGGAAGCCTTGTCTTCACTCGTCGACTTCGAGCTCTGCTCGAAGTCGATGAACTGACCGGTCTTGCCCTGGCGGATCAGCTCGTGGAGGGTGAGGATGCCGTGCATCAGGGACTGCGGGCCCGGCGGGCAGCCAGGCACGTACACGTCCACCGGTACCACCTGGTCGACGCCCTGCACCAGCGCGTAGTTGTTGAACATGCCGCCGGTGGAAGCGCAGGCGCCCATCGAGATCACCCACTTGGGCTCGGCCATCTGGTCGTAGACCTGCCGCAGCACCGGGGCCATCTTCTGCGACACCCGCCCGGCGACGATCATCAGGTCAGCCTGCCGAGGCGAGGCGCGGAACACCTCCATGCCGAAGCGGGCAAGGTCGTTATGGGCGGCGCCGGTGCCCATCATCTCGATCGCACAGCACGCCAGCCCGAACACCGCCGGCCACATGCTCTGCGTCCGCGCCCACCGCACGGCCTTGTCCAGGTTGGTGGTGAGCAGGTTGGGGGGCGCTGAGAAGCGGGCCATCAGGCGGCGGCCTCCTCGGTCGAGGGCGGCTCAGGCGCCATCGGACTCTCGGGCGCCACCACTCTGCGGTACCGCTCGCGGCGGGCCTCGTTCCAGTCGAGCGCGCCCCGCTTCCACACGTAGCCCAGCGTCTCGATCAGCAGCAGCGTGAAGATCCCGATCGCCACCACGCCGGGCCAGCCGAGCGCCTCGAAGCGCACCGCCCAGGCGAACAGGAAGACGATCTCGATGTCGAACAGCACGAACAGCATGGCCACCATGTAGAACTTCACCGGGAAGCGTTGGACGGGATCCCGCACCGGCACGATGCCGGACTCGTAGGGCGCCAGCTTGGCGGGGGTCGGGTTGGAGACCGTGAGCCGGTAGGAGAGGAAGAACGACACGCCGGCGAACCCGAGCCCCAGCATCGCCATCAGCGCGATGGGCAGGTAGTCGGCGAGCGTCAAAGAGCTGTCCTTTCCGGGTCGCGACTGACGAGCGGCCTCCGTTCGGGGGCGGAGGATAGAACGGCGGCGACCGCCCCGATCCGGGCTGCGGCGGCGCCCGAACGGCAGGGTCCGGAGCCAAGGGCGTGACGTGGGCTACGACGCCTTCATCTCGTACAGCCACTCGGCCGACGGCGAGCTGGCACCGGCGATCCGCGACGGGCTGCAGCGCTTCGCCAAAGCCGTGGAACCCGCTCCGGGCGCTGCTGTCGAGGCCAGCGCCGGGTCCCGGTGGCTGGGCGAGGAGATTGAGCGTTGGCTGGCCGGCGGCCCACGGAGCGCATCGCGCGGGTCTAGACGTCCGGCGAGATCGCCTGGGACGACGAGGCCGACGACTTCGACCTGGCCCGCTCCACCGCAGTCCCGGAAGCGTGGAGAGGGCCGCGGTGGCGGCCCCCGCCGGCCCGGTCCAGGCGGTCGTCCACGCGCCCGGGGGCGCCACGGTGGTGTCGGCGGGCGACGGGCGGATCCTCGTGTGGGACGCCGCCAGCCGCACGCTGGTCGGCGGGTTCGCCGATCTCGGCGACCCCGTCACCGGCCTGGCGATCGGCGGCGACACGCTGATCGCGGTGGCCGGCGCGGCGCCGCGTGGCTTCGCGGCGTGGACCGTGGACCCGGCGGCGTGGCGCGCGGCCGGCTGCGCGGTCGCCAACCGCAGCATGACCGACGAGGAGTGGGCTCGCTACGGTGGCGAGCGCGAGCAGGTCGCCCACTGCGGGTGACCGGTCCGGGGTCAGGGGAAGTAGAGCACCGCCACGGTGGCATCGGTGTCGTAGGCCACGATGACGTCGTCGCCGGAGTTCGGACCGCCAATCACCTTCACGCGGAGGTGGTCGCCCTGGGGGATGGTGAGGCTCGGCAGCGCCACGTTGATCTCGATCATCTCGAAGCCGCCGCTCGGCGCGAACGGCGCGGGCGAGCTGTCGTACGCGCCGGTGCCCAGTGCCGTGCAGCCGTCGGCGGCATTGGAGGCGAGCGCCGCGCCAGGCGGGCATTGCGAGATGCGGACGTGCAGCTCGCCCGTCTTGAGCACGTCGAAGTCCTTCATCGCCACCCACAACCGGAGCCGCACCGGTCCGCCCACCGTGAGGCCGGCGGCGTCGGCGACCGGGAACGCCCACGCCTGGAACTTGTCCTCGTTGCCCTCGTCCCACGGCGGAGCGGAGCCCGACCGCTGCAGCTTGCGGCCGGGCTGGCCGTCGCCGCCGTCGTTCCAGTCGGGCACGGCGGGCGTGCCGGGGTGGGTGGCGGCGAACGGCGGCGGCGCCAGCGGCAGCAGTACGGCCTTGTCCGTGGTGCCGTCGGTCTTCAGGAACAGCGGGGCGTTGCTGGCCGGCGTGACGGTGACGGTGACGGTGGCGACCGCAGTGCCGCCATAGCCGTCGTCGACGGTGTAGGTGAAGGTGTCGTCGGGCGGCGAGGCGAATCCGGGCGCGCCGGTGTACGTGCAGTTGGTGCCCGAGCTGCAGTCGACGGTGCCGCCCTGGGCCGACACCGCGTCCCAGGCGGTGATGGTCAGCGGGTCCCCGTCGGGGTCGCTGTCGTTGCCGAGGACGGCGATGGTCGCCGGGACGGACTGGAGCACGGCGGTGGCGTCGTTCACTGGCGTCGGGGTCCGGTTGACGGTGATCGAGGCAGTGTCCGCGTCGTTGGCCGGGTCGGGGTCGGGGCGAGCGGCCGCAGTGATCGTCGCGGTGTTGTCGATCCCGCTGCCTTCGGCGGCGGTGACCAAGGCATCGATGACCAGCGCGACGGACGAGTTGGCCGAGACGGTGCCGGCAGTCCACACTCCGGTGCCCGGCACATAGGCACCGCCGCCGTCGTCGCTCGCGTAGGCGAGGCCGGCAGGCAGCAGATCGGTGACCTCGACACCGCCAACCGCGTTGGAGGCGCTGTGGTTGGTCACCGTGACCGTGTACGACACCGTGCCGCCGTTGCTGGGTCGTGCGGTGCTCGCCGCCACGGTGACCTCGAGGTCGGCGGTGGCCACGTTGTTGTCGTCGCCCGGGCTGGCGACCCGCAGCGGCCAGTCGTCGTTGTCGACAGTGGTTGGGCCACATGCCGACGAGCCGCTGCCGGTGAACTCCCAGCAGGCGCTGTCGTCGGTGTCGACGCCGTCGGCGGTGAGGCTCAGCGACGACTCGGCCGGCGGCGATCCCAGCGGGCCCTGGGCAGCGTCGTCCCAGAAGTCGGCCAGCGGGTCGGGTGCCTCGCCCTTGGAGACGTCGCCGCCGCCGCCCCAGGCCATGAAGTCGACGAT
>JBFKDA010000136.1:0-7789 GCA_041619955.1 Acidimicrobiia bacterium | reverse complement strand
GGAGATGCTGCGCAAGCTGTACCGGTTCCGGGAGGAGCTGCCGGAGGAGCTGCGGGCGGCCCGCTGGATGGTGCGGGAGCGGGAGACGTTCGTCGCCCGGACCAACGAGAAGGCGAAGGAGCTGCTCGACAAGGCCCGGGAGCGATCGCGCGAGATGGTGTCCGACAGCTACATCGTCCGGGAGGCGGTGGAGGAGGCCAACCAGCTCGTCCGGCGCGCCGAGGGCGAGGCCCGCCGCACGCGGCTCGAGGCCGAGGACGCAGCCGAGCGGACGCTCGCCGAAGCCGAGACCGTGCTCGGCGAGCTGCTGCAGGAGATCCGGGGGGCGCGCGCCGAGCTCCACGAGGCGCGGCCACCTGACCCGGATCCGCCGATATCGCAATGACCGGCAACGGGGAGCCCGCCGACGCGCTCGGCCTGGCGCGCACCCTGCGGGCCGCCCTGAAGAACGCGGTGTTCGATCTCGAGCACGCGGCCGCCACCCCCGCGGCGAGCGCCAGCTGGCGGGAGGGCTTGGCCGACCGCCTCCACGAGGTGCGCCGCGCGCTCATCCAGCACATGGAGGAGGTCGAAGCGCCGGCGGGGCTGCTCGCCCGGATCGTGGACGCGTCGCCGCAGCTCGACGACGCGGTGGCGGCCATCCGCGAGGAGCACGGCGTGCTCTGCGAGGAGGTCGACCAGGTCCTCGACCTCGTCGACGAGAGCCGCGGGTCCGATCCCGAGGTCATCCGGGCCGCGGTGCTCGACCTCATGCGCATGCTCGCCCGCCACCGGATGCACGGCGCCGACGTCGTCTACGAGGCGTGGGCGGTGGACATCGGCGAGCTGGACGTCACGCCGTAGCGGCGGCCATCGTCTTGCGATCGGCGTGGACCGCGTTGACCTCGGCGCCCAGCAGCACGACGAATCCGGACAGGTAGAACCACAACAGCAGCACGATCACGCCGGCCAGCGCCCCGTAGGTCGCCGAGAAGCTGCCGAACGTCGTGACGTAGAAGCTGAAGATCAGCGTGAGCAGCGCCCACAGCACGGCGGCGCCGACGGCCCCCACGCCGGCCCACTCCCAGCTCGGGTGGGTGTGCGCCGGGCCGTACCGGTACAGCACGGCCAGCCCGCCGGCCATCACCAGCACGACGAGCGGCCACACGGCCAGCGACACGAGGGTCTCGCCGAGCGTGCCGAGCGGCAGCAGCCGCGGCAGCAGCACGATCGCGCCGAGCGCGGCGCCGCCGACGAGGATCATCGCGAAGGTGAGCGCAACGGCGAGGGCCCGCAGCTCGAGGAAGCCGCGGGTCTCGTCCTCGTTGAACACGAGGTTGGTCGCGGCGATGAGCGCCTTCATGCCGGACGACGCGCTCCACAGCGCGGCGAGGATGCTGATGGCGACGCCGATCCCGAGCCCGGCGGCGTTGCCCTCGACGACCGAGCTGAGCTGCTCGGTGATGAGCTCCTGGGCCGCCTCCGGCAGGGTGTCGGCCAGGTCGGCGATCTGGCGCTCGACGTCGGAGGCGTCGAAGGCGAGCCCGTAGATCGAGATCACCGCGATCATCGCCGGGATGAGCGCGAGCAGCGCGTAGTAGGCGAGGCTGCCGGCGACGATCGACAGCTGGTCCTTCTTGACCTCGGCCTTGAGATCCGCCAGGAACCCCTTCCACCCCGGCTCCGGCGCCTCCGGCTCAGGGGATGAGACCGCCCCGCTCCGAGCGGGCGACCGCACGGCACGAAAGAACGCGACGACGGATGCCGCGTAGACCCATATCTTCAACAACGAGTTCAAAGCCCGGTGAGCGTACCCGCAAGCGCAAACGCGAAACGGTCAGGCTTTGAAGCGGCCGGCCGGCCTCACGGAGCCCACTCGTCGAGGATGAGGCCGACGATCACCGGCCGGGAGTCCTCGTAGTCCATCGCCACGTACCAGGTCCCCCAGTCGAGGCCGCCGAACTCGGGGTCGTCGCCGGGGTCGTGGACGGTCCAATAGTTGAAGTTCTGGAACTCCGTGGGGATCGCGAACGCGGCGGGGCGGCCGTTGCCCGCCTCGATCGGCCGATTCGCCTGCAGCACCACGTCGTCGTCGTCGTAGACGCCCAGGAAGCGGTCGGCCACGGCGTCGGTGAAGGTGCGGAACGGCACGTCCTCGATGTCGGCGGCGTTCGACGGCCACTGGTAGGTGGTGTCGTCGGTGAGGATTCCTGCGAGGTCGGCGGGCCGGAACCGCCGCGGCGGCGAGTCGTGGTGCCACACGTACAGGCCGCGCGCGGACACGATCGGCCGCAGGTCGCCCCGGGTGGCGACGATCTCGGCCAGGTCGTCGAGCCGGGCCCGGGCGGCGGGGTCGGCGGCGAACGCGGCCGGATCGACCACCGCGGCGAGGAACGTGGCGTTGACCCAGCCCGTGCCGTCGGGGGTGACGATCTCGGCCCACGTCGACGGCCCGACCGGCGCGGTCCGGCCGGTCACCCGCACGGTGGTGGTGGGGGCGAGCATGCCGACGATGTCGTTGTCCACCCCGGCTCCGGCACGCACGTTCAGCACGTCGTCCCCGGTTACCAGCACGACGTGCCGCTGCGAGATCACCGGCACCCCGGCCAGCGGCGGGAGGTCGGCCTGCTCCCAGCGACGGGGCACCGCCACGGGGGTGTCGTCGAACCCCGGCGGCAGCAGGAAGGCGTAGTCGTCCCGGGTCACCGGCTCCTCCAACAGGATGCCCTCGCCGGAGAACACCCGCACCGGGACCCCGTCGAGGCGGAAGTCGACCCGGTCGACGGTCGGGAACTGGGTGAGGGTGTAGACGATCTGGGCCAGCCGGCCGGTCATCGACAGCGTGCCGCCGCCCGCCTCGAACTCGCGGGACAGGTCGACCGTGGCCAGCCCGTCCGCGACGTCCAGTCCGAGGAACAGGGTGTCGGGCGGGATCTCCGAGCTGTACCCCGGGTCGCCGGCGGCCTCCTCGGGCGTGGGCCCGGCGAGCAGCGCCTGGATCGTGCGCGCCCCGACATCGGCGGAGTCGGCGACCGCCCGCTCCACCGGGGCGAGGAAGGGCCCGGCGGCCGCCGTGGCGTCGGTGACGTTCTCGAACAGGTAGACGCTGACGTTGCGGGTCGCGGCAGGGACCGTCGTGGAGGTCGCGGTCGCGCCGCCGGGGACACTGGTCGTCGTGGCGCCCGGGCCGGTGGTGGCCGGCGGCGAGGTGGTGCCCTGCGCCTGGGTCGTCTGGGTGGTGACCGGGCCGGCGCCCACCGCGCCGCCGTCGCCGCATGCGGCGGCCGCCAGCGCCAGCGCGGCGACCAGGGGGAGGAGCTTGCGCATTCAGCGTTCCTTTCTGTCCACCCCAGGATGCGCGGGCGCCGTCGCCGCCGGATCACCCGCCGGTAACGGTTGCGTTACGGGCACGGTCAGCTCGAACTCCATCCCGCCGCCGCGCCGGTGGCGGGCGGTGAGCTCGCCGCCGAGCCGGCGGGCGTGCTGGCGGGCGATGGCCAGCCCCAGGCCGCTGCCGCCGCCGCGGGCGGCGTCGGCCTTGGCGAAGCGGTCGAACAGCAGCTCGAGGTCGGCGCCCGGGGCGCCCGGCCCGTCGTCCGCCACCACCAGCGTCAGCCGCCGGCTGCTCGACCCGGCCGGCGACCCGGCAGTCACTCCGGCCGTCACCGTCGTCCTGGCGCCAGGCGCATGGGCACGGGCGTTGTCCAACAGGTTGCCGAGGATGCGCTCCAGGCTCGTCCGGTCGACGAGCACCTGCACCGGGCCGACCTGGAGGTCGGCGTCCGGGTGCCGCTCGGCGGCCACGGCCGCCACGAACCGGGCGAGGTCGACGGGCGTGTCTGCAACGGGAACGGGGGCGCCGGCGTCGAGGCGCGAGATCTCCAGCAGGTCCTCCACGAGACGGCGGAGCCGGGTGGTGTCCGCCACGAGCAGCTCGCCGAGCCGCCGGTCGCCGCCCGGCATCGCGTCGAGGTGGTCGCGCACCATCGCCGCCTCGTTGACGAGCGCGGTCAGCGGGGTGCGCAGCTCGTGGGACACGTCGGCGGTGAAGCGCTGCTCTCGCTGCTGGGCCGCCTGGAGGGCGGCGATCTTCTCCTCGAGCGACGCCGCCATCCGGTTGAACGACTCGGCCCAGCGCCCGAACTCGTCGGCGGAGGCGGCGGCAGGCAGCCGTACCCCGAGGTCGCCGCCCGCCATCGCCTCGGCCGCGGCGCTGGCCTCCCGCACCGGGCGCAGCACCCGCCTGGCGATCCCGCCCGCCGCCAGCGCCCCGGCCGCGACCAGCGCCAGCCCGCCGCCGATGAGCGCTCGCCGGAGCTGGCCGAGGGCGTCGCCGACGTCGGCCGCCGACGAGAAGAAGTAGAAGTCGGGCCCGTCCGGGGGGCGGTGCGCCGCCACGACAACGCTCGGCTCGCCGGCCACGTCGAGGAACTCGTAGCCGAGCTCACCGGCGGCCACGAGCGCCCGCAGGTCGGGCTCGACGAGGTCCGGGGTGTCGAACAGCGCCAGCGACGATGCGAACGCCTCGCCGCCCGCCGGGAACTCGACGTAGACACCGTCGGTGCCGCGCAGCAAGAAGCGCTCGACCAGGCCGCTGGCTTCCAACTCGGCCCGGCCGGCCCCGGGCGGGAGCACGGCGCGGTCGGCGAGCACGCCCACGTTGAACTCGGCCCTCGCCAGAGCGGCGTCCACCACCTGCGCCCGCAGCGAGCGGCGCACCAGCAGGTAGGCGGTCACCGACAGCGCGGCGGCGGTCAGCGCGATCAGCGCGATCACGGTGACGATCAGGCGCGCGCGGAAGCTGCGGATCACTTGGCGGCTCGGTAGCCCACACCCCGCACGGTCTGGATCAGCTCCGGCTGGCGCGGGTCGTCCTCGACCTTCGACCGCAGGCGCTGCACCGCGACGTCCACGAGGCGCGAGTCGCCGAGGTAGCTGTACCCCCAGACCCGCTCGAGCAGCATCTCGCGGGTGAACACCTGCCCGGGCCGGCGGGCCAGCTCGAGCAGCAGCCGGAACTCGGTGGGCGTCAACGCCAGGTCCGTGCCGTCGCGGGTGGCGAGGTGGCCGCGCACGTCGATCGTGACCGGGCCGAGCGTCACGGTCTCCGCCGGCTCCAGGTGCTGGGCTCGGCGCAGCGCGGCCCGCACCCGGGCCACCAGCTCGGGCATCGCGAACGGCTTGGTGACGTAGTCGTCGGCGCCCGACTCCAGGCCCACCACCACGTCGATGGTGTCGGCGCGGGCCGTGAGCATCACGACTGGCGTGGCGGAGCCGGCGCGGATCGCCCGGCACACCTCCAGGCCGTCCTTGCGGGGCAGCATCACGTCGAGCACCACCGCGTCGGGGCGCTGCTTGGCGAAGCGGTCGAGCGCCTCCTCGCCGTCGACGGCGGTCTGCACCGTGAACCCGGCGTCCTCCAACCCGCGCTTGGTGATCTCACGGATCGACGGGTCGTCCTCCACCAACAGGATCACGGCGTCCATGCGGGCAGTATGCCCGTCGCCGCCGCACATGGGCCGTGTTCCCCTGGCAGGCGCCGGCGGCGTGCGGTCGACTGGGCCCGGTCGGCGCGCCTGCGCCGGCCGGACGAAGGAGGTCCCCCGTGAGCACCCGTCGATGGCTGGGCTGGCTGCTGCCCGCCCTCGTGATGGTGGTCGGCGTCGGGCTGGTGGCGACGACGTTCGCCGACGACCTGTTCGACGTCGGCCCGGCGTTCGAGGAGATGATCGACGACTTCCGCCCGCTGCTCGAGGACGAGGCGCTGGCGCAGGCGAGCGCCGACCTGGCCGGGCTCGAGCAGGTGCGCGCCGAGTTCGAGACTGGCGCGATCCCGTCCCTGTCCGAGGGCCTCGGCATGGCGCCCGGCGAGTTCGCGGCGTACCTCGGCGACGCGTTCCCGGCGGTGGCGACCGGGGTCGACTCGCTGCCTGAGATCGGGGATCAGTTCACCGGCCTCGTGGGCCTCCTCGCTGAGCAGCAGCCGCTGTTCCGCAGCGCCGACGAGATCCCCACCGCAGACCTGCCGGCTACCACCGTGCCGTGGGGGATCCTGCTGGCCGGGCTCGCCGCCGTGGCCATCGGCGGCGTGATGTTGCAGGCCCGCCGGCTCGGCGCTTGGCTGGCCGTAGCGTTCGGCGTGGTGTTGGTCGGGGCGTCCCTGCTGCTGTCGCTGCCCGGGAAGTCGGCCGACGCGGACGACCTCAACGACAACCTGGAGCCGGTCTACACGGTCGCCACGGTGCAGGACGCGCAGGAGGCGCTGAGCACGGTCTCGATGATGGGCACCCAGCTCGAGACCGAGATGTTGCCCGCCCTGGCAACCCAGCTCGAGATCTCACCCGAGCAGCTCGGCGAGCAGATCGCGGCGGACTTCCCCGCCATGGCGGGGGTTCTCGACTCGATGCCCGACACGCTCGGGCGGTTCGGCACGTTCGTCGAGACGTTCAACGACAACCTCGACAACTACGCGACCCTGCGCCCGGTCGAGTTCACGCCGATCATCTGGACGGTGATCGTTGCGGGGCTGGTGGTGCTGGTGGCCGGGGCTGCGGCCCTCTGGCGCCGAAAAGTGACCGGCGAGCCGGCTGCTGCCGTCGAGAATCGGGTCTCCGTCGGCGTGTGAGGGGTAGCCTCGCCAGCCGATGGCGAAGAAGCGGCTCCGCGTCGCGCTGATCGGGTGCGGCGACAACATGCGGCGAGGCCACGTGCCGCGCCTCCGGGCGGACGGTGCCGTCGACGTCGTGGGCGTCGCCGACCCGATGCCGGACGCCGCGGAGGCGCTGCTGGCGGCGTGGGGCGGCGACGCGCCGTCCTTCCGGGATTGGCGGCGCCTGCTGCGGGACGTCGATGCCGACGCCGTGCTGATCAGCACCCCGCACCACGCCCACCATGCCCAGGTGAAGGCTGCGCTGGCAGCGGGACGGCACGTGCTGGTCGAGAAGCCGCTGGCGATGTCGCCCCGCCAGGCGCAGGCCCTGCTCGGCCATGCCGACCGCGCCGGCCGGATGCTGGCCGTCGCCTACCAGCGGCATCATCTGGCGCCCTACGTGTACGCCCGGGAGCTGGTGGCGCGAGGCGCCCTCGGCGAGGTGCGCGGCCTCGTGGGCTACGTCACGCAGGCGTGGCTGGTCGTCGGCGGCTGGCGGCTCGACGTCGAGGCGGCCGGGGGCGGCATGTTCATGGACACCGGCAGCCATCTCGTGGCGTCGGCGCTGTGGGTCTCCGGGCTGCGCCCCCGCCGGGTAAGCGCCGCGGTGTCCAACGGGTCGGGGCCCGTCGACGTCGACGCGGTGATGCACGTGGCGTTCGAGGGCGGCGCCGCCGGCACGCTCAGCACGTTCGGCGAAGCGGGCCGCCACGACGAGCGGCTGGCGATCGTCGGCAGCCGGCGCTCCCTGGTGCTGCGCATGCACGAGTGGCGGTTCAAGGAGCTGCTCGTCGACGACGAGCCGGTGGTGCCGCCCCGGCGGGTGCGCAACTCGACCCCCGACCACGACTTCCTCGCGATGGTCCGCAACGGCGGGCGCGGGTACGAGCCGCCGGTCTACGCGGTGCACGTGGCGAAGCTCACCGCCGCGGCGTACCGGTCGGCTGCCGCCGGGGCGCCGTCCGCCGTCCGGCTCTAGAAAGGGACGCCATGCCAGGAGACGCACCGCTCGGGTACGAGGACACGCCCCTGCTGCCGGGCGGCGAATGGCGGGTCCACGACCCCGCCCGGCCACAGCCGCGGGTGGTGACGCCGGGCGACCCGCCGTCGGACGCCGTCGTGCTGTTCGACGGGTCGTCGTTCGAGGGCTGGGAGGCCTGG
>JBFKDA010000135.1:0-7820 GCA_041619955.1 Acidimicrobiia bacterium | reverse complement strand
TGCGGTGCCGGGGGCGGCGTTGCTCCGGTCGACGCCCGCGTTGGCGCAGATGAACCCGTGGCGGGTCCGGGTGATCACGAGCGCGCCCCGCCGCCGCAGCACCTCGGCCGCCTGCTCCTCGACGATGGCCCGGTAGCCGGCCTCGTCGTCCGGCAGCTCGACCACCGCCCCCTCGGCCTTCGAGACCACCTTGTGGGTCACCACCACCACGTCGCCGTCGGCGAGCTCCACCCCGCCCGCCTCCAGCGCCGCCAGCAGCAAGCCCGCGAGGTCGTCGCCGGGCGCCACCTCGCCGATGCCGGTGACCGGGACGATCGAGATCACCGCGGCTCCAGCAGCTCGCGGGCGAACCGGGCGGCCGCCGCGGGTTCGGCGATGCGGGTGTCGGTCGCCCAGAAGCGCAGGCCCGCGACGGGCTGGTCCTGGTCGGCGCGGTCCACGACCAGCTCGGAGATCAGGCCGTCGTACGCGGCGGCGACGCCCGCGTTGCCGCCCGGCAGCCCCAGCGAGGCCATGACACCTGCGGCCGGGCCCTTGAGGGCGCGGCCACCGAAGAGCGGGCTCACCGCCACCACCCGGGGAGCGGCGGCCGCCGCTTCCCGGACGCCCGGCACGGCGAGGATCGGCCAGATGGAGAGGGGCGGGTTGGACGGTGCCACCACGACGACGTCGGCGGCGGCAAGCGCCTCGAGCACCCCCGGCGCCGGTCGGGCCGCGTCGGCCCCTGCGAACTCGACCTCCTCCACCGGGTCCCGGTGGCCGCGCCGCACGAAGTAGTCCTGGAAGCCCAGCCAGCCGTCCCGGGTGCGCACCCTGGTGCGGACCGGGTCGTCGGAGGCCGGGAGCACCGGGTGCGCCACGGCGAGGCGCGCCGCCAGATCGGCCGTCGCCTTCGACAGCGGCACGCCGGCCGCCAGCGCCTCGGTTCGGCGCTCGCAGTGCTCCCAGTCGCGGTCGCCCAGCCGGAACCACGTGTCGGCCCCCGCCGCTTCGAGTGCTGCGATGCGTGCGAACGTGTCGCCGGCGATCCCCCAGCCGTGCGGGCCCTCGCAGCCGGCCAGCGTGTAGAGGACCGTGTCGAGGTCTGCGCAGACCCGGACCCCGTACACATCGTCGTCGTCGCCCACATTCACTACTACCGTCAGGCGTTGCGGCGGAAGGACCGCCGTCAGACCCCGGGCCAGCCGTGCCCCGCCGACCCCGCCGGACAACAGCACGGTGCGGGGTCCTTTGCGGTGGGCGATGTCCCGCTCCAGAATGGTGGCCGTCCCTATGTCGCTCGAAACCCTGGTCTCCGACGACGACTCCACCGCGCCCGTCGCGGTCGCCATCGTCGCGTACGACCTCGAGGCGCTGCCGGGCAGCCTCGACGCCGTCGAGCGCCAAGTGTATGGGGCGGCGTCGAGGTACGTCGTCGGCGGCGGTGACGAGGGGCGCCGCATCGCGGTCGAGCGCGACGTCTCCTGGGTGCCGACGTCCCGGGAGCTGCTCGCCGCGCTGGGCGACGACATCGTCTACGTGTGGCTGGTCGACGACCGCGCGCGGCCGCGACCCGACGCACTCCGGTCGCTGGTGGTCGAGAGCTACCGGGTGGATGCGTCCGTTGCCGGGTCCAAGGTCCTCGACCTCGAACGGCCCGACCGGCTGGAGTCGGTGGGCATGGCCACCGACGTCTTCCAGGCTCCCTACACCGGCCTCGACTCCGACGAGCTGGACCAGCAGCAGTACGAGGTGGTGCGGGACGTCGCCACCGTGTCGCCGGCTTCGGTGCTCGTGCGGCGCGACCTGCTGCGCGGGCTGCGGGGCGTCGACCAGCTCATGAGCCCGGCGGCGGCGGTCACCGACCTCTGCCAGCGCGCCCGCCTGCGTGGGGCGCGGGTGGTGGTGGTGCCGTCGTCCGAGGTGCTGTTCCCGGCGAAGGCGCCGGGGGCGACGGTCCCGTGGCTGGAGGAGGCGTCGCGGTACCGCGCCGCGATCAAGGCATACAGCCCGCTCTCGCTGGTCTGGGTGCTGCCCGTCGCGGTGCTGATCTCGCTCGCGGAGGCGGTGGTCGCCCCGTTGCTCGGACGGTGGACGCTGTTCAACGTGGTGCGGGCGCTGGTGTGGAACGTGATCCACCTGCCGTCGACGCTCGCCGGGCGCTGGCAGGCACGGCGGGGGCGGGTGGTCGGCGACGAGGAGCTGTTTCGCTACCAGTTGCGCGGCTCGGCGCGGCTCCGGGAGGTCGCCGCCGACATCGGCGACCGGGTGCGCGAACGGCTGCCGGAGACCGGCGGGCGCGGCTTCGCCGGCCTCGTCGAGGTCGGCCAGGAGACCGTGCGCAGCCCGAGCTTCGTCGTCGGCGCGGTCGTGGTGGTGTGGACGCTGGTCGCCACGCGGGCGATCTGGTCGGGCACGCTGCCGGCCGTCGGGTACACGCTGCCCCCGTCGGAATCGGCCGGCGCCACGCTGGCCGCGTACGCCGGCGGCTGGAACGTCGCCGGGCTCGGCAGTCCCGCGCCCCTACAGCCTGCGGTCGGGGCGATCGCGCTCGCCCAGCGAATCCTGTTCGACCGGCCGGAGCTGACCGCCGCGGTGCTCACGGTGCTCGCCGCGCTCGGCGGCATCGTCGGTATGGGGCGGCTGCTCCGAGCGTGGCGGCTGCACGCCCCGGCCGCCTACCTGGCCGGCATCGTCTACATGGGCGGCCCGGCCGCGCAGGCGCTGGCAGGCCGCGCCGAGTGGACGGCGGTGCTGGCGATGGGCGCCATGCCATGGGCGTTGCGGGTGGCCCTCCGCCCGTGGCCCGCGTCGCTGCGCGGCCGGCTGGGCGTGATCGCCGCCGGTGCGCTGGCGACCGGCGTCGCCGCCGCGTTCCTGCCGGCCCTCCTGGTGGTGGCCCCCGCCGCCCTCGCGCTGTGGGCCCTGCTCGGCCAGGGCAAGCGATGGTGGGCGCCGCTGCGCGCCGCCGCCGCCTCGGCGCTCGCGGTGCCGCTGCTCTTCCCCTGGTTCGGGATCGTCTCGCTCGGCGACTACCTCGAAACCGGCGCGAGCGCGTTCTGGGAGCCGTGGTGGCCGGGTGCCGTGCTCGTCGCCGCCACCGGCGTCGCGGTCGTCGCCGGGGCGCGCGACCGGATCCTCGCCGCGATCGCCGGGTGGGGGCTGGCGCTGGCCGCCGGAGGGCTGACGGTCGCCCGCGCCGGCTCGCTGGACGCCGGCCGCCATGTCGAGTCGGCCGGCATGATCGTCGCCGCACTCGGCACTGCGGCGATCGTCGGGGCGGCGCTCGAAGGGCTCAGCCGGCTCGAGAAGCTCGACTCGTGGCGCCAAACCATCACTGCGCTCGGGATCGTCGGGGCGGCGGCGCTCGTGGCGTCGACCCTGCTGCTCGCCGGGCCGGGCCGGGCCGGGCTGCCGCAGGACGAGTACCGGGAGTCGCTGCGGTTCACCACCGTGCAAGGCGAGCCCACCTCCGCCCGGGTGCTCCTGGCCGGGCCGGCGGCCGACCTGCCCGGCGACAGCCGCCGCCTCGACGGCGCCGCGTACCGGGTGACCTCGGCGCCGGTGCCGCGGCTGTGGGAGGCCGAGCTGCCCGAGGCGCGCCTCGGCGACGCTGCGCTGGAGCAGACGCTCCGGTCGATCATCGCCGGCGAGGTCGCCCGGGCCGGCGATGCGCTCGCCGAGTTCGGGGTACGGTGGATCGTCGTGGTCGGCCCGTCCCCGTTCGAATCGGTGTTCGACGCCCAGCTCGACCTCGTCCCGCTCGCGGGCCTCGACCGACCGGTGTTCCTCAGTGAGGTCGAGGCGGTACGGGCGGTCGACGATCGCGGCGAGGCGTGGGCCTGGGACCCGCCGGGCTACGAGGGCGAGGCGCGGCCCGGCGCTACCGTTTTCGTCGCCGAGAACGCCGACCAGCGCTGGGGGCCCGACCCGTGGCGCCAGGAGGGCTGGGCGAACCGGCTGGCCGCCGAGGAAGGTGCGGTTGGGTTCGCAGCCCACGCTCCCTACCGGCGCCAAGCACTCGGCGCCGGCGCGCTGCTGCTTGCGTTCGCGGCGGTGGCGGTCTGGGGCACGGGGAGGAAGGCACGATGAAGCGGCTGCTCTGGTTGGCCGCCGCGGTCGCGCTCGGCGCCGCCGCGGTCGCCGCGCCGGCCCCCGATCCCGTCGCCGAGCCGGTGTTCTTCGACGACGTCGTGACCGACGTGTCCGCCGCGTTCGCCGGGGTGTGGTACTGCCCACGCGCCGAGGCGACGCTGGAGTTGGACACCGTGCTGACGGTGGCGGCCACCGAAGCGGCGACCGCGGCGCTGACCTTCCCCAACCCGGTGCCGACCGAGGAGCCGGACCGGGCGCGGTTCTCCCTGAGCGGGACCGAGAGTGTCGACGTGCTGGTGTCGGACGTGGCGCTGCGGGGCGACTCGCCCGGGTTGGTCGAGTTCACCGTGCCGCAGGCGGCCGCCTTCGCCACCACCCTCTCCGACGAGGCGCGCCACGGCGACGTGTGCCTCGACTCGGTGCCGAAGGTCTGGTACCTGCCGGGGTTCTCGACCCAGGAAGGCGAGCAGCTCGAGCTCCGGCTGTTCAACCCGTTCCCGGAGCCGGCCAAGCTCACGGTGCTGGCGGTGAGCGAGATCGGCGTCGAACCGCTGCCCGAGCTCCAGAGCGTGACCGTGAGCGCCCGCTCGTGGCGCGACTTCGACCTCGCCACGACGCTGCGGTTCCGCAACGTCCTGGGGCTCACGCTGACCCCGGAGGAGGGGCTGGCCTTCCCGTCGGTGCTGATCGGCACCGGCGAGGACCAGGCGTCGTGGCCCGCCACCCGCCTGGCGGACACGTGGGAGTTCCCGCTCACCCGCGTCGGTGGGGCGGCGCCGCGCCTCGTCGTCCTCAACCCCGACGACCAGGAGACGACGATCGCGATCGACGTGTTCACACCCGAGGCCGCCGAGGAGGACGCCCGCACCCAGACGCTCCCACCCGCCACCCCGGTCGTCGTGGAGCTCGAAGACCTCGCCGACGGGCCGATGGGCGTGCGGCTGCGCGCGTCCCGCCCGGTGGCCGCCGCCGTGGTCGCCGGTTCCGGCGCCGGGCTGGCCGGCACTGTCGGCGCCGAGCAGCCCGCCTCGCGGTGGCTGCTCCCGGGCGTCGATCCCGCCGGCGGGGCCTCGGCGGTTTGGCTCCTCAACACCGACACCGCCGATGCCACCGTCAGCGTGCAGCCGCTGATCGCGGGCGAGACCGCGGTCAAGCTGATCGTCCCGGCCGGCCGGCTCCGCCAGGTGCTGGTCGACACCGGCGCGCCCGCCTACCTCGTCGACGCCCAGAGCCCGGTCTCGGCGGCATGGAGCGGCGAGTCGGCCGCCGGTATCACGTACGTCGCCGGCGCGGCGCTGCAGTAGGTGCTTGGTCGCGTGCCGCCGCGGGGGTAGGTTGCCGCCATGACGATCCCCTGTGTCCGGTGCGGAGCTCCCGCCGCCGCCGTCATGGCCTTCAACTACGGCGAGGCCCAGGTCTGGGTCGAGGACCTCGCCGAGACCGGGCCGCTGGGTGCGGCGTACGCGCTGTGCGAGATGCACGCCAACCGGGTGAGCGTCCCGGTCGGCTGGTCGCTCACGGACGAGCGGCACCCGGTGCGGCCGCTGTTCGTCGACCGCCTCGCCGGCCGCGACGTAGCCTGACGGCGCGATGCCGATCGACCGCGACGTCCTCGACGCCGTCCGCGACATGGACGAGCACGAGCTGCGCCGCCTGCTCATGCTCGCTCAGGCCCGCCTGGAGCAGCAGGGCGTAGCGCTCCCCACCGGCGGTGCCCCCAAGGTGGCGCTGCGGCGACAGCTCGTCCGCTGCGGGAAGCCGACCTGCTCGCGCTGCCCGCACGGCCCGTACTGGTACGCATACTGGCGGGAGGACGGCGCCCGGCGCAGCCGTTACCTGGGGAAGCTGGAGGCCGACGGGGAGGCGGCTGCCCCCACGGCCGGGCCAGGAGTAGGCGGCGTCGAAAGGCTAAGCTGAGACCATGCCACGCCGATCCCGCGCCAAGTCCGTCGACATGCCGGTCGCCTGCGACAACTGCGGCGCCCGCGACGCCATCCAGATCGAGATGACGCTGCCGGACGGCACCGAAGTTCACTTCTGCTCCTGCCACCGGTGCGAAAACCGCTGGTGGAACCGCGAGGGCGAGTCGCTCGGCCTCGACGCCGTGCTCGACATGGCCCGGCGCGACGACGCCTGACGCCGCTCGGCGTCACCGGCGCACGGGCTCACCGGCGCACGGGCTCATCGGCGTACAGGGGAGCCGCCACTAGCCTCCCGCCCCATGGCCGTCGACACCGCGAGCCTCGACCGCGTCCGCCCCGGCCGCTCCTGGCACCGCTGGGGCACCATGCGCGAGACGAAGATCGTCGCCGTCGTGATGCTCGCCCTGGCGGGCATCGCGGTGTTCGGGATCATGCAGCCGCAGTGGATCTTCACGGCCAACACCCCCACCGGTGGCGACATGGGCGCCCACGTCTTCCTGCCCGCCTACGTCCGCGACGTGCTGCTCCCCGAGGGCCGCATCCTCGGCTGGAGCAACGACTGGTACGCCGGCTTCCCGGTGCTCTACTTCTACTTCCCGCTCCCGACGCTGACGATCGTCGGCCTCGACGTCTTCCTCCCGTACGGGGTGGCGTTCAAGCTCGTGACGATCGCCGGCCTGGTGGGACTGCCGTTCGCCGCGTATTTCCTGATCCGCTGCCTCGGGTTCTCGCGCCCGGTGGCGACGGTGGCGGGCGTGGCCGGCGGCTCCTACGTGTTCATGGAGAGCCACACGATCTTCGGCGGCAACATCGCGGCGACGCTCGCGGGCGAGTTCGCCTTCTCGTGGTCGCTGGCGCTCGGCCTCGTGTACGTGGGGCTCGTCGCGCGGGCCACCCGAGAGGACCGCGGCTTCACGCCGGCGGCGGGGGTGGTGCTGGCGCTGGCGGCGCTGTCGCACATCATCACGACGATGGTGATCGTCGCGATCACGCTGCCGCTGCTGCGGCGGTCCAGCGGCTGGAAGCCGGTGTTCGGCGCGTGGGGGCTGGGCTTCGCCATCGCCGGGTTCTGGGCGGTGCCGCTGCTCGCCCGCGTGTTCGACTTCACGGCGGACATGAACTGGAACCCGGTGGAGGGCTGGGACAAGGTGCTGCCGCGGGAGTTCCTGCCGATCGCCCTGCTCGGGGTGGCCGGGCTCGCCTGGGCAGCGATGCGCCGCTACCAGATCGGCCCGCTGTTCTACATGGCCTGGGTGCCGGTGGTCGGATACTTCATCCTCGACGCCAACGAGATCACCAAGCTCTACAACGCCCGCCTGCTGCCGTTCTGGTACCTGTCGATGTTCATCCTCGCGGGGGTGGCGGTCGGGCTGGCAGTGGTCGAGGTGGCCCGGCGCGTCCAACCCACCCGCAACGCGCTGCTGGTCGGCACGACCCTGGCGGCGTTCTTCTTCCTGGCCGTGGGGGCCATCGGGCTCTCGTTCGCGCCGGGCTGGGCTCGCTGGAACTACAAGGGGTACGAGGGCAAGGAGTCGTGGCCGGAGTATCAGGCGCTGGTGTCCCAGATCGACACCCTGCCGCCTGGACGGGTCATGTGGGAGGCCAACAGCGACCTCAACCGCTACGGAACGCCGATGGCCCTGATGCTGCTGCCGTACTGGACCGAGGGCGAGAACCCCTCGATGGAGGGCCTCTACTTCGAGTCCGCACTCACCACGCCCTACCACTTCCTCAACGCGGCCGAGGTCAGCCAGCGGCCGTCGAACCCGGTGCGCGGCCTCGACTACCACACCTTCGAGTTCGAGCGCAGCCTGGAGCACCTGC
>JBFKDA010000134.1:0-7848 GCA_041619955.1 Acidimicrobiia bacterium | reverse complement strand
GGCGCCGCGTTGGAGTTCTGCTTCGCACGCGCCGGCTGGGAGCCCGCCGGCCTCGACGCCGTCGTCGTGGACGTGGGTCCCGGCCTGTTCACCGGCATCCGGGCGGGCATCGCCACCGCGCAGGGCATCGCCGCCGCGGTCGGCGTCCCGGTGGTCGCCGTGAACTCGCTCGACGCGCTCGCGCTGCGCGCCGCCACGGGCCGCCGGCGGATCTGGCCCGTGGTCGACGCACGGCGCGGCCAGGTGGCCGTCGCCTCGTACCGGCCGGTGCCGGGCGGCGTGGCCCGCGAGGACCCGCCGGAACTGGTCGACCTCGCCGAGCTGCGTGCCCGGATCGACGCCGACCCGGGCGATGCGCTGGTGGTCGGCGACTGGCAGGCCCTCGGCGACGCGCCGTTCCGCGGCATGCACCGCATCCGGACCGGGTGGCCCCGTTACCCGTCGGCGGAGATCCTGCTCGAGATCGCTGACATGCACCTGCAGCGGGACGCCGCGCCGGACGCCGGGCTGGTGCGACCGCTCTACCTGCGGGAGCCAGACGCGGCGATCAACTGGAGCGAGTTCCGCCACCAGGGGGCATGGGCCGGGGAGGCGGACGCCCGATGATCCGCCCCATGCGCACGGAGGACATCCCCGAGGTGGCGTTGCTCGAACGCGACATCTACCCGCAACCGTGGTCGGTGCGGATCTTCTACGACGAGCTGAGCCGCGGCGACCGCCGCTACTACGTCGCCGAGATCGACGGGGACGGCGGGCCGGTCGTGGCCGGGTACGGCGGCCTCATGCTGGTCGAGGAGGACGCTCACATCACCAATCTCGCCGTCGCGCCGCACGCCCGCAAGCAGCGCCTGGGAACCCGGCTCATGCTCCAGCTCGTCCGGGTCGCGCTCGACGCGGAGGTCCGCCACCTCACCCTCGAGGTGCGGGTCTCGAACGTCGCCGCCCGCGAGCTGTACCGGCGGTTCGGGTTCGCGCCCGTCGGGCTCCGCAAGCACTACTACCGCGACGAGGACGCGCTGATCATGTGGGCCATCGACGTCGACGAGCCCGAGTACGGGGAGCGGCTCGCTGCGATCGAGGAGTCGCTGGCATGAGCGGCCCGGTGGTGCTCGGCATCGAGACGAGCTGCGACGAGACCGCAGTGGCGGTGGTCGCGGGGCGGCAAGTGCTTTCGAACGTGCTGGCGTCCCAAGTCGACGAGCATGCCCGGTTCGGCGGAGTGGTCCCGGAGGTGGCAGCCCGCGCCCACATCGAGTCGATCCGCCCCCTCGCCCACCGGGCCATCCGCGAGGCGGGGGTGCACCCGGACGATCTCGACGCGGTCGCGGCGACCCGCGGCCCGGGGCTGGTGGGCGCGCTCGTCGTGGGTTTCGCATTCGGCAAGGCGATGGCGTGGGCGCTCGGGAAGCCGTTCGTCGGCGTCGACCACATGGAGGGCCACCTGTTCGCGCCGCGCCTGGAGCACGCCGGCTACGAACCGCCGGCCGTCGTCCTGCTCGCCTCGGGCGGCCATAGCCAGATCGTCCACGCCCGGGCGTGGGGCGACTACGAGGTGCTGGGGGCCACCATCGACGACGCGGCGGGCGAGGCGTTCGACAAGCTGGCACGCTTCCTGGGGCTGGGGTTCCCGGGCGGGCCGGCCATCGACGCGCACTCCGAGGGCGGGGATCCCGGCTCCGTCGACTTCCCCCGGGCGCTGCCGGACCGCCCGTACGACTTCTCCTTCTCCGGGCTGAAGACGGCGGTCGTGACCTGGGCCAACCAGGCCGGCGACGCCGGCGAGCTGCCGCCGCTCGCCGATGTGGCCGCCGCGATCCAAGAGGCCATCGTCGACGTGCTCGTCGCCAAGACCTTCAACGCGGTCGATGCGACCGGGGTGCAGGTCGTGGCCGGCGGGGGCGGGGTGCTGGCCAACCGGCGGCTGCGCCAGCGCCTCGCGGAGGAGGCGGAGCGCCGCGACGTGCGGCTCTACCTACCGTCGCCGGGCCTGTGCACCGACAACGGGGCGATGGTCGCGGCGGCGGGCGTGTTCCGCCTGGAGCGCGGCGAGGTGGGCGAGTGGGGCGCGGAGGTCGACGGCTCGCTCCGGTTGTGATCGGCCGGCCCACCGCCCGGCTCCTCGGCATCCCGGTGGTCATCGACCCGTCCTGGACGATCATCGCGGTGCTCGTGTGGTGGATCCTCTTCGCCACCCTTGCCGGGATGGACAACCAGACCAGCCTGCCGGCCGAGCTGGCGATCGCCGGCGCCGGCACGATCGTGTTCTTCGCGAGCCTGCTGGCGCACGAGCTCAGCCATTCGGTGGTCGCCCGCCGCCGCGGGGTCGGGGTGCGCCGGATCCGCCTCTTCCTGTTCGGCGGCGTCTCCGAGATCGAGCGGGAGGCGGCGACGCCCGCCGACGAGCTGGCCATCACGGCGGCCGGCCCGGCCGCGTCGCTGGGGCTGGGCGGACTGTTCTTCCTGGTGGCGCTGGCGGTGCCGGCGCGCGCCGGCGCGCTCGATCAGGCGATCGAGCTGCTCGCCGCGCTCAACGTGGCGCTCGCCGTGTTCAACCTCGCCCCGGGCTTCCCGCTCGACGGCGGCCGGGTGGTGCGGGCGCTGATCTGGCGGGCCACGGGCGACTACGGCCGGGCCACCAGGATCGCCGTGGCCGGCGGCCGGGTGGTGGCCGGGCTGCTCGGCCTCGGGGGCGCAGCGCTGCTCGGGCTCGCCCGGGACGTCGCCGGCGTGTGGTGGCTCGCCGTCGCGGCGTTCCTGTGGGTGGCCGCCGGCCGGGCCGGCCTCCAGCTCCGCATCGACGAGCGGCTGGCCGGCCGCACGGTCGCCGACCTCATGCGGCCGTCGGGGCCTGGTGTCCGCCCCGCCGAGCCGCTGGACCGGGTCGCGGCCGAGGCCGGCCAGATCGTCCCGGTGGTCGCGGGCGGACGGGTGCGGGGGATGCTCGACGTCCGGCGCCTGCGCGCCCTCCCGCCCGCCGCACGGGCCGGCTGGGGTGCCGCCGACGCCATGCAACCCGTGGGCCCCTCGGCGGTGATCGCGGCCGCCGCCCCTGCGGTCGAGGCTCTGCCGAGGCTCGCCGACGGAGTCATCCTCGTGGTGGTCGCCGACGGGCGGATGGTGGGCTGGCTCGACCGGGAATCCGTCGATTCGTGGCTCCGCCGCGGCTGATCCCGGGCTCATCCCGGTTTTGGCAGTCTCAACTGTCGACTGCTAATCTTCGCACTCGCAACCTACGAGTGCTAAAGCCGCTCGACCCCAACGAGGAGGGATCATGAAGCTACAGCCCCTGGGTGATCGCATCGTCGTGAAGCCCAAGGACGAGGACGAGCAGCGGACCCCCAGCGGTCTCGTCATCCCCGACACCGCCAAGGAGAAGCCGCAGGTCGGCGACGTGCTCGCGGTCGGCCCCGGTGACTTCCAGGACGGCGAGCGCGTCCCCATGGACGTCAAGGTCGGGGACCAGGTCGTCTACTCGAAGTACGGCGGCACCGAGGTCAAGTACGAGGGCGAGGACTACCTGATCCTCTCGTCCCGCGACGTGCTCGCAGTCATCCGCTAAGGAACCGCTAGGAGGAATCGCTCAATGGCAGCAAAGGAACTGAAGTTTCACGAGGGCGCGCGCCGCAGCCTGGAGGCAGGCGTCGACAAGCTCGCCAACGTGGTGAAGGCGACGCTGGGCCCGAAGGGCCGCAACGTCGTGCTGGAGAAGAAGTGGGGCGCCCCGACGATCACCAATGACGGGGTGACCATCGCGAAGGACATCGAGCTGGAGGACCCGTTCGAGAACATGGGTGCCCAGCTCGCCAAGGAAGTCGCCGACAAGACCAACGACGTCGCCGGTGACGGGACGACCACGGCGACGGTGCTCGCGCAGGCGATGGTGCACGAGGGCCTCCGCCTGGTAGCCGCGGGGTCCAACCCGATGGAGCTCAAGACGGGCATCGAGGAGGCGGTCGAGAAGGTCGTCGAGTCGATCCTCGAATCGGCCAAGCCGGTGCACGCGGAGGACCGCGACCAGATCGCCTACGTGGCCGCCAACTCGGCCGCGAACAAAGAGGTCGGCGACCGCATCGCCGAGGCGATGGGCAAGGTCGGCAACGAGGGCGTCATCACGGTCGAGGACTCCCAGACGTTCGGCGTCGAGCTGGAGTTCACCGAGGGCATGCAGTTCGACAAGGGCTACATCTCTCCGTACTTCATCACCGACCCCGATCGCCAGGAGGCGGTGCTCGACGAGGCGTACATCCTGATCGCCAACCAGAAGATCAGCTCGGTGCACGACATGCTCCCGGTGCTGGAGAAGGTGATGCAGGCGGGCAAGCCGCTCATGGTGCTGGCCGAGGACGTCGACGGCGAGGCGCTGGCCACCCTGGTGGTCAACAAGATCCGCGGCACGTTCCACTCGGTGGCCGTCAAGGCCCCGGGCTTCGGTGAGCGCCGCAAGGCCATGCTCCAGGACATCGCCATCCTCACGGGTGCCACGGTGATCTCGGAAGAGGTCGGCCTGAAGCTCGAGAACGTCACGGTCGACATGCTCGGGAAGGCCCGCAAGATCGTGGTGACCAAGGACAACACGACGATCGTCGAGGGCGACGGCTCGCACGAGCAGGTCGCCGGGCGCATCAGCCAGATCCGTACCGAGATCAAGAACACCGATTCCGACTGGGACCGCGAGAAGCTCGAGGAGCGCCTCGCCAAGCTGTCCGGCGGTGTCGCAGTGATCAAGGTCGGCGCGGCCACCGAGGTCGAGCTGAAGGAGAAGAAGCACCGCATCGAGGACGCCATCCAGGCGACCCGGGCGGCAGTCGACGAGGGCATCGTGCCCGGCGGCGGCGTGGCGCTGCTGCGGGCCGAGAACGCCATCGACAAGCTGCGAGGCGGATCGGACGACGTCAAGGCCGGCCGCCAGCTCGTGCGCCGGTCGCTCGAGGCGCCGCTGCGCCAGATTGCCGAGAACGCCGGCTTCGAGGGCGGCGTGGTGGTCGAGCGGGTGCGCAACCAGGACGAGACGACCGAGGGCTTCAACGCCATGAGTGGCGTCTACGAGGACCTGATCAAGGCGGGCATCATCGACCCGGCCAAGGTCACCCGGTCGACGATCCAGAATGCTGCGTCGATCGCGGCGCTGCTGATCACCACCGAGGCCCTGATCGGGGAGATCCCCGAGAAGGAGAAGGCCCCGGTGGGCGGCGGCCACGGCGGCGGCATGGGAGACATGGACTTCTAGTCCACTCGCTGATGCGAGGTTCGGGGGCGGCCTGCGGGCCGCCCCCGAGCGCGTCCGGGAACCGGTCGACCGGCAGCGCCGTTGTCTCCCGCGTAAGGTGTGGGAGTGGGAGATCCTGCCGACCCGAGCTTGTGGCTTCCTGGGGAGTCACTCGACGTGGTGGGCGGCTGCTTTGAGTGGCTATACTTCCCGTAGGTGAGATGGTGATGAGCTAGCTCGCTTGTGGGCGGGCAGGCCGGGGCGAGAAAGGGATGGCGATGATGGCACGGCGGGGTAGTGGCCGTTGGCGGTGGCAGTGGCTCGTGCTGTTCATGTTCGCGTTGACGTGGACGTCGTCTCGCCGGCGCGCAGCGCGCTCCGGTGGCTCAACCGGGTCCCGGCGGACCCACCGGGAGGCGCGGCGGCGCGTGCAGCCGGCGCGCCGCGCCCGGCAGGTCGTGGTGGACCTGATCGCCGTGACGGCACTCGTGGCCGTGCAGCTCGGCGCCGTGGTTCCCGTGTACGCCGACGACTCGTCGCCACCGGCCACCGACGTTTCCGCCGCAGAAGAGGCCCCGCTGGACGAAGCGCCCCCTGCCGAGGACGAGCCGCAGGCAGACGAGCCGCCGGCCGAAGAGCCACCGGCCGCCAAGAGCCAGCCTGCCGAGGAGCCGCCTGCCGAGGAGCCGCCGGCCGGGGAGCCGCCTTCGATCGAGACGGATGCAGCGGGGGACGCGCCACCGGCCGGTGAGCAGCCTGCCGCTGAGGAGCCTGCCTCGGTCGAGGCGTCACCTGCCGAGGAGGCACCTGCCGAGGAGGCACCTGCCGAGGAGGCACCTGCCGCGAAGGCATCCGCCGCCAAGACATCGAGCGTCGAGTCGCCGGCGACCGCCGCGGCGACGTCACCGGCTGAGGAGCCGCCAGCCGACAAGGCACCCGTGGACAGGGCACCGGCCGACGAGACACCGGCCGCGGAGACACCGGCCGCCGGGCCGGCCCCGGCCGCGAAGACACGGGCCGAGGCACCGGCCACCGCCGGCGAGCCGCCTGCCGAGGAGCCGCCGTCCGAGGAGCCGCTGGCGCAGACCGCAGCGGCGCCAACCGCCACGGCGCCGACACAGGAGGACGCCACCGACGCGCCGGTCGCCGACGGGCCCGTGGCTCGCGCGCCCGGCGACCTCGTGATCTCCGACCACGAGGGCCAGCTGAAGTCCGCGGGTGGAACGCTCGGCGCGTACACCAACGGGAACGTCACCCAGTACGCCGAGAAGGACGACCTCAACTTCAGGTTCGACCTCGACGCCGCGGCGGCCGGGAGCGGAACCCTCGAGGTGAGGTTCAGCGGCAACATCGCGGGTGGCAGCGGGTGCACGCCGTTCTTCGACCAAGCCTTTAGCCTTGGCACCCACGACGGCAGCAACCCGGCGGTCGTCACCAACAGCGGCGCAACGCCCACCGTGGGTACCGGCAGCCTCACCGCGTCCGGGAACGAGTGGGTGCAGGTGCTCAACGTGTCCTTCGGCGGCTCCGGCAGCGCCACCGTCTACTACCACCTCACCCTGTCGAGCGTCGCCGGCGACTGCGGCGGCTCCTCACAGCACAGTCGCATCGGCACCACCACCGGCGACTTCGCCAACGCCGGGTCCCAGAACATCCCGGTGCCGGCGAAGGACGTCCTCGAACTGCCCGGCATCACGGTCACGAAGCTGATCGACCGCGACGGCAACGGCACGTTCGAGTCCACCGCCAGCGCCGGCGAGTACTGCTTCAGCCTCGACGGCGGTGCCTGCGTCCCGACCGACGGCGCGGGGCAGGTGGTGTTCAGCGGCATCCCGAGCCCGGGCGCCCCTGCCGACCCGCACAACCACACGATCACCGAGACGCAGCTCGACTTCAGCCAGGGCACGTACGTGTTCGCGTCCGGGACCGGCACGAACTGCGTCTTCAACGCCGACGTCGCCACGGCGACCATCCAGGCCGACTTCAACAACCCGCAGAACGCGAGCTGCACGTTCAACAACGAGGTCGTGAAGGGCAACATCGTCGTCGAGAAACAGACGCTGCCGGACGGATCGCCGCAGCAGTTCACGTTCACCCCGAGCTATGGCGCCGCGTTCCAGCTCACCGACGGCCAGACGAACGACTCGGGCCCGCTCGTGCCCGGCAACTACTCGGTCGCGGAGACCGTGCCCGCCGGCTGGGTGCTCACCTCGGCGACGTGCGACGACGGCTCGGCGCCCGGCAACATCACGCTCGACCCGGGCGAGACCGTCACGTGCACGTTCACCAACACCCAGGACGGCAAGATCGTCGTCGTCAAGGAGACCCTGCCGGACGGCGACCCCGAGACCTTCGACTTCTCGGGCGACCTCAACGGCACGATCGGCGACGGCGGGATGCTGATGGACGACGTCGCCCCCGGCCAGTACACCGTTACCGAGGACCCGCCGCCGGCCGGGTGGAACCTCACCGACGTGGACTGCGACGACGGCAACTCCACCGGCGACACGGGCACGGCGACCGCCTCCTTCATCGTCGAGCCAGGCGAGACCGTCACGTGCACGTTCACCAACACGAAGGACGGCAAGATCGTCGTCGAGAAGCAGACCCAACCCGACGGCGACCCGGAGACGTTCGACTTC
>JBFKDA010000133.1:0-7873 GCA_041619955.1 Acidimicrobiia bacterium | reverse complement strand
TACTGGGAGGTGAGCAGCAGGGTGGTGCCGCCGGCGACGAGGTCCTCGATCATCTCCCACACCTCCACCCGGCTGCGGGGGTCGATGCCGGTGGTGGGCTCGTCGAGGAACAGCACCTGGGGGCGGCCGACCAGCGACGCGGCCAGGTCGAGGCGGCGCCGCATCCCGCCCGAGTAGGTGCGCACCGGGCGGTCGGCCGCGTCGGTGAGGCTGATGCGCTCGAGCACCTCGCCGGCCCGCCGCCGGGCCTCGGCAGGGGTGAGGTTGTAGAGGCGGCCGACCATCTCCACGTTCTCCCGGCCGGTGAGGTAGGCGTCGACGGCGGCCGCCTGGCCGGCGAGCCCGATGCGGTTGCGGACGCCGGTGGGGTCGGCGGTGACGTCGATGCCGGCGACCCGGGCGGTGCCGCCGTCGGGCCTGAGGAGGGTGGCGAGCACCCGGATCAGCGTGGTCTTGCCGGCGCCGTTGGGGCCGAGCAGGCCGTAGATGATGCCCTCGGGCACGGTGAGGCTGAGCCCGTCGAGGGCCCGGACGGTGTCGCCGAAGACCTTGGTGACGCGGTCGACCTCGACCATGAGGCGGTCCATCGCGGGGGTCCTTCTGGGAGGGGGAGAACGTCGAGTATGGCCGGTTTCGGCCAACTTGCGGCATCAGCGATTTGCGGGGTTGCCACCTGAGAGAAGAGATCGCATATTGCCTGTCATACAACGGAGGAGTGCGATGGTCACGGTCAGGGCGCATGGCCTCACGAAGCGCTTCGGCGACGTGCTGGCGGTGGACGATCTCAGCTTCGATCTGGAGCCGGGCACCATCACCGGCTTCCTGGGCCCCAACGGGGCCGGCAAGACGACGACGCTGCACATGGTGCTCGGGCTGGCCGAACCGACGTCCGGCACGGCCACGATCCTCGGCTCGCCGTACCGCGAGCTCCCCAACCCGGTGCACAGCGTGGGTGCGCTGCTGGACAGCGCGGCGTTCCATCCGGGCCGCACGGCTCGCAACCACCTGCGGGTGCAGGCGACCGCCGCCGGGCTGCCCGGTAGCCGGGTCGACGAGCTGCTGGGCAAGGTGGGGCTGGAGGGCGCGGCCGACCGGCGGGTCGGCGGGTTCTCCACCGGCATGCGACAGCGGCTGCACCTGGCGGGGGCGCTGCTCGGCGACCCCGAGGTGCTGATCCTCGACGAGCCCAACAACGGGCTCGACCCCGAGGGCATCCACTGGCTCCGCGGCATGCTGCGCGGGTTCGCCGCCGAGGGCCGCACCGTGCTGGTGTCGTCCCACGTGCTGGCCGAGCTGGCGCAGGCCGTGACTCACGTTTTGATAATCGCCGGCGGCCGCCTGCTGGCCGCCGGTCCGCTGGGCCAGGTGGTCGGCGCCGGCGGTGCGGTTGATCTCGAGGCCGCCTACCTGCGGATCGTGCACCCCGGCGCCGACTTCTCGATCGGAGCTGCATCGTGAACGGATCTCTTGGGTCTCTTGTCCGAGCCGAGTTGCTGAAGGTCCGCACCGCCCGCTCGTATCTCCTGTTGGCGGCGACGGTGGTGCTCACCGCCGGGCTGCCGCTGCTGGCGTTCATCGCGCCCGGCACGTCGATCGAGTCGGTGGAGGTGAGCGGCACGCTGCCCGGCGTCCGCCTCGGCGGCGTGGAGCTGTCGGCGCTGCTGGTGATGCTGCTGGCCGCGCTCGGCACGGCGGGGGAGTACCACCACCGCACCGCGGTGTCGACGTTCCTGGTGGCGCCCCGCCGCCGGGAGGTCGTCGGCGCCAAGCTGGTCGCCTATGCGGCGGCCGGCGGCTTGCTGACGTTGCTGGCGGCCGTCGTGTCGATCGCGGTGTTCCCGCCTGCGGCGGCGGCGGCGGGCGTCGAGTTTTCGGCGCCGGCGTCGGCGGTGCTCGAGGCGGTGGCGGTGTCGGCCTTGCTGGGCGCGGTCTTCGGCGCCTTCGGGGTCGGTGTCGGGGCGCTGGTGCGCAACCAGACCGCCGCGGCGATGGGCTGCCTCATCTGGTTCCTCGTGCTGGAGAACATCGTCGCTCTGGTCGGCGGCAGCCTCGAGGAGTGGCTGCCCGGCACGGCGACGGCTGCAGTGGCCGGTGCGGCCGAGGAGCTGAGCCGCGGCGCGGGCGTTGGGGTCCTGCTGGCGTGGGTGGCGGCCGTGACGGTCGCCGCCGTGGTGGTCACCGCTTCCCGCGACGTCGCCTAACGTCGCCCGGATGAACCGGGCTGTGTTGTGGGTGGCGTTGCTGTTCGTCGTCGGTGCGTGCGGAGATGCGGCGCCGACGGTGGAGTCGGCCGCCGTGTCGACACCGCCGTCGGTGCCGGTCGTCGGCACCGGCACGGCTGAGGAGTGGTGTGCAGTGGTCGATCAGGTCGACCCGTCGCTGCCGCTGTTCGCCGGCGTCGTGTTCTTCGAGGGCACGCTGGAGGAGAACCGGGCAGCGATGGCGTCACTGGGCGATGCATACGCGGCGCTGGCGCCGGCGGCGCCGCCGGAAGCCGCCGAGGACCTCGCCGTGGTGCGTAGCGGGTACGCGTCGCTGGTGAACGACATGGAGGTTGTCGGGTACGAATCGGCGCTGCTGCTGTCCGCCGTCGGGCAGCGCGAGTGGCAGAGCCTGGAGTACACGTCGGCCAACCGCCGGCTGGTGGCCTACACGCAGGACGCGTGCGGCCTGGTGACGTCGACGGGCGACGTGAACACCGACTTCATGCGCGACGCATTGACCACGTCGTTCGAGTCGGCCGGCCTGACCCCCGACCAGGCGGCATGCATGGCGGACGTGCTGGCGACGACGTTCAGCGACCCGGCGGCCGACCCCCAGGGCGCATTCGACGTGGCGATGGCGCGCTGCGGCCTGACGCTGGAGGACTTCGCCCCGTAGCCGGCGCCAGGCCCGCCTTGCTGGCCCTGGTGGGGTGGCCGGGTGGCGGTATACTCCGCGGCCTTCGGGGCGCTTAGCTCAGCGGGAGAGCGCTGCCTTCACACGGCAGAGGTCACTGGTTCGATCCCAGTAGCGCCCACCCCGAAATCCCCTGTAGCAACGGGGGATTTTGGTGTTTTGCGGATCGCTCGTGAGGAGCCTGACGCGGAACTGATGCGAATCGGACGCGCGAGCCAACGCTGACGTGGTGCTCAGACGGCAGCGGTCCGCAAGGACGAACGGCCCCGGAACCTTCCGCAGTCCCTGATCATTCCCAGCGGCTCGTGAGCCGCCTGGTAGTCCGGGTCATCTGGCGTAGGCGTCAGCCGCGGCACGCCGCTTGAACGTCTTCGAGCGGCCTCGCCCGTCCGGGGTGCGGAACCGCACCGGAACCCGCTTCGGGTGTCCCCGAGGTGGGCGGGTCGAAGTAGTCGACAAAGAACTTCGTCGATTGGAGCCGGTGAAGCCGGACGGGGTCGGCCTCCTCGCGCCCGGTGAGTGATGCCGGGGCCCTCGGAGGGGCGGCGCCTTCGTATGGCGGAACGTCAGTGGCCCTCGCGGACCTCGACGATCTCGTCGGCTACCAGGCCATGGGCTTCGCGATGGACGGCAATCGCTGCCTCCGCGCTCGGAGCCTCGACCAGGCAGTAGACGACGCCCTCGGCTTCGTTGTACCAGTACTGCTTGTAGTCGACGCCATGTTTTTCCTGGGTGGCCAGGTCCGCCTGGTGCGCGCCAGCGACCGCCTCAGCGGAAAGGTCTGCAACATTCTTGTGGGAATCCATGTAGAGCGGCATCGCTCCTCCTTCAGGGGGAGAGAGAAGGAGGTTGACCGTAGGGCGGTTCCACCGGTCCGAGCGACTTCTCATGTTGCCCGGGGCGACATACTCGAAGCATCGCTCCCGGGTTGCACGCACGACGTTACCAGGGCAGTGGTCCCCTGCCGCCGTGACACCTGAAGCGAGTCCCGTTGTCCGTGAACTAGGTGCCATGCGGGGCGGACGAAAAGCGACGGTCATAGTGGTGGACATCTCGGGTCAGTTCCTTTGGTTCGGCAGCCCTCTGACCTCAGAGCGGTCGAGGTCACTCGTTCGATCCCAGTAGCGCCCACGCCGAAATCCCCGGCTGCGCTCAGGCTTCGTCTCCGAATGATCGGCGGGCGATCAGCACGTCGGCCGTTCGGCCTGGTGGGCTGTGCGCCCGACGCGATGCTCGCTACCTGCATACGACCCAGAAACCCCT
Organism: Acidimicrobiia bacterium; assembly: GCA_041619955.1. Lineage (GTDB taxonomy): Bacteria > Actinomycetota > Acidimicrobiia > Spongiisociales > JAOTWH01 > JBFJZV01. Next base: position 3,712 of record JBFKDA010000133.1, on the reverse strand, counting down.
TCGAGGGCAGTGCTGGGGCGCTCTTCGAGGACTAGGTTCCCGTGGTGTGGGGGTGTTGCGGCGCCGAAGCGGCCGAGCCGAACGATCGACGAAGTGCTGACTGACCTCCTCCCCCGAGCGGGGCGCCATTGTCCACTTGCGACGAGCGGAGGATCAAATGCCGAAGTACGTGAGCTTGTTCAACTACACGGGCAAGATCGAAGGTGGCGGCCCGGAGCGCTTCGCAGCCGCCCAACAGATCGTTGCCGACGAGGGCTGTGAGATCGTCTCGGTCTACGGCCTGCTCGGTGCCTACGACATCGTCACGGTCATCGAGTGCCCCGACACTCGGGCTGCGATGAAGGTGGCGGCGAGCGTCGGCAATCTGATCGGCGCCCGGACGCAGACGATGCCGGCGGTAGATCGGGCTGACTTCCTTCAGTTGCTGACCGAGCTGTAGGTCGTCTGGGCCAAGCGCTGCGCGCAGGGAGCACTGCGAGCCCGTCTCACCCGGCCGTCGCTATCCGCTACCTGCAGGGGGAGCGCCCGATCGGCCGCCTGGTCCATGCGCCGTCCCTCCCCAAAACTGCCCACCTGCGGCTGCAAGAGCCCTGGTGGAGATATGGCTGCGAAGCGACAACTTCCGCACTCCCGCACGCGGATGGGACATCCTGCTACGATGCAACCACTCTCAGTAGTCAAATCGTGGGGAGGCGGCCATGCGGGTCAGGATCGGGATTGCGGCCTTGTCGCTGGCGGCCGGGATGCTCGCCGGCACGGTCCCGGCTGGGGCGGCCGCCGTCATCAACGTGCCCGCCGATCAGCCAACCATCCAGGCGGCGGTGGACGCGGCCGCTGACGGCGACACCGTGCTGGTAGCAGCCGGCTCCTACTTCGAGAACGTGGTGATCGCAGACAAGTCGATCACGCTCGCTGCTGGGAGCGGGCTCGTCGTCATCGACGGCGGAGGGTTGGACTCGGTCGTGACGATCACCAACTCGAACTCGGTGCTGCGCGGCTTCCTGATCCAGAACGGTCGGGACTTGTGGGGCGGCGGCGTGTCCGTCACCGGCGGCGCTCCGCTCGTCGAGCTGAACACGATCGCAGCGAATACCGCCTGCGACTCCGGAGCCGGGGTGTCGGTGCGCTTCTCGGCGGCGACCGTGCGTGACAACACGATCACCGAGAACCGCCAGCAGTCGTGCTCGGGAGGGTCCGGAGGAGGCGGTGTGCTCGTCGGCGGCGCCGGCACCGCCCAGATCCTCGACAACCACATCGTGGGCAACAGCCACGGCACCCGCGGCGGAGGCATCGCCTTGAACGCGGCAGGGTCGCCGGTGATCTCGGGCAACGTCATCGAGTCGAACGACAGCGGAACCGGCGGAGGCATCGCAGCGATCAACGTGTCGGACGCGTTGATCGTCAACAACTTCATCGTGTCGAACTCAGCGGGCTCAGGGGGCGGCATCTACTGGCTGGTGCCGTCGTCAGGCCGTGGGCCGTTCGTCCACAACAACACCATCGCCGCCAACACGGCCACCGCCGGGGCAGGGATCTTCGCCGACGGGTTCGATGCGAACGCGGAGATCATCAACAACGTGATCACTGCCGTCGGCGACGCGACCGTGGTGCATTGCGGGACGTTCAACGACCCCAACCCGCCGATCGTCAGCCACAACGACGTGTTCAGCAACGGCGGCACCCGCTACGGCGGGCTCTGCTCCGACGTCACGGGCACCGGCGGCAACATCTCTGCCGACCCGATGTTCGTCGGCGGCGGTGACTTTCACCTGCAGGCAGGGTCGCCGGCGATCGATGCCGCCGACGACGCAAAAGCGCCGGCCGTGGACATCGACGGCGACGCCCGGCCCGCCGACGGCGACGGCGACGGCGCCGCGGTGGCCGACATGGGCGCCGACGAGGCGCCGGTGGCTGGGCCCCTGCAGGTGGACATCGACATCAAGCCGAAGGACGCCAACAACCGGGTGCGGCTGCGCAGCAAGTCGGTGGACGTGGCGGTGCTGACCACGGCCACCTTCGATGCGACCAGCGTCGATCCGACAACGGTCCGTTTCGGGCCGGCGGCAGCCGGCCCCACCAAGGATCGGGTCCAGGACGTCGATGGCGACGGCGACCTGGACTACCGCTTCTGGTTCCGCACCGCCGACACCGGTATCACCCGTGGGGACACCGAGGCTTGTCTCACCGGGGCCACGACAGGCGGGCGCGCCATCGCCGGCTGCGACGCGGTGAACGTGCGGTAGCTGCAACCGAGAAGATCAGTCCGGCCCTGGAGCGACGCCCAGGTCAATCGGCGGCAGGGCGGTGGACGCCTCCGGCCGCGGCGTTGACAGCCTCAGCGAGGGTGGGGTGGATGTGGATGGCGTCGCGCACGGTGTCGACGGTGAGGCCGCCGGTGGCGGCGACGACCAGCTCGTGGATCAGGTTGCCGGCGTCGGGTCCGACGATCGTGGCGCCGGCGATTTGGCGTTCCGGGCCGGTGACGATCTTCACGAACCCGTCCGTCTCGCCCATCGCCCTGGCCTTGGCGACCCCGCGGAATCGCTCGAGGCCGACGCCGACCTCATCGCCGAACCGGTCCCGGGCCGCCCGCTCGGTGAAACCGAACGTGGCGACCTCCGGGTCGGTGAACACGGCATGCGGCACCAGGCGGGTCGTCGCCGAGATCTCGGCACCTCGGAACAGCTGGCGGTATAGGAGCGCGGCGTCGTCCCGGGCGCTGTGGGTGAACATCGGTGGCCCAATCACGTCGCCGATGGCGAAGACGCCCGGTGCGCTCGTCTCGTAGCCCGCCCCCACCTTGACGAAGCCCCGCTCGTCGGCCCCGACCCCGGCGGCAGCCAGCCCCAACGACGCCGTGCTCGGCGTGCGGCCGGTGGCGACCAGCAGGTGGGTCGTCTCGAGCGCCTCGTCGCCGACCCGAACCACGACGCCGCCGTCGCCGGCGGACACCGCGTCGGCAGTGGTCCCGGTGCGGACGTCGATGCCCTCACGCTCGAAGGCCTCCTCGATCACCGCCGACACGTCCGGGTCCTCGGCCGGCAGCAGCCGCGGCCCCCGCTGCAGCAGCGTCACCTCGGCGCCGAACCTGCGGAACATCTGGGCGAGCTCGCATCCGACGTAGCCGCCGCCCCACACCATCAGATGGCCGGGCACGCTCCGCAGGTCGAGGGCCGACGTGCTGTCCAGGTAGTCGATCCCGTCCAGGCCCGGGACGTCGGGCACCGCCGGCTGCGCCCCGGTGTTGATCACCACCCGCTCGGCCTCGAACACCTCGCCGTCCACCTCGATCCGCCGCGGCGCCACGAACCGCGCCCAGCCCTCCACCAGCCTGAAGTCGTCGGCGCGTTCGGCGGCCCGGTACGAGCCTTGCCGGATGGAAGCGACGATCTCATCCTTGCGGTCCACCACTGCGCCCAGGTCGACGCCGACCTCGCCGACCGTGACGCCGAAGTCCGTGCTGCGCCGCGCGAGATGGGCGACCTTGGCGGAATGGATCATCGTCTTCGTCGGGATGCATCCGCGGTTGAGGCAGGTGCCGCCCAGGAGCCCGCCCTCGACGAGCACCGTCGGCCCGTGCCGGGCGGCCCGCAGCCCGAACGGCAGCCCGGCCATGCCGCCCCCGATCACGATGGTGTCGACGTGTTCGATCATTCCGTGTGTCATAGTATCATGAAAACACGATATCTCATCGAGGAGTTCCCGCATGGCC
>JBFKDA010000132.1:0-7909 GCA_041619955.1 Acidimicrobiia bacterium | reverse complement strand
GTAGCTGGGCGTTCGCGGCGCGACGGCCCGGGCACATGTCGACCCTGGACCACGGCGGCGATGCTTCTAACGGATCTTCTAACGGATGGGGCGTCACGGGGGGTTATCCCCAGGCATCGGCCGACACGCCGATCCTGCGAATCGTCAATGCAGTAGGGACTATTGAGCAACAACGGGAACTGACGAAAACCATCGGCAAGGAACTCATGACCCGAAGGTCGCGGGTTCAAATCCCGCCCCCGCTACGAACCGGAATCCCCGGGCCCTGCCTGGGGATTTCGCGGGAGTGGGTATGTGCCTCTGCGACAGCATACGAGAGACGCTGAAGCCCGCCTGAAGCCGAACAGTGGCGAACGGGCGAGCTCTCACGAGCGGCGCGCTTCCCTCCAGCGTTCATCCGTATCGCCTCGGGCCGTCGGTGGTCACCTACCGCGGCACGCTTGCCGTCCATCGCGCACGCACTGCGGCTCGGCGTAAGGACCACGGCGCGCCGACCGACCGATCTGGCTAGGCGGTGTGCGCCGTGCCGAGCAGCATCCCCGGCTCGACGAGGAGCGTGTCGCCGTCGGTGAAGGGCTGGGCGCGGTCCACCACCTCGCGCTCGATGGCGATCCGGGCGCCTTCGTCCAGGCGACTGGCCATGGCAGCCAACGGCGAGGCGGTCACGTACTGCCACATGAAGTGGGCGGGCGCCGGCAGCCGCAGCGACACCTCGCGATACTCGGTTTCGATGGCGGTGAAGCCGGCTCCGTCGAGCAGCTCACGCAGCTCGGCCGGCTCGTGCAGCGCGAACACCGCATCGACGAACCCGGACGCCTCGGGACCCGCGTGCGCAGCGAGAATATCGCGGAGCCACTCGAAGAAGGGGGGCGTCGGCCCGGGGGTCGTGATGGCGATTCGGCCGTTGGCGCCGAGGACGCGCCGCATCTCCCTCAGTGCTGCCCCCCGGTCCTCGAAGAACTGGAGACCCTGCGAGCACAGCACGGCGTCGAAGGACCCGCCCTCCCAAGGAAGTTGCCCAGCGGGCGCCTGGCGCCAGTCGATGCTCCCGGCACCCTCGCGGGTGGCGGCCACCGCGAGCATCGCCGGGTTCACGTCGACGCCGGCGACGCTGCCCGTCGGACCGACCTCGTCGACCGCAAGCCGGGCAACGATCCCGGTGCCGCACGCCACGTCGAGTACCCGGTCACCCCGACCGAGGCGGGCGGCCTCGACCACCGGCCTGGCGAAGTGGACGCCGATGGTCGGCGAGAAATACTGCTCGTAGTTCTCGGCGGGGTTGCCGGCGTACTGGTGGTAGAGCGAATCCTGTCGGTCGGCCGTCGCGTTCATGACTCCTCCTGCTACTCGTTGCGCCCGCCTGGAAGCCTGCCGAGCGGTGAGCGGGCGGCCAGGGCTCGCACTGCGGCCGGAACTTCGGCGCCCGGGCCCCGGAGGCGCCACGACCCGGCCACGAGTGCGACGGTGACGATAGATCCGGCGACGGCCACGAGCGGCATGGTGCTGCGGCTGGCGAGGAGCACGTATCGCAGGGTGAACGCGGTCCCGGCCACTGCGAAGAAGGGCGGGAGCCACTTGGGCGCTACCCGCATGGTCTGGACGCCGAGCGCGAGGAAGGCGAGCGCGCCGAGCGCGCTCAGCGCCGCGACCCACGCCACCTGCCGTATGTAGCCGTCGGGGTTGAGGAAGTTCCAGGTCGCCCCGGGGATGACGATGGCGGCAACGCCGAGGCTGGCTGCACCGACGAGCCCGTAGACCCAGCGTTCGCGCAGCCCGGTGCTGATCCGGCGATGGGCGCCCGGGCCGGACCGGACATCGGCGACGATCGCCGTCGCGGTGACGTCGATCAGGCGCCGCGTTCCCGAGTCGCCCCGGACGCTGCGCAGCGCGTCCCCGGCGAGCAGGAACAGGCTGACGAGGAAGCCGCTGGCGAGGCCCGGGAATGAACACGTCGAGCCCGCCGAGGTCGACGTCGTCGCCCCAGCTGTGGTGGCGGCGGGGTCGGCCGGTCACGTCGTCACCGCCGCTTTGTGCCGGACCGGGGCCCGATCGCCGTCGAGCACGGTGACCGTCCCATGGTCGCCGTCGACCCGCAGCCGACCCTGGCGGGTCGGCGTCCCCCCACCGCTCCCCACCGATGACCGCCCTCAGGCCGGGGCGAACGCCTCCTGGAACTCGCGGGCGGCGCCGCCGATCTTCGGCACGTCGAAGTCGAGCGCCGAGTTGTCGCTGAACCGCACCACCATCGCGTAGGCCGTCTTCGTCTTCTCGACCTGGACACCGGCGATCTGGTCGCGCCGCAGCTCCGCCACCAGCTCCTTGGGCTTACCCTTGAATTGGTTGTGGTTCCACACCAGCACACGCTGCGAGGTGAGCACCAGCCACAGCGGCTGGTTGGCCGGCAGCGTGGCAGCGATGCCCGTCTCGTTGGCGCCGTCGAGCGCCGCGATCCGCTTCTTGCTGCCCTTGCCCTGCATCAGGCCGCCGGCGATGCCGCCGACGTTCCGACCGATCTGGCGGCCGATCTCCCCGGCCGGCTGCACGAGCGTGGCCGCGACGATCTCCTCACCGGGGTGCAGGTCGGCGGCGACCGCCTTGCGGACCTTCTTGAGTGGGTTGAGCACAGAGTCCTCCGTTCCGGCGGGCGCTCTTCGCCACCACCGGGTCGAGTAGCGACGATGCGTCGCCACGGGTTCCTCCACATTCCCCAACGCGTAGCGCGCCACCAGTGCCGAGGCGCTCCCCCCGGGTAGCGTGATCGGCGGCTGGGCGCCGCCGATGCGCGTGAATGTACGCCTGCCGGCGGGCCTTGCCTAGACCGAACCTCGTCGATCTTCGACGACTGCCGACCCAGCGGAGTCGGTGCACGGTGATCGCCTGTGCCCCGCTTCACGACAGCCGGGGCCGGACCGGTCAACCCTGGCCGAAGTGACGCTCGGACCGCGCGCGGGGCCGGGCCGCCCTGGGCTGGACAGCCCGGCGCCGGCGGATCAGGGCTGGTGCGTGGCGGCGAACCACATGGCGAGCTCCTGCCCGGCGTCCTCCACCTGGCCGTGGTAGGCGACCCCGATCCGCACCAGCGCTGCGGCGGCGGCCGCCAGCCGGTCGGCGAGCGCGGCCAGCAGGTTGTCGCGCTCCGGCAGCATCGGCGCCCTCCCGGTACGGCTGCGGCGCCCAAGCTACCCGACGCCCGGGGTCACGCGTCCGGGAAGTGGCCGCTCCACTGGTGGCCGGTCCACAGCTCGACCGCTCCGGGCCGGTTGGGCGACGGGTACAGGCCGGGCGGGTCGGCGTCCGGCGACGGCGCCGAGACGACCGTCCCGTCCTCTGCGAGCACCCAGGTCCCGGACCAGTCCCACTGGATCTTGCCCAGCGTGATCGGGGCGTCGGGCGCCGGGGCGAACCACCAGCGACCGTGGACGAACCTGGTCGTGGTGTAGCCGAGCTGCAGCTCGGCCAGTTGTGCCCGCCCCCAGCGCCTTGCGGTGGCGATCATCGCCACCACGCCCACGGCCGCCACCGCCAGCATGGTCGCCACGGCCCCGAGCGACAGCCGCCCGCCGTCGGCGCCGGTGACCATGGCCACCGCCACGGCCACGGCCGCCGCGCCCGCGGTGAGCCAGCGGTCCCGCAGCGCCCGGCGAGCCGTCGGGCTCACCGCGACCGCCGGCGCGGTGCCGGGGACGACCGGGGTCACCCCCGCCGATCTGGCCCGCTCGAGGCCGGCCAGATCGCGGGGGCGGGGTCGGGTTGCGTCCGTCAGTCGGACCAGATGCCGTCGTCCAGCAGGGCGATGGCGCTGTCGTAGATGCCGTCGGAGGCATCGGCGACGGCGATCTTGACGGTGACAGGGTCGCCGGGCTGCACCGGCACGCTGCAGGTCAGCGGCACGGTCAGGCCGTCCATGCTGGTGCCGTACCCGGCGGCCCCGAAGGTGTTGTCGATGTAGTACTGCGAGTTGGTGAACTGGTTGACGGTGTTGATCGAAACGGGCGTGCTGGTGCCCGGGACGAGGGCGCAGTTCTGCCCGTCGACGAAGACCGCCATGACGTCGTTGAAGCTGCTGCCGACGTACTCCGGGTACTCCTCGCTGGCGAAGGCGTACCGCACGTTGAGGGTCGGCCCGTTGGGGATGAGCACCAGCGTCAACGCCGCGGCGTCGAACGTCGGGAACCCCGAGAGCGCGGTGAGCGCGGCGTCGCCCGGTTGGCCCAGGCTCGTCGAGGCGAAGAACGACGGCACCCCGACGGCCTCCTGGACCTGCCCGGTGCTCAGCACCCAGGTGCCCTCGCCGGGGATGAACCCGTCGACCTTGCCCCACTGGTCGGAGTCGCCGGACAGGTCGGAGTCGAGAACCGTGACGCCGTCGCCGACCACGTCGTCGGTGGGGTCGTCGCTCTCGGTGCAGTCGTCCGGCCAGAACCACGGCGACCCGCCCCAGGGGAACTCGCCCTGGAGGGCGTCGATCGAGTAGGTGTAGTCGGCCTCGTAGCCCGGGATCCAGGCCCGCAGGGTGGCGAAGATGCCGAGGCCCGACTGGGCGAAGAACTCGATGCAGGCCGACTCCTCGGTCCCGTCGTCGACGACCACCACGTTGGCCCCGGCGTCGACGAGGGTCACCTCGCCCCCGACGCCGACGACCACCCCGGCGAACGAGCTGCCGACCCCGGGGCCGATGGCCACCGAGCCGGCGATATTCAGCCCGACCCCGAAGGTACCGGTGGCCGTCGGCTGGGTGGGCTCTGCCGTGTTGATGATGTTGCCGTCGAAGAAGTTGTCGCCGTCGAGTCCCATGTAGCCGTCCGCCTCGAACCCGAGGGTGGCGGCGAAGCCGAGGTTCTCGATCGAGCCGGCCGCCGACACCGCCACCTCGGTCTCGAACCGGGCGTTGAGGCCGATCGGGACCGGGTAGAGGGTGAGTTGCTTGTAGAAGTCGTCGAGGGGCAGGCCGCATTCGACCGCGATGGTCGACTCGATGTCGACGGTGGCGCTGAACGTCGCGGTGTACCCGACGTCAACGGCGGCGCCGGTCGGGATCTGCACGAACCAGACGCCGTAGGTGTCGATCTCGATGTTGGCGTGGCCGTCGTGGGAGATCCCGATCGACGAGGTGACGTCGATGCCGCCGGCGCCGCCGCACTCGACGGGAGCGGCCGTCGCGGCCGCCTGCGCCGTCGCAGTCTGGGGACCCGTCCCCTCGCGGGACTGGCGGTGCAGCTCCTCCTTCGACGCCGGGGATGCGGCCGACGAGGCCGCGGCGGGTCCGGTCGAGAAGGTGCTGGTGGCCAGCTCGCTGAACGACGGCACGCTCAGGATGTACAGGTCGAAGGCCGCGGCGAGCGGTGCGGCCTCGAGCAGGACGAAGGTCCCGTCGCTCCCCACGCCGACGACCTCGCCGAGGTAGCCGCCCGGCAGCGACTCGCTCACCGGCACCGACAGGAACGAGCCGGGGGGGAAGATCGTGGAGCCCGGCGCCAGGTCGAGCCGTACACCGGTGCCGGTCGGGGTGGCGGCGAGGTAGTCGCCCTCGCCGAGGATGGTGGTGCGAGGGTCGAGCACGAACGCGGGGACGTCGGTGGCGCCCTCGAGCGGCACCGTGCCGACGGTGATGGTCACCGGGTCGTGCTCCGACCGCCCGAACGCGCCGTCGCCGGGCCGGGCGAAGATCGAGTAGGTGTACGTCGTCCCCGGCTCGAGGCCGGTGTCGGTCAGCGAGCTGTCGGTGATCGGGATCTCGTTGCCCTGCGACGGCCCCGTTGCGGCGTCGTCGCCGGTCACCCGCCGGACCACGGTGTCGTCGCCCAGCTCGGCGTCCCAGTCCAGCGACACCGACGTGTCGGTGATCTCGGTGACCTGGAGGTTCTGCACGCCGAGCGACGCCGCGTACCCGACGTCGTTGGCGACCGTCTGGCCGGCCCGCACTCGCACGACCCACGGGCCGGTGGTGGGCACGTAGCGCACGCCGTCGAGATACAGGGGACGCGCCACGACGCGATAGTTGCCCGGCTCGAGCTCGACCTCGTGGGTCGGGTCGCCGGACTCGTGCACGACGACCGCCGCCGGATCGTCGCCGCCCACCGGCCGGACCTCGATCATGGCCGTCGCCCCGTCGGGGGCGTCGACGGTCAGGGCCAAGGTGCCCGGCCCGTCGGCCGGCTCGGCGGCCACCGCGGTGGGCAAGGCCAGCATCAGCACGGCGACGATGGTTACGATCGCGCGTTTCCGCGTCACGTGGACGTCTCCCTCATATTGGTTGGCATCGAGCGAAGCGGGGAGCCTAGCCATTGCGGCGGTAGCGTTGCGCCGGATGTCCAGGACGGCGGGAGGGTCGGCGGTGGAGTTGACGCGACGAACACGGCGATCGCTGCCGATCGCGGCGCTGGCGCTGGCGACGGCGCTCGCCGGCTGCGGGGACGCCGGCGTCGAGGCCGGCAGCGACACGGCGACTGCGGTGACGTCGAGCCCGGCACCCGTCACCGCCGACACGGCCGACAGCGTCGATGACACCGGTCAACCGGAGCCCGGCGAGGACGAGACGGCGGCGGCATCCATCACGCTCGAGGAGTGGCAGGAGCGCCTGGAGGACGTCTGCGTGCGGTCCGACGAGGCGCTCATCGGCGCCGACCCGCTCGACGAAGTCGCCTTTGGCAACGCCGTGATCGCCGCCCTCGCGGTCCGGGTCGACGGGTTGCGATCGCTTCCCCGCCCGGCCGGGTACGAGGCCGAGGTCGAGGCGCTGCTCGGTCGTCTCGACGCCGTCATGGCGCTCCACGAGGAATCCGGCGCAGCCGTGGCGATGGCGGAGCTCGTAGGTCCCGAATCGGCGACGGCGGCGGAGGTGGAGCGGCTGATCGCCGAGCTCGGCATCGAGGACTGCGGCGAGGCCGCGGCCGGCGACCCGATCTGTGCCCGGACTCCGCCTGAGCTCGTCGCCGCCGTGCTCGGGCAGGCACCGGAACCAGAGCCGATGAGCCAGCTCGGCGCCCGGGGCTGCCTCTGGGAGGCCGGTGACGACCGGCTGGCGGTGCAGACCGGCCCGATCGAGGTCTACCCGCAGGCGCTCGACTTCTTCCGCACCGACGGCCTCGCTGTGGCAGGCGTCGGTGACGAGGCCTACCTGGTCGACGGGTTCTCGTCGGTCACGGGCGGGAGCACCCGCGGCTCGACGCTCTGGGTCGTGGCCGGCGACGCCGTGTACGGCGTAGGAGCCATCGTGGCCGGTGAGGCCGTCGAGCAGGACACGCTGCTCGCCGTTGCCGCGGCGCTGCTCGCCGGGAACTGACCGGGTTCGACGGATCCGCTCCAGGCTCAGGCGAGCTGGAGGAACATCTTCTCCAGCTTCTCCGGCGAGTAGCCGGCGCCGGCGGCGATGTCGGGGTCGGCGGCGCACTCGGCCAGCGTGGCGGCGAAGAACTGGTACCCGGCCTGCTCGAGCGCCCGGGTGGCGGCCGCGAACTGCGTGACCACCTCACCGCACTCGCGGCCGTCGTCGAGCATGCCTTCGATGCCCCGGAGCTGCCCCTCGATGCGTCGCAGCCGGGCCTTGATCCGGTCGGCCGTCTCCTCGGGGATGCGGACGCTCATGCGGCCGCCTCCACGGCGGCGATCACGCGCTCCAGGCGGGCCATGGCCTCCTTGGCGACCTGCTCGAGATCGGGGTTGCCGGTCTGGTCGACCATCACTCCCGGGTTGAGGGCGGCGACCACGGTGCCCTCGCCCTCGCGGTAGACCACCACGTTGCACGGCAGCAGCAGGCCGATATCGCGCTCCGTCTCCAGCGCCTGGGCTGCCAGCGACGGGTTGCAGGCCCCGAGGATGCGGTAGGGCGCGACGTCGACGCCGAGCTTCGCCTGCAGCGTCGCCGCCACGTCGATCTCCGAGAGGATGCCGAACCCCTCCTCGGCCAGCT
>JBFKDA010000131.1:0-7915 GCA_041619955.1 Acidimicrobiia bacterium | reverse complement strand
GGGCCTGGATCATGAACGCGGTGAGCGACTTGCAGAACGTCGGGTTGGGGGCGAGCGCCTTGACGAAGTTGGGCACGTGACCGAAGTGCCCCTCGGCGGCGGCGTAGGTCTCGGCGAGCTCGTCGGTGGGTGTGTCGACGGGGGTGACGACTGGCATGATCAAGCCTCCTCAGAGCCGGCCGGCGCCTGGGCCAGGAAGTGGTCGAGGTGATGCTGGGAGGCCTTGGACTTTGGCGGCTCCTTGGCGAACAGCACCGGCTGGTGGCCGTACCACACCGGCTCCAGCTCCACTCCCATCGCGTCGCCGAACTTCGACACCTGGAGGTAGGCGCCGATGGTGGCCACGATCTCGACGATCTGCGCGTCGTCGTAGTGCTCCTTGACCCGGTCCCACACCTCCGCGGGGATCTGCTCCGGGTCGAGCACCGCGTGGGCGCACAGGTCGAGGATCGCGACTTCGTTCGGTTCGTAGTGCTCGGACGCCCGGTACACCTGGCCGACGATGTCCGCCTGCTTCTCCTCCGGCACGCCGACGCGGGCCGCCACCACCTCGTGCTGGGTGACGCAGTACAGGCAGTCGCCCATCTTGGTGGCCTTGAGGATCAGCAGCTCCTTGTCGTACCAGGTGAGCGACGGGCCCTCCTGGAGGATGTCGAAGTAGATCTGCCACATCTTGTCGGCGATCTCCGGGGCGTTGCCGGTGATCTTGAAGATGTTGAGCACCATCTCGAACCGCGCCTCGGCGTCGGCGTAGACCTGAGCGGTCACCGGGTCGGCGTCGGCCGGTTCGATGTAGGGCAAGCGGGCCATGACTTCTCCTTCGAGAGCCGTGCGAGCGATCTTTTGAAGCGCCCGCTTCAGAACGTTCTGTAGCGTATGCTCCACCATTCGCCGCTGTCAACGAGGACCCCATGCGACCGCGCAGCTTCGACGAGGACGAGGTGCTCGACCAGGCACTCGAGCTGTTCTGGAAGCGCGGCTACCAGGCCACGACCACCCGCGACCTCGAGGCGGCACTGGGCCTGAGCCAGTCGAGCATCTACAACGCCTTCGGCTCGAAGCAGGCGCTGCTCCACGCGGCGCTCGACCGCTACGAGGCGCGGATCGACGCCGACCTCGTCCGCCCGCTGGCCCGCTCCGACCTCGGGCTCGACGCCGTCGACGCGTTCTTCGCCGACCTGGGCCACTGGGTGACCCACGACGGCCGGAGCGGCTGCATGGTGATCAACCTCATGGCCGAGGACGGCGGGGCGACCCCGGAGATCCGCCAGCGCACGCGGCGCTATCGGCGGCGGGTGCGCGGCGCGCTGCTCGCGGCGCTGGCGCGAGCGGCCGCTCGGGAAGAGATCGACGCCGCCGACGCCGAGGCGCGGGCCGACCTGCTGATGGGCGCGGTGCTCGGCCTCAACATCGCCGCCCGCGGCGGCGCCAGCGTCGCCGAGCTGGAGTCGCTGCTCGCGGGCACCCGCCGCCAGATCGCCCAGTGGCGCAGCCACGCACTGGCGCCGACCACGAAATGACTCGGCAAGGCGCTTGCGCCCGCCACGAGCCACTCAGCCCCCAACCGGGCTGACCCGGGCCCGCTCGCTCAGCCGGCGAGGAAGCTGAGGCGGACCCGCCGCTCGGGGTTGTCGGCGTTGACGTCGACCAGCACGATCGACTGCCACGTCCCCAGCGCCGGCTCGCCGGCAAGCACGGGGACGGTGATCGACGGCGCCACGAACGCCGGCAGCACGTGGTCGGCGCCGTGGCCCGGCGACCCGTGCCGGTGCCGGTATCGGCCCTCCTCCCGGGGCACCACGTCGTCGAGCACGGCGAGCAGGTCGTCGTCGGAGCCCGCCCCGGTCTCGATGATCGCCACCCCGGCGGTGGCGTGCGGCACGAACACCGACAGCAGCCCGTCGCCCTTGCCGGCGACGAAGGCGGCGCAGTCCCGGGTCAGGTCGACGATGGCCCGCCGCCGCCCGGTGGTGAGTCGCAGCTCGATGCTGTCCACGAGCAGGACGCTAACCCGTGCGCTCCAGGTGCCGGGCCAGCCGCTCGAGGATCGCGATCGCACGGGCCTCCGCGACGAGCTGCTCCGCCAGCACCGGCTCGCGCTGCCGCCGCTGCTGGAGGCGAGTGAGGAGCGACGGTCGCTCGTGCCGGATGGGGTCGTGCAGGTCGCGGACCGCCTCGACGGATCGTGCCACCACGGTCGCGTCGACGTCGGGGAAGTCGGACAGGTACCGGGCGAGCCGGCGCTCGATGTCGCCGTCGGTGCTGTCGGACGAGGCGTAGGCCATTGCGATCGTGCCGAGGTGCTCGGCGAAGCGATCCGTGTCCATACCGACCCATCGGCCCCGGGCGGCACCACCCTGAGCAGGTTGGCTCGCTGCTCGCGCCCGGTTAGAAGTTCTCGCCGAGGAACAGGTCGCTGACCGAGTCGTCGGTGAAGATCGCCTCCAGGGCGCGAGCGAGGATCGGGCCGATCGACAGCACGGTCAGCTTGTCGAGCACCTCGACGTCCCGCGGGATCGGGAGCGTGTTGGTGATCACGATCTCCTCGATCGGGGCGTTCTTCAGCCGATCGACGGCGGGCGGCGACAGGATGCCGTGGGTGGCCACCGCCATCACGCTCGCGGCGCCGCGCTCCTTCAGCAGCTCGGCGGCGGCGACCATCGTGCCGGCGGTGTCGATCATGTCGTCGATGAGGATGCAGTGCCGGTCCCGCACGCGGCCGACGATCTCCAGCGCCTCCGCCTCGTTGTGCCGATCGGGGCTGCGGCGCTTGTTGACGAACGCCACGAGGGCGTCGAGGTGGCGGGCGTACTTCGACGCCAGCTTCACCCGACCCGAGTCCGGCGACACGACGGTCAGCGGCCCCTCCACCCGCTGCTGCAGGTAGTCGATGAAGACGGGGAGCGCGGTGAGATGGTCGAACGGCTTGGAGATGAAGCCCTGGAGCTGCCCGGTGTGGAGGTTCATCGACACCAGCCGGTCGGCGCCGGCGGCCATGAACATGTCGCCGATGAGCTTGGCGGTGATCGGCTCCCGCGGCAGGACCTTCTTGTCCTGGCGGGAGTACCCGTAGTAGGGGATGACCGCGGTGATCCGCTTCGCCGACGCCCGCATGAGGGCGTCGATCATGATGAGCTGCTCCATGATGTGGAAGTTCAGCGGCTTGGAGTGGCTCTGGATCACGAAGCAGTCGGCGCCGCGGACGCTCTCGGTGTAGCGGATGTAGACCTCGCCGTCTGCGAAGGTCCCCCGCTCGACGCCGCCCAGCTCGACCCCGAGCAGCTCGGCGACCTCCTCGGCGAGCGGCGGGTTCGCCGAACCGGAGAACACCATCATCCGCTTCTTGGTCGTGCGTTTCACGTGTCGCCGCTCTGCTCGGCTCGCCGCCTGCGGCGGGCAGCGTAGTCCGGGATGTTCTTCTGCTGCGAACGGGCGACGCCGAGGGCGCCCGGTGGCACGTCGTGGGAGATGACCGAGCCGGCACCGGTCCACGCGTCGTCACCGATCTCGACCGGCGCCACCAGCATCGTGTCCGAGCCGATCCTCACCCGGTCGCCAACCACGGTGCGGTGCTTCTGGTACCCGTCGTAGTTGCAGGTGATGCTGGCGGCGCCGATGTTCGAGTCCTCACCGATCTCGGCGTCGCCGAGGTACGAGAGGTGCGGGACCTTGGTGCGAGCCCCCACCACGGTCTGCTTGAGCTCGACGTAGGTCCCCGCCTTCGCCTCCGGCCCGAGGACGGTGCCGGCCCGGAGCCGGGCGTACGGCCCGACGTCGGCCCGCGCCCCGATCTCGGCGCCTTCGATCACCGCGTAGCGGATCACCGCCTCCTCGCCGACCCTGGTGTCGCGCATGTGGACGTCCGGCCCGATCTCGGCGCCGGCGGCGACCGACGTGGCGCCCTCCAGGTGCACGCCCGGGTACAGGCGCACGCCGGTGGAGAGCACGACGTCGGCGTCGACGTAGGTGCGGTCCGGGTCGGCCATCCAGACGCCCTCCGCCATCCAGGAGGCGTTGATCCGGCGCCGCATGTCGGCGGCGGCGGCGGCGAGCTGCTCCATCGAGTTGACCCCGGCGGTCTCGGCGGCCGGGCCGGAGACCGCGGCGAGGTGGTCGCCGCCGCCGGCGAGGATGCCGATGACGTCGGTGAGGTACTCCTCGCCCTGGGCGTTGTCGTCGTCGAGCCGGGACAGCGCCGATTGCAGCGGGCCCGCCTGGAACACGTACATCGAGGTTCCCACCTCGTCGATGGCCAGCTCGGCCGCGCCGGCGTCGCCCTGTTCCACGATCCCGCGCACGTGCCCGCCGGCGTCGCGCACCACCCGCCCGTACCCGGTGGGATCGGCGAGCACGCTGGTCAGCAGGGTGGCGGCGGCGTCCTCGGCGCGGTGCGACTCCAGCAGGCGAGCCAGTGTCGCTCCGGTGATCAGGGGCGCATCGCCGGGCAGCACGAGGATCTCGTCGTTGCGGCCGGGGCCCATCGCCTGCATCGCGATGCGGGTGGCGTGCCCGGTGCCGAGCTGGTCGGCCTGCACGACGCTGCGGACGCCGGCGGGAAGCCGGTCCCGGACGGCGCCGGCCTCGTGGCCCACCACCACCACGACCTCGTCGGGCTGGACCGCGGCGACCGCCTCGAGCACCCAGTCCAGCAGCGAGCGCCCCGCCACCTCGTGCAACACCTTGGGGAGCGCGGACTTCATCCGCTTTCCCTGCCCGGCGGCGAGGACCACCGCTCTCGTCGCCATCTGCTCCTGCCTCCTCACGTGGCTCGCGACCGCTGGGGGGACAGGACTCGAACCTGTACTAAAGGGACCAAAACCCTTCGTGCTGCCAATTACACCACCCCCCACAGGGCGGGTCAGGCGAGTGTACCGCCGCCGGTCTCCACGCCTCGCGGCGCCGGCGTCACCGCCTCCACGGCGCGGGCGCCCGGCGGCGCCTCGTCACCCGCCGAGGCCGCCTCGTCGGCGTCGACGAAGTACGCGAACAGGGCCGCCCCGCTCCCCGAGAGCATCACCGGCCGATCCCAGCGGGCCGCCAGCTCTGCCCGCCAGTCGTCGAGCGCGGGCGCGAGCGAGCGGGCAGCCGGCCACAGGTCGTTGGCGAGCGGGGCGTAGTCCCGCAGCGCCGGCGGCAGGTGGCGGGCGGCGATCGCCGGTCCCTCCGGGCCGTCGAGGCGGTCCCACGCCGCGTACACGGCCGACGTCGCCAGCTCGACCGGCGGCACGACGATGGCCAGCGCGAAGCCGCCGGCCGGGGCGAGCGGCTCGACGATCTCCCCGGCGCCGGACACCACCGCGAGCCCCCCCACCAGGCAGAACGGCACGTCCGAGCCGAGCCGGGGCGCCAGCGCCGCAGTCCGGGAGGAGGCCAACCCGTAGTGCGCCCCGGTGAGGGTCAACGCCGCGGCGGCGTCGGCGCTGCCGCCGCCGAGGCCGGCGGCTGCCGGGATGCGCTTGGCGAGGACGAGGTGGACGGGGTCGTCCCGGCCCGCCTCCTCCCGCACCGCCTCCACCGCCCGCCAGGCGAGGTTGTCCTTGCCGGCCGGGCCGGGGCCGCGCAGCTCGAAGTGGTCCTCTTCCGCACCGGCGAGCGCCAACCCGTCGGCGAGGCTCACCGAGACCATCAGCGACCGCAGCGGGTGCAGGCCGTCGGGCCGGGGAGGGTCGACCGCCAGGGCGAGGTTGACCTTGGCGCGGGCCTCAGCGCGCATCGGTCACCTCGGCGAGCCGCAGGTAGTCGGCCGGGGCGAGCTGCTCGGCTCGCTGCTCCGGGGCGATCCCGGCGCGGGCCAGCCCGGCGGCGGGATCGTCCAGGATCCCGGCGAGCGAGTTCCGGAGCTGCTTGCGGCGCTGCCCGAACGCCGCACCCGCCAGCTCCACCGCGCGCGCCGCGCCGGGCGGAGGCCGGCCCTCCCGGGTGATGGCGACGACCGCCGAGGCCACGTTGGGGCGGGGCACGAACACCCCGGCCGGCACGCCGAACGCGATCCGCGCCCGGGCCGCGTAGAGGCCGACGACCACGCTGGGCACCCCGTACCGGCGCGACCCGGGCGGGGCCACCAGCCGGTCGGCGACCTCCCGCTGCACCATCACGACGTAGCGCCCGATCTGGGGAGCCACCTGCAGCAACTCGAGCAGCAGCGGCGTGCCGACGTTGTAGGGGAGGTTGGCGACCATCACCCACCGGTCGCCGGCGAGCCGGGCGGGCAGGTCGTCGGCGAGTGCGTCGGCGATGCGGACGGTCACGTTGTCGGCCCCGGACAGCACCTCGGCCAGCACCGGCTCGAGCCGCGCATCCACCTCGTAGGCGACCACCTCGGCGGCCGCACCGGCCAGGGCGCGGGTCAGGGTGCCGGTACCCGCCCCGACCTCGACCACCCGGTCGGCCGGCCCGATGCCCGCCTCGGCGACGATGCGGCGGACGAGGTTGGGATCGGCCAGGAAATGCTGGCCGAGCGAGCGACGCGGCACCACTCCGTGGGCCGCGAGCAGCCGCTCGATCTCCCGCTTGCCCTGCGGCCCTGCGTCAGCCACGGAACACCCGGGCGGCGGTGGCCGTGGTGACGGCGGCGACCTCCTCCACCGGCACATCCCAGACGGTGGCGAGGGCGGCGCCGACGAGCGGCACCCGGGCGGGCTCGTTGGGCTCGCCCCGGTGCGGGGGCGGCGCCAGGTAGGGCGTGTCGGTCTCGACCATGGTCCGCGCGGGCGGGGCCTCGGCGGCGCCGCGCCGCACCGCGTCGCCGGTGGCGAACGCGACCGGGCCCGCGAAGGAGAACGTCACCCCGAGCTCGCGGAACCGGCGCGTCCACTTCGGCCCTCCGGTCCAGCAGTGGAGCACG
The DNA here is from genome assembly GCA_041619955.1 of Acidimicrobiia bacterium. Classification (GTDB taxonomy): domain Bacteria; phylum Actinomycetota; class Acidimicrobiia; order Spongiisociales; family JAOTWH01; genus JBFJZV01. Next base: position 1,071 of record JBFKDA010000131.1, on the reverse strand, counting down.
GTCCGCGGCCCAGCCCCGGCCGCCTCCACCTCGGCGTGCACCTCGGCGAACGCGTCGCGGCAATGGACGACCACGGGTTTGTCCAGGTCCGCGGCCAGCGCGAGCTGCGCCCGGAACGCTGCGAGCTGGCTGTCCCGAGGAGACAGGTTGCGGTAGAAGTCCAGCCCGCACTCCCCGACGGCGTCGGCGGCGGCGGCCAGCTCGGCGATCCGATCGCCCTGCTGCGGCCACGCCGAGGCGTCGTGGGGGTGCAGCCCGGCGGTCCACAGCACCCGGCCCGGGTTGCGGCGCGCCAGGTCCCGGGCCTGCTCCGAGCTGCCGGCGTCCGTGCCGGGGCACACCAGCCAGGCGACGCCCGCGGCGCCGGCCCGCTCCAGCAGCGCCGCGACGGGCTGTCCGGACAGGTGGAGATGGCAGTGCGTATCGACCCAGACGGGCATGGAGAATCAGCTTCGCTCGCGGCCGCCAGGAGGGTATCGGGAGTCCGGCGCGGGGCGGCAGCCAAACGCTATGGTTGGTTTCCGTCAGGCAGGAAGGCGGCCTGGGGGACGAGGGCTTCCATCCACTCACTCACCTGGGAGGTGTGAATGGATACCGGCATGGTCCGGAAGGTCGACGATCTCGGTCGGCTCGTCATACCCGCGGAGACGCGCAAGCTCTTCCACATCCACGAGGGCGACCAGCTCGCCATCTCGGTGGAGGGCGACCGCATCATCTTGCAGAAGCAAGACGCTTCGTGCACGTTCTGCGGATCGACGAAGGAGGTGAACCGCTACAAAGGTAAAGGCCTGTGCGCCAGCTGCGCAGGCGAGATCCGCAGCAGCTAGCAGCAGACAGATAAGCGACGAAGGGGGCTCACGGAGCCCCTGAACTATTTCCCGCACGGAGCGCCGCCTCGTAGAGGCGGCGTCTTCGCGTCCCGGTCTCCTCGGCAGCCCGGCGCACGGCGTCGGCCATGGACATCCCGCCGTCCCGCAGCTCGGTGACCCGGTCCAGCGCCGCCGCGAGGTCATCACCCTGGGGGTCCGCGCCGGCGATCACCAGGGTGAACTCCCCGCGTACCACCGTGTC
>JBFKDA010000130.1:0-7940 GCA_041619955.1 Acidimicrobiia bacterium | reverse complement strand
CAGCACGCACCGCGGGCACGGGCACTGCATCGCCAAGGGCTGCTCGCTGCGAGGCATGCTGGCCGAGCTCTACGGCCGGGAGACCGGCCTGTGCAAGGGGCGGGGCGGCTCGATGCACATCGCGGACTTCGAGCGTGGCATGCTCGGTGCCAACGCCATCGTCGGTGGCGGGGTCGCACTGGCCGCCGGCGGGGCGCTGGCGGCGCAGGTGCGCGGCACCGACCGGGTGGCAGTGACCTTCTTCGGCGACGGCGGCTCGAACCAGGGCGTGCTCCACGAGACCATGAACCTGAGCTCGATCTGGAAGCTGCCGTTGGTATTCGTCTGCGAGAACAACGGCTGGGCCGAGTCGACGCCCGTGGGATATTCCACGAGCGTCGCCAACATCAGCGATCGGGCGAGCGGCTACGGGATGCCCGGCGTGACGGTCGACGCCGCCGACGCCGACGCCGTCTACGCAGCGGCCGGCGCGGCGGTCGCCCGGGCCCGCGCCGGCGACGGGCCGACGTTCATCGAGGCGAGGATCAGCCGCATGGTCGGCCACTACCTCGGTGACCCAGAGGGCTACCGGTCCAAGGAGGCCAAGGACGCCGCCCAGGCGGGGGATCCGATACCGCCGCACGCTGCCCGGCACGGGATCACGAGCGACCAGGACGCGGCGATGCGGGGCGAGATCCAGGCCGAGCTGGATGCCGGGGTCGAGTACGCCAAGGCGCAGCCCATGCCCGACGGCGCCGATGTCGCCGAGTACGTCTATGCGCCGAGCGGGCCATGACTGAGCGGATCGTCTCCGGCGCGCACGCCATCGGCGAGGCCATGTTCCAGGCCATGGCGGCCGATCCCGATGTCATCGTCATTGGGGAGGACATCGTCGGAGGCGCGGGGCTGGGGCCGCCGTACGAGGGGGCGATGGGCGGGTCGTTCGGCGTCACCAAGGCGCTGTACCCGGAGTACGGCGGCAGCCGGGTGCGGGACACCCCCATCTCCGAGGCCGCCATCGCCGGCGTCGCCATCGGCGCCGCGGCGGCAGGTATCCGTCCGGTGGCCGACATGATGTGGTCGAGCTTCACGCCGCTGGCGTTCGACCAGATCTTCAACCAGGCCGCCAAGATGCGCTACATGTTCGGCGGCCAAGCCAACGTGCCGGTCGTGCTGCGCATGGCGATGGGCGCCGGGCTCGGGGCGGCTGGCCAGCACTCCGACACGCTCTACTCGCTGTTCACGCACATCCCGGGGGTGAAGGTGGTCGTGCCGGCAACGCCCCGGGATGCCAAGGGCCTCCTGATGGCGTCCATCGCCGACGACAACCCCGTGCTGTTCTTCGAGCACATGGGCCTCTACAACCTCAAGGGCGACGTTCCCGAGGAGCCGTTCGCGACGCCGCTGGGCAGCGCCGAGGTGGTACGGGAGGGCAGCGACGTTACGGTCGTGGCGATCTCGGTGATGCGACAGCGGGCCGAAACCGCGGCAGAGCGCCTCGCGCAAGACGGCATCGGCGTCGAGGTGATCGATCCGCGCACCCTCTCGCCGCTGGACGAGGAGACCATCCTGACGTCGGTCCGGAAGACCGGCCGCCTGGTGGTCGTGGACGAGAGCCCGCCGCGCTGCTCGATCGCCGCCGACATCGCCGCGCTGGCGAGCGAGCACGCCTTCTCAGCCCTGAAGTCTCCGGTACGCCGGGTGACGGCGCCGCATTCGCCGGTGCCCTTGAGCCCGCCGCTGGAGGACGCCTACATCCCGAGCGTGGAGCGCATCGTCGAAGCCGTGAACCAGACGTTGAGCGGCGACGGGACCGCGTCGGCGTGATGGCCGCCCATGTGCCACATCGGCTGGCGGGACCGAGCCGAAGGGAGTGGAACGAGTGACGCTACCCAGCCTCACGGATCTGATGAGTCTGGACGGCCGGTGTGCGGTGGTCACCGGCGCCGCGCAGGGTTTCGGCGCAGCCATCGCCCGGCGGCTCGCCGAGGCGGGAGCGGTGGTCGTGGTGGCGGATCGGAACGAGGAAGGCGCCGACCAGGCTGCGGCGCGCCTTCGTGAGCTCGGTTACGACGCTGTACCCCACCACGTCGACATCGTGAACCGCGAGCAGGTGGCCGACCTGATCGCGGCCGCATGCGAGCCCACCGGGCGGATCGACGTTCTCGTGAACAACGCCGGCATCTTCTCCAACTACTTCTTCGCCCAGATGCCGCCCGACGAGTTCGTCGACACGCTCGCCGTGAACGTCGTCGGGACCTTCCACGTCACGCAAGAGGTGGTGCAGCGCATGGTGGCCGACGACAAGGGCGGCGCCATCGTCAACATCGCCTCGGTCGACGCGTTCACGTCGTCAGCCGAGGGCCTCTCCCACTACACGACGTCGAAGCACGCCATCGGCGGCCTGACCCGGTCGCTGGCGATGGAGCTGGCACGCAGAGGGATCAGGGTCAACGCGGTGTGCCCCGGAGCCGCGATGACCGAGGGCGCGATCGCGCTCGTCACCGCGGGAGCGCCTGAGGGGATCGACGTCGCGGCGCAGTGGGACGGCATCAAGGACCGGACGCCGATGCATCGGCTGTGCGACCCGGACGACGTGGCGCGCGCCGTGGTGTTCCTGGCGTCCGATCTGGCCTCGTTCGTGACCGGGGAGTTCCTCGTCGTCGACGGCGGGATCCTCGTCCAGCCGCTGGAGGGCTACGTCCCGCCGTCCCATTGACACTCAGCGTCCCTCGGGCACCGTGCCGTACGCCTTGATCGAGAGGAAGCGGGCGGGCAGCCGGATCATCCGGGTCGGGCCATGGGCGACCTCGCCGTCGAACTGCAACGCGTCGCCTCGTCGCAGCCGGTATCGCGCCGTCCCGTACCCGTACTCGATCTCACCCGAGAGCATGTAGAGGAACTCGGTGCCCGGGTGCTGGAACAGCGGGAAGACCTCGGAACGCTCCTCGAGGGTGATGAGCACCGCTTCCATACGCTTGTGCGCCCCGCGGTTGCTGCCGAGGAGCTGGTAGCGGTGGCCGGCGCGAGTCCCCTGGCGCACGATGTCGAGGCCCTCACCCGCCGGCACGTGCAACGCCTCCCGTTCCTCTTCCAGCCCGCGGAAGAACGCGGTGATCGGGACTTCGATGGCGGTCGCCAGCCGCGCCAGCGTCGCCAGGCTCGGTGAGGTCCGGGCGTTCTCGATCTTCGACAGCATCGCCTTGGACATGCCCGCCTGGCCGGCCAGTTGGCCGACGGTGAGGCCGAGCTCCTGGCGGTACTCCCGCACCCGCTGCCCGATGATCGAGCCGAGGGCGAGCTCCAGCTCCGTCGACTCAGGTGACGTCCCGGCGGTCAATGGTGCGTCAGGTAGCGGTCGATCTCCCAGGGCGTCACCTGCGCCTCGTAGTCGGCGAACTCGGCCCGCTTGGTCGCGGCGTAGTAGTCGAGGTAGTCGCCGCCCGGCACCTCGCCGAGGGCGGCGCGGAGCATGTCGTTGCCCACGGCGTGGTCGACCGCCTCCGCCAGCGTCTGCGGCATCACGGCGATGCCCCGTTCCCGGATCTCCGCCAGCGACAGCTCGTACAGGTTCTCCTGGTTGGGTTCGCCCGGGTCGAGCGCTCGGTCGATGCCGTCCAGCCCGGCGGCCAACATCGCGGTGAGTGCCAGATAGGGGTTCGCCGATCCGTCTACCGCCCGGTTCTCGACGCGGCCCGGCTCGGGTACCCGGAGCATCTGCGTGCGGTTGTTCCCGCCGTAGGTGGCGTAGGTGGGGGCCCAGGTCGCGCCCGACGCCGGGGCGCCGACCCCGATCCGCTTGTAGGAGTTGACCGTGGGCGCGGTCACGGCGCAAATGGCCAGCGCGTGGTCGATGAGGCCGCCGATGAAGTGATAGGCGCCCGCGGACAGGCCGAGGCGGCGCGGGTCGTCATCGTCGCGGAACACCGGGTCGCCCTCTTCGCTCCAGAGGCTCGAATGCACGTGGAGGCCGTTGCCCGTCAGGTGCGAGAACGGCTTCGGCATGAACGTCGCTGCCAGGCCGGCCTCGTGGGCGAGCTGGTGGACCATGAAGCGGAAGAAGATCGCTCGGTCGGCGGTGGTCAGCGCATCGGCGTACTCGAAGTTCTGCTCGAACTGGCCGTTCGCGTCCTCGTGATCGTTGGCGTAGTTCGACCAGCCGAGCCGGTTCATGTACGTCGAGACCGTCGTCAGGTGGTCGTACATGCGCATCAGCCCTTTGGCGTCGTAGCAGGGCTGGGCGGCCACGTCGAGCGGGTCGGCGACGGAGATCGAGCCGTCCTCGTTGCGGCGAACAAGGAAGTACTCCGCCTCGACTCCGACATTGAAGACCATCCCCCGCTCCGCCAGCTTGGCGAGCTGCCTCTTCAGGATGATGCGTGGCGAATAGGGCCACTCCTCGCCTTCGACGTGGATGTCGCACTGGAGCACGGCGAGCCCCGGCTGCCACGGCGCCGGGGTGTACGTCGCCGGATCGGGGATGGCGATCATGTCCGGATCGGCCGGGCTCTGACCCATCGGGCCCGCGGCGAACCCGGCGAACCCCACCCCGTCCTGGACGAGCATCTCGTACGAGCTGGCCGGGACCAGCTTGGCGCACGGCTTGCCGTGCATGTCCACGAACATGGCGAAGAAGAACTCGATGCCGTCGTCCTCCGCCCGGTCTCTCAGGTCGTCATGCGCGTCGGCCATGCCTTCCTCCTCCCCCGCATCGGACGGTGGGAACCCTAGCGGCTTGTTACTTGAGGTGAAACAGCGTGTAGTATCAGTTGACCATGTGCGGCCTGGTCGGGCTCCATCTCAAAGACGAGGCGCTCGAGCCGCGCCTCGGCGAGCTGATGACGACGATGCTCGTTGCGATGAGCGAGCGTGGCCCCGACTCGTCCGGCATCGCGCTATACGACGGGACCATGGAGATCTACAAGGACGTCGGCACGCCCACCGAGATCTGCGCTCGCTACGACATCGCAAGCCGCTCCGGCTACCAGGGGATCGGGCACACCAGGATGGCGACCGAGAGCGCCGTGACCACCGCTCACTCCCATCCGTTCGTGGCGGGCGACGGCGTGTGTCTCGTGCACAACGGCAGCTTCTCGAATTACGCGTCGGTGCGGCGCCGTCTCCACGCTGCGGGCATTTCGTTCGACACCGACAATGACTCGGAGGTCGCCGCCCGGTTCATCGCGCATCGCATGGCGAATGGCTGCGGCCTGGAGGACGCGATCCGGGCGATGATGGGAGCGCTCGACGGCTTTTACACCCTGCTCATCGGTGCCCCGAATGGGTTCGCCGTCGTCCGCGACCCCTTCGCATGCAAGCCCGCCGTCATCGCGGAGACCGGTGCCTACGTGGCGATGGCCTCGGAGTATCGCGCCCTCGCCGACCTGCCGGGCATCGACGAGGCCCGCGTCTTCGAGCCGATGCCGGAGGAGGTGCACGTGTGGTCACGCTGAGCTGTGCCGAGCTGACCACGAGAGAGATCAACGAAGCCCTGGCCTCCTTGCCGGCCGGGACCAACGTGACGATCACCGAGCCCAAGGGCCGGCACAACCTGGTCGTGGGTCTCGACAGAGCCATCGACGTGACGATCGCCGGCAACGCCGGCTACTTCATCGGCGGGCTCTGCGACGGCCCGAACGTGACCGTGGACGGCTTCGTCGGCTGGTCGGTGGGAGAGAACCTCATGGGCGGCACCGTCACCGTGCGCGGCAACGCGTCCGAGTGCGCGGCAGCATCGAGCCACGGCGGCATGGTCGTCATCCACGGGGATGCCTCCTCCCGTGCCGGGATCTCTCTCAAGGGCGGCACCCTCGTCGTCGCCGGCGACGTCGGCCACGTCAGCGGCTTCATGGCGCAGGCCGGGACGATCCTCATCGGCGGGGATGCCGGCAAGGACCTGGGCGACTCCCTCTACGAGGCGGTCATCTACGTGGCCGGCGGCATCGCCTCCCTCGGAGCCGATGCCCGCGTCGAGGAAACCTCCGACGACGACGTTGCGGTCGTGAAGCACCTTGTGGAGGCGGCTGGATTCGATCACGTCAGCCCCGAGGACGTCACCCGGGTGGCATCGGCCCGCACGCTCTATCACTTCGACGCGCTCAAGGATCACAGGTACTGATGGTCGGCGACCGCCCGCTACCGATGGACGCCCGCCGCCACAACTACTCGTTCCCGCCCGAGGTCGTCGCCCAGATCCAACGCATGGCCGCCGAGGGCCGCTACGAGATCAGGGGCTTCGGCGCCAAGCGCGTCCTTCCGACGTTCGACGATCTGGTGTTCCTCACCGCCTCGGCCTCTCGGTACCCCCTCGAGGGCTACCGAGAGCGCTGCAACACCGCCACGGTGCTGGGATCGCGGTTCGCCTCCCACCCGCTGGAGCTGAGCATCCCGATCACCATCGCCGGGATGAGCTTCGGGGCACTGTCGGCCAACGCCAAGGAGGCGCTCGGCCGCGCCGCCACGATCGTCGGCACGTCGACGACCACCGGTGACGGCGGCATGACGCCCGAGGAACGCGCGGCCTCGGACAAGCTGGTGTACCAGTGCCTCCCGTCGCGATACGGCTTCAACCCGACCGACCTGAAGCGGGCCGACGCCATCGAGGTCGTCGTCGGCCAGGGCGCCAAGCCAGGGGGAGGCGGGTTGCTGCTGGGCGTCAAGGTCAGCGAGCGGGTGGCCGAGATGCGCACCCTGCCGGCGGGGATCGACCAGCGGTCGGCGGCCCGGCACCCGGATTGGACCGGTCCCGACGACCTCACTATCAAGATCGAGGAGCTGCGCGAGGCTACGAACTGGGAGAAGCCGATATTCGTGAAGCTCGGCGCCACCCGGGTCGAGAACGACGTGAAGCTCGCGGTGGCGGCGGGCGCTGACGTCGTGGTGGTCGACGGACTGCAAGGCGGGACCGCGGCGACGCAGAACGTCTTCATCGAGCACGCTGGCATCCCGACGCTGGCCGCGGTCCGGATCGCCGCCGAGGCGCTCCGGGACATTGGCAAGGAGGACGAGGTGCAGCTCGTGGTGTCGGGAGGGATTCGTTCGGGCGCCGACGTGGCGAAGGCGCTGGCACTCGGTGCCGATGCGGTGTCGATCGGCTCGGCCGCCCTCGTTGCGCTGGGCTGCAACAGCCGGTACTACGAACGCGACGGCGAACAGGTCGACGCCACGGACGACTATCGGGCGCTCGGCACCGAACCGGGGTACTGCCACCACATGCACACCGGCCTCTGTCCGATGGGGATCACCACGCAGGAGGCCGAACTCGAGCGGCGACTCGATCCGGAGCGCGGCGCCATGCTCGTCGCCAACTATCTCAAGGCCCTCACCATGGAGCTGACGACGCTGGCCCGGGCGTGCGGCAAGTCCGACGTCCACAACCTCGAGCCCGAGGATCTCCGTGCGCTGACAATTGAGGCCGCGGCGATGGCCAGGGTGCCGCTGGCCGGCACCGACTGGATACCGGGAGCGACCTAGGCGCTCGCCGGCGGCTCGTTTGAGCCTCGGCCGGTGGATGTCATCGACCGCCACTTCGCCGCCGAGAACGCCCACGACGTGGAGGCGACGCTGGCGACGTACACCGACGACATCGTGTGGGAGGACGTCACCCACCCCGACGCACCGTTCCACGGCAAGGACGAGGTCGGTGCGGTGTACTCGTCGATCATCGACGCCATCCCCGACGTGGCGCTGACGTCGGTGAAGCGGTTCACCGGGGAGGGCGGCCGCTACGTGGTCGACGAGTTGCATGTCTTCGAGCTACGCCACGGGCTCATCTGCTACGAGAACGCCTGGTTCGACGCCGCCGACGTGCAGCGCCAGATCGCCGCCTGGGAGGGCTGAGGAGAGCCCGTCAGAGCCCCAGGTAGGCGCGTTGCAGCCGCTCGTCGGCGAGCAGGTCCGCCGACGCCCCCTCGTGGACGATGCGGCCCTCTTCGAGAACGTACCCCCGCGACGCCAGGTTG
>JBFKDA010000129.1:0-7943 GCA_041619955.1 Acidimicrobiia bacterium | reverse complement strand
TCGAGCGGCACGCCCCGGGTGTGCACCTCGAGGATCGCCTTGCGCCCCGTGTGATCCGGCGGGCTGACGTGGACGTGGCGGTCGAAGCGGCCCGGCCGTAGCAGCGCCGAGTCCAGCACGTCGGGCCGGTTGGTGGCGGCGACGACGATCACGCCCTCCGACCCGGTGAAGCCGTCCATCTCGGTGAGGATCTGGTTGAGGGTCTGCTCCCGCTCGTCGTGGCCGCCGAACGACATCGCCCCGCCCCGCGCCCGCCCGATGGAGTCGAGCTCGTCGATGAAGATGATCGCCGGCGCCGCCTCCTTCGCCTGGTTGAACAGCTCGCGCACCCGGCTCGCGCCCACGCCCACCACCATCTCGATGAACTCCGACGCCGAGATCGAGAAGAACGGCACGTTCGCCTCGCCGGCCACGGCCCTCGCCAGCAGGGTCTTGCCGGTCCCCGGCGGGCCGCTCAGCAGCACCCCCTTGGGGATCGCCCCGCCGAGCCGCGTGTACTTCTCCGGCGTGCGCAGGAAATCCACCACCTCGACCAGCTCGTTCTCGGCCTCCTCGATGCCGGCGACGTCCTCGAACGTGACCCTCGCGCCCGAGGCGTCGTACCGCTTCGCCCGGCTGCGACCCAGCCCGCCGATGCCGCCCATCCCCGCGCTCCGGCGGTAGAAGCTGAACAGCAGGAACAGCAGCAGCAAGGTGGGGCCGAAGCCGAACACGAGCTGCTGCCACAGCGGCGTGGCCCGGTCGGGGGGCTCGGCGTTGACCTTGACGTCGGCCGCCACCAGCACGCCCAGCAGGTCGTCGTCGGCGAACGCGGGGCGCTCCGTCTCGAACTGGGTGGCCGCCGCCGCCGCGTCCTCGGGATCGGCGACCTCGGTCTTGAACACGCCCTGGATCGTCTCGCCCGTCGACGTCACCGACTCCACGTTGCCGGCGGCGATCTCCTCCAGGAAGAGCGTGTACGGGACCAGGATGCGCTCCTGCGGGCCCAGCAGCGCGCTCGAGACCAGCCAGTTGACGGCAAAGAGGATCAGCAGCATCACGAGGAACCAGCGGCCGCCCGGCAGACGGGCCATCCACCCGCGGGGTCGGCGGTCGTCGGGCTTGCCGCCGTCCGGCATGCCCTCCACGCGCCAGCCGGGCGCCTGGCTGTCCGAGTCCGGGTTGGATCGATTGGTCACGGTTGCTCGCAGTCGTCTTGGGCCCGGTTTCCTACCCGGACGCGGCTGCCACGATACCGGCCCCCGCAGTCCTGGCGCTTCCTACGTCGGTCGTCGGAAACCGCTTCAACCCTTCCGGGGACGTGCCGATGCACGCAGGGCCGGCCGACGCCGCCTGCCTCCCCGAAAGAGCCGATCATGACCACCTCATCCCCATCCCGCCGGCCGCCCCGCTGGGTGCTCTGGGTCGGACTCGCCTGGATCGTCGTCGCGGTCGCAGCCGTCGCGTGGGGCGTCGGGGCCAACGAATCCGACGTCGGGGACCGCGCTGCCACCGCGCTCGCGGAGGCGGGCATCACCGCCGACCTCACGGTCGACGGCCGCGACGTCGAGGTACGCGCCGAGACCGCAGCCGATGCCGCCCGGGCGGAGGAGGTGTTGCGCGGCCTCGATGGCGTGCGGCGCGTCGACGCGTCGTCCGCGATCGTGGCACTCGACGACCCGGCGCCAGCGTCGACTGCGCCGCCGGCCACCGACCCGCCGGCGAGCACGAGCACGACGACCACTGCGCCGCCGGAGACCACGACGACCACCGCGCCCCCGCCCGAGACGACGACGACCACCGCGCCGCCGGCTCCGGCCGAGTCGGTGCTCACCGCCCGGCTGGCCGGGGGGACGCTGACCGTCGACGGTGTCGTCCCCAGTGCCGAGGTGGCGGCCGGGGTGGCCGCCGTCGCCGACCTGATCTATGCGCCCTTCGTCGAGAACACGCTGGCGGTCGACGAGAGCGTCCCGCCGACCGCATGGCTCGCCGGCGCGCCTCGCGCCGTCGCAGTGTTGCCAACGGTCGGCGAGGCGGAGCTGCGGCTGGACGGGTCCGGGGCGACGATCGTCGCCACGGCCGCCACGCCCGAGAAGGCGGCCCGGCTCGAAGGCTCGCTCGCGGCCGTGCTCGGCCCCGACGTGCCCCTCCAGTCGGACATCTCGATCACCGGCCAGAACCCGCCGTTCTTCACCGCGTCCGCGCCCGGCGACGGCACCGTCGCGATCGCCGGGGCGATGCCCGACCAGGCCGCCGTGGACCGCATCCTCGGCGCCGCCGCTCAAGCGTTCGGAGCCGAGAACGTCACGAGCGAGCTGGCCGTGGGCGACGACGTCAGCGCCGAGTTCACGGTGTTCCGGATCCCGCTGGTCTTCATCCAGTTCGCCCCGATCCCGCAATGGGAGTTCCAGATCGACGGCGACGTCATCACCGGCAACCTGCGCGGGGGCGCGACGTTCGCCTCCGGCTCCGCCGAGCTCACGCCGGAGCTCCAGGAGCTGCTGGGCACCGCCGCGGGGATCATCACCCGTAACCCGACCCTGGGCCTCGTGGTCGAGGGCCACACCGATTCGATAGGCTCGAACGCGTTCAACCAGCGGTTGAGCGAGGCAAGGGCCCAGTCGGCGGTGGACTTCCTGGTCGGGCTGGGCGTCCCAGCCGAGCGGCTCACGGCCGTAGGTTTCGGTGAAACCCGACCGATCGGCGACAATGCCACGGACGCCGGACGGGCCACCAATCGCCGGATCGAGTTCGCATTCGGACCGGCCGAAGGAGGACAGTGATGCGAGGAGCGCTCTACGCAGCCACGGAGATCGTGGCGTTCCTGCTCATCGCGACGTTGATCGGCATCGTGATCGGGCGGCTGTGGGCGTCGGTCGGAGGAGGCGCCGATCGCAAGCCGGCGACGTCCCGCCTGCCGCAGCCGCAGGCCGAGCCGCGCCCCAAGGCGGCCGACGACGGGACGGCGGCCGAGCTCGCAAAGGTGACCGCCCAGCTCGCCGCGGCCGAGGCCGAACGTGCCGATCTGCGCAAGCAGCTGTCGGTCGCCGAGTGGCAGGTCTCCACGCTCCAGGACGAGCTCACCGACGAGCCGGACGACGGCTGACCGGTCAAGAGATCGCGATCGACGCGGCGATATCGTTGGCCACGCGGACCAGCGCCGCATCGGCGCCGCCGGCCCCCAACAGCACGTGGAGGCAGAACGCCCGGCCGGCCGTGGCGAAGAACCGCTGCGCCCCGACGATCCCCAGGCGCCGGCGCGGCATCGTGCGATCGCTGAAGTCCCCGGGGGCGAGCGTCGGCATTCCCTGGTGGTCGAACAGCGGCTGCGCCGCGCTCGAACGCTCGTACTCGAACAGCATCACCATCACGTCGCCGGGCCGCATCGCCGCGGCGGCCTCCGAGCCGAAGTCGCCCCGCTGCGGCGGCAGCGGGAACGTGGCGAGGTGCACCACGGCCCGCGGCTCGCCCGCGGCGACGAGCGCGCCTTCCGGCGTCGCCGCCGGGTAGATCTCGCCGTCCCAGCCGGGCGGGACGTCCACGCGCACCCCGAGCGCCTCCACCGTCAGCGTCGCCTCATGCCAGCGCCCCTGCGGCGACCACGGCGAGCACGACCTGCGAACCGATCGCAAGGCGCCGAGCCGCCGGCGCCGACGCCGCCAGCCGGCGGTGGAAGCGCCGGAGCTGCTCCACGCGCCGGACCCCGACAGGGGCCAGCAGCACCGCGCCGCGGGCGAAGCCGAACGCCAACCCGATGGCAGCTCCCGACGCGCCCGACGCGGTGAGCACCGCCACGCCCAGCACCACGTAGACGAGCGCGGAGGTCACGATGGTCGCGACGCCCAGCCCGAGCTGGAAGCCGAACCCGGCGCCGTACACCCAGCCCCGGTAGCGGGTCAGCCAGTCCTCGTTGACCTGGCGGGCGGGGGAGGGCAGTCGCAGCCGGGGCGAAGCGTCCACGAGCGCTCCCGCGCTCCCCAGCGCAAGCGCAGCGGCGGCGGCCATCGTGGGCGACCAGGGCACCAGCAGGTGGGCCGCCAACCCCACGCCACCGGCGATGGCGCCGACGGCGACGCCGCCCAGCATCGCGCCGGCCACGTACGACGCCACGGTGACCCCCCATCGGCTGCCACGAGCCCGCTCGCCGAGCGGGTGGATGCTGGCCAGCATCGACTCCCCTCATGGCGACCAGCTCGACCGCACCGCGGCGAGCAGCGCCAGCATCACGCCACCGGCGGTGAGCACGGCCGGGCTCATGCCCGGGGCCGGGGCCGGAGCGCCGGGTCGCCGGGCTCCAGCCCCGCGGCTGCCAGCTCGGCGTCGGTATCCCGTTGGCGGTCGGCGAAGCGGCGGCGGGCACGCCGGTCGCGCCCGGCCCGCCGGGCGAGGCCGGTGAGCTGGGCCCAGCCGGCCGCCGAGCCCTCGCCTGCGACGGTGCCGGTCGGCCCGTCGACGAGCACGAAGTAGGGGGTGGCGGGCACCTGGTACTCCTCGAACGCCGCGGTCGACATGACCAGCTTGACGTCGGGGTTGGCGAGGGCGGTGACGTCGGCCGGGCTCTCGGCCTCCGGGCCCTTGGTGACCACGACGACCCGCGTGGCGGGATCGGGCAGCTCGAGCGGGCGGCCGCCGAGGCCCTCCCAGAACGGCGTGCACGCCGCGCAGCCCGTCGACAGGAAGGCCAGCAGCGTAGGGTGCGGGGCACCCACGACGCCGACGTGCACGGCGCCGCCAGCCGGGGTCGAGCCGGCGACGTCGGTGACCGCCACACCCGGCCGTCGCGCCAGGGCCGGCCCCGGGACCGGCTGGCCGCCGGGGCCGAACAGGTCGTCCTGTTCCACGCCCAGCTCGTGGAGGACGCGCAGGATCTCGGCGTGGCTGCGCAGCACGCCGGCCACCAGCAGCGCCAGGAGGCCGACGGCGGCGGCCAGCGCCAGCACGAGCGCCGTCACGAACCGATCACCCGATCGGCCGGCCCGGTCGAGGCCATGTTGCGGAGGTGCCAGACGGCGCCGCGCACCACTCCCGGACCGGCGGCGCCGTCGCCGTCCCAGTCCCCGGCGACCGGCGGGTCGCCCGGGTTGCCGTAGCTGAAGCTGCGGTCGGCGATGCCGGAGGTGGCGGCGTCCTTGACGTGCCACGTGGCCCCCCGGACCACTCCCGGGCCGTCGGCACCGCGGCCGGTCCAGTCGCCGACCACCGGGGTGTCACCCGGGTTGCCGTAGGCGAACACCGACTCGCCGGCACCCGGGGTGTTGGCGTTCTTGACGTACCAAACGCCGGCACGGATCACGCCCGGAGTGTCGATGCCGTCGCCGTCCCAGTCGCCGACCACCGGGGTGTCACCCGGGTTGCCGTAGACGAACTCGACGTCGGCAGGGCCCGCCGAGTTGTCGTTGCGGAGGTACCAGGTGTCGCCGCGCACCACGCCGGGCGTGTCGATGCCGTCGCCGTTCCAGTCGCCGACCACCGGCGTATCTCCGGCGTTTCCGTAGCTGAACGACGACGCCACCGCGCCGTCGCGGTCGCCGAGGTACCAGACGCCGTCACGGACGACCCCCGGCAGGTCGAAGCCCTCGCCGTCCCAGTCGCCGGCGATCGGCGACCCCACCGGCAGCGGCTCGCCGACCGGGGAGCGCACCGGTTCGAGGCATGCGGCGTGATGGTTGCGGGTGGCGTTGTCGGTGGCCACCGCCGTCGTGCAGGTGGCGTCCAGCTCCCAGGGAGGCGTGCAGGTCACCACCCGGCAGACGAGCCGCCCGACGTCGGTTCGCTCCTGGTGGCACTGGCCGTAGCGGAAGTCGGTGCAGCAGGTGCCGCGGTTGCCGCAGTCGCCCAGGGCGCACTGGCAGGTGCATGCGAGCTCGCCGGTGGCGTTGCAGTCGAGGTAGTAGCGGGGCCGGTCGATCCCACCCTCGACGCAGAAGCCGGAGCCGTCGGCCTTCCACCAGCCCGCCGGCACCGTGCCGGTGGGGCAGGCGTTCTCGCCGTAGATCGTGCAGCAGAACTCGGTCCAGCCATCGCAGCACCGCGCCGAGCAGCTGCACGAGCTGCCGTCGCACGAGCACACCGCCGCCCACGCCGTGCCCGGCCGAAGCACGAAGCGCGCCGGTGCCGCGGCCAGCGCCGCGCCGACCAGGGCAGTGCGGGTCAGGAACCCGCGGCGGGAGACACGCGCCGCCAGCAGCCGCGACGCCCGGGCGGTGAGGCTGGCCGAGCGTGCCGTCATCGGGCCTGTTGCGCGGAGCGCAGGTCGGCGTAGCCCGTGAGCGTCACGTAGAGGAGGTACGCCGTCACCAGCGCCAGGACGGTGAGCGGGATGCCCGCCAGCGGGGTGGCGGCGAGGACCTCCCTCGGCGCGCCGAGCGGTTCGACGGCGACCGCGGCCGCCACCGCGGCGAGGCCGGCGTCGACGGCGACGTGGACGCCGCCGAGCGGCGTGGTCGAGCCGAAGCATCCGCAGTCCGCCGCCCGGCGCCCGGCCAGCAGCGCGTACACCGCGAAGGCGCCGTACGTGACGGCCAGCGCAACGGCGCCCGGCCGACCTCCGGAGAAAGCCGCCGCCGCGACGGCCAACTCGACGGCACCGAGCAGCCGGGCGGCCAGCGGCGGTGCTGGCACCCGCATCGCGGCCAGCGCCCTGGCGGCGGGGCCCGGCCGCAGCACCTTGAACGCCCCGGCGGCGGCCAGGAGCAGGGCGGCGGCGTAGAACGGCCCGGAGAGCGCGATCATGCGCCGGGAGCGTAGCGCCGGCGCTCTCAGCCCCCGAAGGCGAGCTGGTGGGGGCGGCCGGCCGGCTGCGCAGGCTGCGGCCGGGGCGGCCGCGGCCGGCGCGCGACCCGTCCGCCGTGCTTGCGGACGAGCCCGGCGACCAGCTCGGCGAGCTGGCGCTGATCGGCTGCCGCCGGGTAGGAGCGCCCGGCGTAGCGGCGCTCGTGCAGCGCCATCAGGTCGGGCCGGGTCGCTGCGAGCCAGCCCAGGTACTCCTCGCGGACGCCGGGCTTGAGGTGGAGCAGCATCGGCGACACGAAGTCGGCTCCGGCCGCGACGCAGGCGGCGACGACGGCTTCGAGCTGGTCGGGCCGGTCGCTGAGCCCGGGCAGCACCGGCGCGACCAGGACACCCGACCTGATCCCGGCTGCCCGCAGCCGGGCGACCGCCTCGACGCGGCGGCCCGGGTGGGGGGTGCCCGGCTCCGTCGCCTTCCAGACCTCCTCGTCGAGCGTCCCGATCGAGAAGTTCACCGAGACGTCCGCCTCGCGGGCGGCCGCGGTGAGCAGCTCGAGGTCGCGGAGCACGAGGGGGGACTTGGTGAGGATCGAGAAAGGAATGCGCCGCTCGGCGAGCACCTTGACGATGCCCCGGGTCAGGCGGTACTTGCCCTCCGCCGGCTGGTAGGGGTCGGTGTTGGTGCCCATCGCGATCAGGTCGCTGCCCCAGCGGCCGGGCGCCGTCTCGGCCCTCGCCAGCTCCACCGCATTGACCTTCACGACGATCTTCGTCTCGAAGTCCCGGCCTGCGTCGAGGCCGAGGTACGCATGGGTCGGGCGCGCAAAGCAGTAGGTGCAGGCGTGGCTGCAACCCCGATAGGCGTTGATCGTGAACCGGAACGGGAGCCGGGTGGCGGCGGGCACCTGGTTGACGAGGCGTTTCGCCTCGACGTGGAAGAACTCGAGGCCGCGGTACTCGCCCCGGCCGACCACCCGCTCGGCGGCCGGGAACATCGCGAGCTGGGGCCGGTCGCCGCCGGCCAGCTCCCATCGGATTTGGGTGCCGCTCATCGGCCCGCAGCCTAGTCGAACACATGTTCGCTCGTCCGGGTGGGCTACATTCGGCGGGTGGTCGTCGTCTTCGACGTCAACGAGACCCTGCTCGACCTGGCCGCGCTCGACGGCCTGTTCGCCGATGCGTTCGGCGATGCCGCGGTGCGACGCGAGTGGTTCGGCCAGGTGCTCCAGTCGGCG
>JBFKDA010000128.1:0-7985 GCA_041619955.1 Acidimicrobiia bacterium | reverse complement strand
GTCTCGGCGAGGTGGGCCCAGAGCTGGAGGAGCGTGGTGCCCGGGTCGCTCTCGTTCCAGTCGGTCCAGCCCTCCGCGCCGAGAGCCAGCTCGGGCGTGTAGCGCGGGATGAGCTGCTGGAGCTCCCGGAGCAGCTCCTCGAACCGGCGATCGTCGAGGATGGGGGCGGGAAGGGTCATGCCTCACCTCCGGTGGTCGAGACGCTCGCCTCGGCGGGGAAGCCGACGCCCTCGTTGACGAAGAACGGGTAGACGAGGTTGTAGAAGGCGTTGTTGCTGCGGACCCGGTAGTCCACGCCGATGAACAGGTGGTTGCGCTCGGCGTCGTCGGTGGTGACGGTGACGTCGAGCACGTCGATGCGGGGCTCCCAGCGGACCAGCGCCTCCCGCACCCGGGCCGCCACCATCCCGCGCAGCGCCGCCGAGTTGGGCTCGAACACGAGGTCGTGGATGCCGCAGCCGAAACCGGGGCGCATCAGCCGCTCGCCGGGGGCGGTGCCGAGGATGATCCAGATGCTCTGGCGGATGCGGTCGTCGCCGCCCACCAACCGCAGCCGCCCGTCGGCGTCCGGCAGCAGCGGGAAGGTGAAGCCGCGGCCGAGGAACTCGCGTGCCATCGTCACCCTCCGATCAGCACCGTGCTGGCGGCGACCACCGAGCCGACGGGCAGCGGCACGGGGTCGTTGCAGGTGGTGGCGGTGTCGCCGGTGCGGGCGGCCGGCTTCTTGTTGATGAAGACCGTCCCGCTGCCGGTGATGATCGTGGCCATGTTGGTGGGCGGGATCACGAAGCTGCCGCCCTGGGGGATGTGCGGCGGGGTGTTGGTGGCGGTGCTGGTGATGGTGGCGGCGGGACGGCCCTCGATCTTGACGTCGGTGCTGAGCCCGCCGTCGATGATCCCGTTGAAGGGGTGCGGCACCGGCACCGGCGCGGTGGGGCCGGGCGGCTGGATCAGGTGGATGTCGACCGCCGTCACCTGGTCTCCCTGCTTCGCGGCCGGTTGTCCCATTGCTGCAACCCCCTCTCAGTTGATGTTGACGACGGCGCCCTTGATGGTCAGTGCGCCGCCCGCCTCGAGGTCCATCGTCGCCGAGGCTTTGATGTTCACGGTCATCGCGTCGATGGTCACGGTGCCGGCCGGCGCCTTCACGTCGATGTCGCCGGCGTCGGCGGTGACCTCGATCTTCGAGCCGGCCGAGTCGAGCACCACGTGGAGCTGGCCGCTCTGGTCGACGATCTCGATCTTCTCGGCGCCTGTGGTGTCGTCGAGCTTCACCAGGTGGCCGCTGCGCGACACGATGAATCGCCAGTTGTTGGCCACCGGGTCGCCGTCGTCGGGCGGCGGCGGGTCGGCGGTGCTCCACAGCCCGCCCAGCACGTAGGGGCGCCGCTTGTCGCCCTGCTCGTGGGCCACCAGCACCTCGTCGCCGATCTCCGGGGTGAAGCGGAACCCGCGGTCCGCCCCGGCCATCGGGGTGGCGATACGGGCCCAGTTGCTGAGCTGGTCGTCGTTGTTGGGATACTTCACGCGTACCCGGCCCAGCCGCTCCGGGTCGTCCAGGTCGGCGACGATGCCGATCACGATCGCGTTGTGCTGCTGGCTCATCCCTCCACCTCCTCCCGCCGGCAGCCGAACTGGGTGGTGTACCCCGAGTCGTTGACGGCGTGGGTGGTGGTGGTCACGAAGTACCGCCCGCTGAAGCGCTTGCCGAGCCCGGTGAGCTGGAGGACGCCGCCGGCCCGGATGTCGGGCAGGCCGACCACCGAGCCGGTGCCGGTGACGAGGTCCTTGGCGATGCGCTCCAGCGTCTCGATCGCCAGCGTCTTGGCCTCGTCGGGGGTGTGCACCGGCCGGTCGGTGATGACCTCCTCGCGGGACTCCACGGCGTTCTCGATGGCGTCGCTGCCCCCCTCCTTCCCGACCCCCTTGGTGGCCAGCTCGCTGCGCTTGGCCGTGTAGGTGATCGGCTCCTTCTTCTTCGCGTCCCAGCCCTTGACGGTCACCTTGCCGACCTGGTTGGCGGTGGAGAGGTTGGGCTGGAACTGGATCAGCGACGTGCCGTAGTCGAGCTCGTACGCGGGCCGCTCCATGCGCGTCGACGGGCCGAAGTAGAGGCGGCGGGTGCCGGCGGTGTCGCCCTCCTCGACGAACAGGTCGTAGCCGATGCGGCGGGCCCGGTTGAGGAGGAAGAGGATGTCGTACTCGTTGTCCTGGAACAGGTACTCGAAGCGCTCCTCGGTGGCCTCGGCGGCGGGGTCGGTGCGGAGGTCCACGTCGAGCCGGCCGGCGATGTCGCGGGCGATCTCGGAGTCGGTCATGTTCTCGTAGGCCCGCGACTCCTGCTTCTTGCGGAAGCGGTGGAGGAGGTTCAGGCCGCTGATCGCCAGGGTCGGCTGCCCGGAGGCGGGGAACGTGGGCCGCAGCGAGGTGATCTCGCCGGTGATCATCCGCTGGAGCCGGTCCCGCCCGTAGTAGCCGACCCACAGCTCCAGCTCCTTGCCGGGGTCGAAGAGGTCGGTGTCGATGTACTTGAAGCCGCGGTTCTCGGCATCCCAGTTGTTGATCGTGATCTCGAAGCTGTCGATCGACGTGATGTCGTCCTTGTACGAGACCTGGGTGATGTCGCGCACCACGTCGTCGCCCAGCGACCCGCCGTCGCGCAGCTTCACCTCGAAGTACGGGACGTAGAAGTCCTGGTCGGTGTAGATCGGGATGGCCATCAGCGCCTCACCGCCGGCGGCCCGGCCTCGATGGCGGGGATCGAGAGGGTGCGGCCCGGTTCCGGGTCGAGCGGGTCGACGCCGGGGTTCTCGTCGGCGATGGCCCGCCACTCCCGCGGGTCGCCGAGCGCCGAGGCCGCGATGCGGCTGAGCGTGTCTCCCTGGCGGGCCGTGCGGGCCTTGGAGTGGTCGACCGACTGGAGGTTGAGCTCGGAGAGCTGCTCCTCGAGCGTCTTGTACTCCCGGAACGACACCGACACCGTCGCCCGCAACGGGATGCCTATCGGGTTGAACAGCGTGAACTTGCGCTGCACCGACTCGACGATCGCCTTGAACGACAGGCCCAGCCCCCAGATCACCCGTACCCGGGGCGGGGCGTGAGTGGCCGGCTGGATCTTCACCAGCTCGTAGATGGGCTTGATGAGGAGGTCGACGGGCACGGCGAGCTCGCCGCGGCCCAGGTCGGTGGTGTCGTAGAACAGCTCGAGCGTCAGCTTCTCGGTCTGGCCGCGAATGAACTGCTGGATCGGCGAGTCGATGCCGGGGATGGCGATGTCGGCGATCTGGGCGCCCTTCGCCAGCGTGTACTCGGTGGGGTTGAACTGGACGGGGATGAACGGCAGCAGCCCCTTGCGGGGGTCGATGACCTCCTTGTCGAGGATCTCGATGATCGCCTTGACGAGGGGCACGTCACACCACCCCCGACCCCGGGGGCGGCGGCTCCGACATCGGCCGCAGCGCCGTGGCGGCCTGCCCCATCGCCCGGTCCTTCTTGCGCTGCTCCAGGCACGCGATGACGTAGTCGGCGATCTTGTCGAGCTGGGCCTTGGTCAGGGGCAGCTCGCCGTCGACGACGGTCACCTCGGTCACCATCTCCTCGACGTGCACGGGCACCTCAGGTCCTCCGTTCCAGGCCGTTGTGGGTGAGCTCCAGCGTCTCCATCGCCACCGCCGACTGCCCGGCGTTGAGGTCGGGCCCGGCCCATTTGGAGGGGAAGGCCCGCCGCAGCTGCCACTCGGCGACGATCTCGCTGCCCGATGGGTCCCGCACGAGCACGGTGCCGTCGCGGAACTGCGCCTTGCCCTGGGAGACGTCGAAGAACCAGTCCCACAACTCCCGGTCGACGATGCCGCGCTTCAACACGAGCGGCGCCTGCTTCGTGCGCGTGGCGAACTTGTGGACGCGGTCGTTCTGGCCGCCCTCGGCGTACTCCTGCACCTCGGTCTCGAGCTGGAGGCCCGAGCACTCGGCGAAGCCGCCGCTGGCCAGCCCGTCGAAGGTGACCTCGAACCGGAAGGCGACGAAGGGGTCGGTGCGCGCGCCGGTCTCAGGCATTTCCGTTCTCCATCACGGCCGCTTCGGCGCCTTCGGCGCTGAGCGTGACCCGCACCACCACGAACTCGGCGGGCGGCGGCGGGTTGAGGGCGACGAGGCAGGTGAGCCGGCCCAGGTCGACCTGGTCCGGCGGGTTGGTCTCGGCGTCGCAGCGGACGTCGAAGGCGTCCTCGGCGGTCTCCCCGTCGAGCATGCCCGCGCGCCACAGGTCGTCGAGGAAGCCGCGCACCTGCCGGTCGACCTCGGCCCACAGCACGGCGTTGTTCGGCTCGAACACGGCCCAGGCGAGGTCCTCCTCGATGGCCTCCTCGACCATGGCCACGAGCCGGCGGACGTTGACGAAGCGCCACGGCGGTGCGCACGCCAGCGTTCGCGCTCCGGCCACCCGGATGCCCCGCCCCGGGTACGGGCGGATGAAGTTCAGGCACAGGACGTTGGCGTCGCCGTGGGCGACGTCGTCGGCCCGGAACGCCACGTCGGCGGCCAGCTCGAGCGCCTCGTTGGCCGGCGGCTTGTGCACGCCCACGGCCCGGTCGCCACGGGCGTAGACACCGGCGACGTGGCCGCTGGGCGGTACCGGGCGCACCAGGTCGCCGCCGAGCCGCAGCGGGTCGGGCGCCAGCACCCACGGGAAGTACATGGCGGCGTAGCTGCTGGCGACCAGGTCGCGCTGCCAGCGGGCCGCCTGCTCGGGGTCGCGGTCCAGGCGGCGGGCATCGAGGATCGCGAAGCGGTCGCGGGTTCGCTCGCACTGGGCGATCAACTCCTGCTGGCCGGCCTGGATCTCCAGTGCCGTGAACCTGGGCGGGAACTCCGGCGGGTCGGGCTCGGGTGCCGGCGGCGGGCCGGTGGCGTCGAGCACGTCGCAGCGAGGGTCGCGCGGCAGCCGCCGGACCCGCACCTGCGGGACCTCCTGGAGGACCGGGGCGGCGAGGATCGCGATCTCGTCGAGGTCCTCCAGCCGGGCGATGCCGGCGAGGACGTCGGCGATCGTGAGCTTCGCCAGCCCGTCGGCGCCGCCTTCGAACTGCGTGGCGCCCTCCGGGGGGTGAGCCGGGTCGTCGCCGGTGCGCACGGCCTCCACGAGCTGCGAGCCGGTGCGGGGGTCGTTGAGGGCGGCCGGCGCCCCGAGGGTGGTGAGGTTGCGCCACTGCTCGGTGATCCCCTCTGCGTCCCGCAGGGTGAGGTCGAACACGCCGCCGTTACGGGCGACCCGCGCCGTCATCCGGTTAGCCCACGTCCCGGGGTTGGCGAGCACCTCCGAGCCGCTGCCCGACCACGCGGCCCGCAGCCGGAGCGCCGGCGAGAGCTGGAGCGTGGCCTGGCGGGCGGTGTCGGGGTCGGCGACCCGCACGACCCACGCGGTGCGGCCCCCGTTGGCGAAGTACGCCTCGAGCGCGTAGGCCAGGTACCCGGCCGGGATGTGGGCGCCGAACGTCGCCACGAACTCACCCCAGCTCTCGACGCGCACGGGCACGTGCAGGGGCCCGCGCCGGGCGATGCCGACGAAGCCCGTGATGTCGGTGCGGCGGGGGGTGATCGCCCGCCGGGCACGCGGGAACTCGACGTACACCCCCGGGGCCCGGTACGCGTACCGGGTGGTGGCGACGTCGTCGACCCCGGGCAGGAGCCCGGTGGCGAGCAGCCCCCGGCTCGTCACTCGAGCTCCAGCCCCTCGTGGCAGATCTCGAGCGTCTCGATGGCGACCTCGTTGGTTTTGGCGTTGAAGGTCGGGCCCTCCCACTTCGAGGGCCAGCCCTCCCGGAAGTTGAACCGCAGCGCCGGCTCACGCGCCTCGTTGAGCAGCGTGATGACGCCGGTCTGGCGCTCGGTGCGGCCGTCGATGACGGTCTTGCGCCAATCCCAGAGGTCCCGGTTGTCGGTGAAGCCTCGCTTCAGCACGATCATCGGGAACTTGCGCAGGCCGGGGAGCTTGGTGACGAAGGTGTCGGTGTCCCCGTTGCGGTAGTCGATCGGGTCGGTCTCGTTGGTCAGGCCGCTGCACTCGGAGAACCCGGCGACGGTCACCCCGTCGATCTCGACGAGGAAGTTGAACGCTGAGTACGGGTCGGTGCGTGCCCCGGTTTCCGGCATGGGTCATCTCCTCCTTGCTGGGATCAGGACGCTTCGATGGTCTTCTGGCTGAACCGGAAGATCACGAACTCGGCGGGCTTCACCGGGGCCATGCCCACGTAACAGATGAGCCTGCCGTTGTCGATGTCGTCCTGGGTCATCGTCGTGCGGTCGCACTTGACGAAGAACGCCTCCTCGGCGGTGGTCCCCATGAGCGCCCCACTCCGCCACACGCTGGTGAGGAAGTTCGTGATGCTCCGCCGCACCCGCGCCCAGGTGGGCTCGTCGTTGGGCTCGAACACCACCCACTGGGTGCCCTCCTCCACCGACTCCTCGACGAAGATGAAGAGCCGACGGACGTTGACGTACTTCCACTGCGCGTTGGCGGCCATGGTGCGGGCGCCCCAGACCCGGATGCCGCGCCGGTCGGCCCGGAAGTCCCGGATCACGTTGACGCCCCGCGGGTTCAGGATGTCCTGCTGCTGCTTGGTGACTGCCACGGCCAGCGGGCCGCGGTTGCCAGGCAGGTCGGCGGTGACGATCCCGCGCACCACCGCGTTGGCCGGCGCCTTGTGGACCCCGCGCTCGATGTCGGTGCGGGCGTAGACGCCGGCGACATGGCCGCCCGGCGGCACCAGTGGCGTGTCACCGGTGAACGGGTCGACGACGCGGACCCAGGGGTAATACACCGCGGCGTACGAGGTGCTCGCCGGGGGCGTGACGTTGGCGGGCACGCCGCCGCCGGCATCTCGGGTGAGCTGAAGGATCGCGAAGCGGTCCTTGAGCTGCTCGCACTGGAGGATCAACGCGTTGCGCAGCCCGGTACGGACGGCGGGAGCGACGCCGGTGTGCCCCTCGTCGGGGGCGCACAGCAGCGAGATCTCGTCGATGGCCTCGAGGCCCGCGAGGCCGCGGCCACGGCTCGTGGGGGTCGGAGCGGCGCCGTCGAAGTCCGCCTGCTGCAACGCCGCCGGCAGGCTGGCTGCGCCGCCGATGCCGCTGTCGCCGCCGGCGGCCGCCACGTAGGTGTGGTCGCCGTTGGCGAAACCGGTGTCGTTGGGGCGCGACGGCGTGTTGGTTGCCGGGTTGTAGGCGGCGCTGACCAGCGTCGACCGCTGGAGAGCCGTGACCACGAAGTCGGCGCCGGCCGGGTCGAACTCGAGGTCGTCGAAGTCCTCGACGGCATCGGGCTCCTCCCGGTCCGGGTCGGCGGCGTTGGCCGGGTTGAGCGGGTCGACGAGCGGCAGGGTGTCCGGCACCTCGTCGTAGTAGAGGATGATCAGCCGAAACCGCTCCGGGTCGGGCTGCCCGGGGTTGTTGGGGTCCTGCTTGCTCGGCGGGCCGACCCACGCGAACAGCCGGTTGTCCAGCTCGCCGGGCCCGAGGGCGGTGAGGATGAGGTCCTCTGCGCCTGCGGTCTGGAGGGTGATCGCCGACGCCACGGCCGCCGCCGGCGTGATGCGAGCGATGTACGCCCGCTGCCCGCCGTTGTCGAAGAAGCCCTTCGCGGCGAAGGGGAGGAACGACAGGCCGTCGGGGTCGCTGAGGCCGCCGTACCACCGCTGGAAGTCGAGCCAGCTCGTCACGAGGCGCGGCTCCGTGGGGCCGCGCACCGTCTGGCCGATCAAGCCGGCCGTGCTGGTGCTCACCCCCTCGATCGGGACCGGCCCGGTGGCGAGCTCCTCGATGTAGACGCCGGGGGCGAGGTACTCAGGCATGGTGGAGCTCCTTCCTGCTCACGGGAACACGAATGGGTCGACGGGGGTGGTGGCACGCGGCTGGATCTGGACGTTGGGCCGCGGGATGGGCGCGCCCTGGGGCGGGGTGGCGGTCACGGTGGCCGGCGGCGGGGCGGG